>PNMH01000148.1 GCA_013823505.1 Polaromonas sp. | reverse complement strand
GGGCCAAGCTGGTGCCCCCGCCGCGCACGCACCGCCACCGCTACTTTGGCGTGCTGGCACCGAACTCACCCTTGAGGCCTGCCGTCACGGCGCTGGCGCGTGATGCAGCGGTGAAACCGGCGCAGGTGCAAGCCGAGCCAGCCAGCACGGCTGCAGGCGAGGGCGCACTTGGGGTAAGAAGCCCACTGCCAACCCAGACCGAGCCCGCCCAGCCGGTGCCACCCAAGCGCCCGGCGCACTATTTGTGGGCGGTGCTGATGGCCCGTATCTACGAGGTGTTCCCGCTGCTGTGCCCCATCTGCGGCGGGCAAATGCACATCATCGCCTTCATCACACACAGTGCCGATATCCGCCAAATACTGGAGCACATCGGGGTGGAGACGGAGCCGCCGCACATCACCCCGGCACGCGGGCCGCCACTGTGGGACGAGTGCGACGCGCAAGCCGCAGAGGGCGTGGAGCCAGCCCCAGACTGGGATGAAGCGACCCAGCCGGCCCCGGACTTCGAGGTCGATCAGCGCGTCAGTTGGTAGGGTGGCAACAGCGGTTAACAGTGGTTTTGCCAACGTTGCGAGGCAGCGCTGCGCCTGTCACCGCCAAAAACGGGTCATACCGAAAAATCTCGGGCAACTGGCTTTGAGAAATCAACCCAGCAGCCCCCTGTGTGCATGCCTGAGACGCCCCAAACGTGTGCCATACTTGCGCTCATGCGGTTGGATTTCCTATCCCCTAAGCATGCTGTATTTTGAAAACGTCTCGACCTGCTACGGCAAGATCCAGGCACTGCATCAGGTCAACGTCGAGGTCCGCAAAGGCGAAATCGTCACCCTGATCGGAGCCAATGGCGCCGGCAAATCCACCCTGCTGATGACCCTCTGCGGCTCGCCACAAGCCTCCGAAGGCAGCATCCGCTTCGAGGGGGATGAGCTGGTGGGAAAACAGACCTGCGACATCATGCGCAAGGACATCGCCGTGGTGCCCGAAGGACGTCGCATCTTTGCCCGCCTGACCGTGGAGGAAAACCTCGCGATGGGTGGCTTCTTTACCGACAAAGCAGACTTCCAGGAACAGCTGGACAAGGTCATGTTGCTGTTCCCGCGCCTGAAGGAGCGCTATCAGCAGCGCGGCGGCACCATGTCCGGTGGCGAACAGCAGATGCTGGCCATCGCCCGCGCCCTGATGAGCAAGCCCCGTTTGCTGCTGCTTGACGAGCCTTCGCTGGGGCTTGCGCCGATCATCATCCAGCAGATCTTCGAGATCATCGAGCAGTTGCGCGCAGATGGCGTGACTATCTTTCTGGTCGAGCAGAACGCCAATCAGGCGCTCAAGCTGGCTGATCGCGGCTATGTACTGGAGAACGGCCACATCGTCATGCAGGGCAGCGGCGAAGAACTGCTGGTCAACCCCAGGGTTCGCGACGCCTACCTGGGCGGTTAGGAGGCACGCATGGCAGAAAGGAATCGGCTCTGGATCAGCAACCCCCTCGCGCTTTTTACGGCCAACGATCATCAGGCGCCCGGCGGACTGGTGATCGAAAACGGCGTCATCGTCGAGCTGCTGGCCGCAGGGCAGACACCGGCTCGCCCGGTCGATGAAACCTTCGATGCCCGCGAACATGTGGTCCTGCCAGGGCTGGTCAATGCGCACCATCACTTCCACCAGACACTGACCCGCGCCTGGGGGCCTGCGGTCAACGCCCCGGTGCTCGACTGGCTGCCGGCGCTGTATCCCGTCTGGTCAAGGCTGACACCCGCGCAGCTCGCCCTGGCCAGCAAGGTGGCGCTGGCCGAGCTGCTGCTCTCGGGTTGCACCACGACTGCGGACCATCATTATCTGTTTCCCGAAGGGCTGGAGCAGGCCATCGACATCGAGGTCGAGGCCGTGCGCGAACTGGGCATGCGCGCCACCCTGTGCCGTGGCTCGATAAACGTCGCCGGGTCGCACAACAGCGCCTGCGTGCAGAGCGCCGAGGTGATTCTGGCCGACAGCCAGCGCCTGGCCGAGCAGTACCATGAGCGCGACGATGGCGCGCAGATCCAGATTGCCCTGGCACCCTCTTCACCCTTTGCGGTGACCCGCGAACTGATGTGCGCCAGCGCCGAACTGGCGCAAACCCACGGCCTGCGCCTGCATACCCACCTGGGCGAAACGCCAGACGAACAGCAGGCCTGCATCCGCCGTTTCAGCATGCGCAGCGTCGATTACCTGAAAAGTGTCGGCTGGCTCGGCCCGCAGACCTGGCTGGCCCACGGCATCCATTTCAACCAGATCGAAATCGACCGCCTCGGTGCAGCGGGTGTCGGCATCTGCCACTGTCCCAGCTCGAACATGCGTCTGGCTTCAGGAATCTGTCGAACACTGCAACTCGAAGACGAGGGTGCAACCATCGGGCTGGGCGTCGATGGCTCAGCGTCCAATGACACCTCGAACATGCTGCTGGAAGCCCGTCAGGCGTTGTTCATCCAGCGCCTGCGCTACGGCGCCGGAAAGATCACGCCCGAGAAGGTCCTTGGCTGGGCAACCCGTGGCTCGGCAAAGCTACTGGGACGTTCCGACATCGGCGAGATCGCGCCGGGCAAGCAGGCTGATCTGGCTCTGTTCAAGCTTGACGAGCTGCGCTTTTCCGGCAGTCACGACCCCATTGCCGCACTGTTGTTGTGCGCTGCCGACAGGGCCGACCGGGTAATGATTGGCGGTCGCTGGAAGGTGATTGACGGCCAGATCGAAGGGCTGGATCTGGCCGGTTTGATCGCCGACCACCGCCAGGCCGCTAGCCATCTGGCTGGCGGCTGAGGACGGCAGTCGGGTTACGCCTTCAGCTAACCCGACCTACATCTTTCGATCTGCAGGCTGCGTGAACAGAGCGGGTGGATGACTGCGAAGCATCTTCCACGCGTCGACCAACCACCTGAACCAGGCCTCAGCCCTGCAACGCCTGGGCATGGTGCCGCAGGTGGTCGTCGATGAAGCTGGCGATGAAGTAGTAGCTGTGGTCGTAACCCGGCTGGATACGCAGCGTCAGCGGGTGATTGGCCGCCTTGGCCGCAGCCTCCAGCGCCTCGGGTTTGAGCTGGTTTTCCATGAAGTCATCGCGATCACCCTGGTCGACCAGGATCGGCAACTTCTCTCCCGCTTCGGCCAACAGCGCACAAGCATCCCATTCCCGCCAGCGTGAGCGGTCTTCACCCAGATAACGGGAAAAAGCCTTCTCGCCCCAGGGACAGCTGGCGGGGTTGGTGATGGGCGAAAAAGCTGAAACCGAGCGATAGCGCCCCGGATTTTTCAGTGCGCACACCAGCGCACCATGTCCGCCCATGGAATGCCCGCTGATACCGCGCTTGTCGGAGACCGGGAAATTCGCCTCGATCAGCGCTGGCAGCTCAACAACCACATAGTCGTACATGCGGTAGTGCTGCGCCCAGGGTTGCTCGGTGGCGTTGAGGTAGAAGCCTGCACCCAGGCCGAAATCCCAGGCGCCGTCCGGGTCGTCTGGTACATCCGCACCCCGCGGGCTGGTGTCCGGCGCGACGATGATCAGGCCCAGCTCCGCGGCCAGCCGCTGCGCAGCGGCCTTCTGCATGAAGTTCTCGTCGGTGCAGGTCAGCCCCGAGAGCCAATAGAGCACCGGCAGTTTCTCGCCCTGCTCTGCCTGAGGCGGCAGGTACACGGCAAACACCATGTCGCAGTTCAGGCTGCTGGAGCGATGGCGGTAGCGTTTGTGCCAGCCGCCGAAGCTCTTGTTGCAGGAAATATTCTCAAGAGTCATGGATATGCCTCACGTAGGGTGGAAAACCGCGAAGCGTTTTCCACCGACCGAGGTGGATAAGCCGTCTGGCGACGGCGTTATCCGCCCTGCGGATCAGAAATGAATGACAGTACGAATGCTCTTGCCTTCGTGCATCAGATCGAAGGCTTTGTTGATTTCCTCCAGCCCCATGTTGTGGGTGATGAAGGTATCCAGCGGGATCTCGCCGCTCTGTGATTTCTCGACATAGCTTGGCAGCTCGGTGCGGCCCTTCACGCCACCAAAGGCGCTGCCGCGCCAGACCCGGCCGGTCACCAGCTGGAACGGACGGGTGCTGATTTCTTGACCGGCGCCGGCGACACCAATGATGATCGACTCGCCCCAACCTTTGTGCGCACATTCCAGCGCGGCGCGCATCAGCTGCACGTTGCCGACGCACTCGAAGGAGTAATCCACGCCACCGTCGGTCATCTCGACGATGACTTCCTGAATCGGCTTGTCGTGATCCTTCGGGTTGACGAAATCGGTAGCGCCCAGCTCTTCGGCGATGGCGAACTTGGAGGGATTGATGTCGATGGCGATGATGCGGCTGGCCTTGGCCATCTTCGCGCCGATGATCGCCGCCAAACCGATGCCACCGAGGCCGAAGATGGCCACAGTGGCGCCCTCTTCCACCTTGGCGGTGTTGAGCACCGCACCGATGCCGGTGGTCACGCCGCAACCCAGCAGGCAAACCTTGTCCAGCGGCGCTTCCTTGGGAATCTTCGCCACCGAGACTTCCGGCAACACGGTGTACTCGGAAAAGGTCGAGGTGCCCATGTAGTGGTAGATCGGCTGGCCCTGATAGCTGAAGCGGGTGGTGCCGTCCGGCATCAGGCCCTTGCCCTGGGTGGCGCGCACCGAGCTGCACAGGTTGGTCTTGCCGGATGTGCAGAATTTGCACTGGCGACATTCGGCGGTATACAGCGGAATCACGTGATCACCCACGGCCACCGACGTCACACCCTCGCCCACAGCTTCGACGATACCGCCGCCCTCATGACCAAGGATGCAGGGAAACACGCCTTCGGAATCTTCACCGGACAAGGTATACGCATCGGTATGGCAGACGCCGGTAGCGACGATGCGCACCAGCACCTCGCCGGCCTTGGGCGGCTCGACATCCACTTCGACGATCTGTAGCGGCTGATTGGGGCCGAAAGCGACGGCGGCGCGTGATTTGATGGTCATGCAGGGCTCCTCCTGGGTGAATGGAGCAGAGTGTAGTTTCATCGGCACTCTGGGTTAATGATTCAAACGTGGAAACATTGTTGCCATACAGGGACAATCGAGTCTTTCACTCTCTGGAGCCGGCATGAACCGCTGGGAAGGTCTCGACGAATTCGTCGCCGTCGCTGAATGCGGCAGCTTCATGCGCGCCGCCGAACACCTGCGCGTGTCTTCCTCTCATGTCAGCCGCCAGGTGGCACGGCTCGAAGAGCGGCTACAGGCCCGGCTGTTCTATCGCACCACGCGCCGCGTCTCGCTGACTGAAGCTGGCCATACATTCCTCGCTCGCTGCCAGCGCCTGATCGAAGAGCGCGACGACGCCTTTCACGTCATCAGCGATTTGCACGCAGCACCTGCCGGGCTGCTGCGCATGACCGCCGCCGTGGCTTACGGCGAGCGCTTCATCGTGCCGCTGCTCAACGAGTTCATGGCGCAGCATCCGCAGCTACGGGTGGAGATCGAGTTGTCCAACCGTACCCTGGATCTGGTGCAGGAAGGCTACGACCTGGCCATCCGCCTGGGCCGGCTCAACGAATCACGACTGGTGGCGACACGCATCGCGCCACGGGCCATGTATCTGTGCGCTGCACCGGCCTATCTTGAACGCTACGGGCGCCCGCACACCCTTTCGGAACTGGCACGGCACAACTGCCTGGTAGGCACGAGCGATACCTGGTTACTGCAGGTCGATGGTCGCGAGCAGCCGTTCAAGCCTAGTGGCAACTGGCGCTGCAACAGCGGCCAGGCGGTACTGGATGCCGCCCTGCGCGGCTTCGGCCTCTGTCAGCTGCCGGATTACTACGTTCAGGAACCTCTGCGCCGTGGGGAGCTGGTGTCGCTGCTCGAGGCCAATCGACCGCCCAATACCGCTGTCTGGGCCGTCTACCCGCAACGCCGCTATCCGCTGCCAAAGGTGCGCCTGCTGATCCAGGCGCTGAAAGAGGGACTGGCCAGACGCCCGGAATACCGCCGGTCCTGAGCAACTCCATGGCGCGCTGAAACAATGTCTTACCGCCCGCGCGTCCGACTGCCGGTCAGAGCAGGAACCCGCGTACTGCGACCACGTCGTATTCAGTAACCGCCTTTGACCATTGATCGCAGTCGCTGCCAAGCACCGATCATCGGTATACCCCGCGAGGACCCTACCACCCGAACGAACGAGGCCGTGCATGAACAAACTGCTCGATAGTAAAACCCTCAATCAGCTGCTGGCCCAACGCGAGGCCCCCTGTCTGTCCCTTTACCAGCCTACTCACCGCAGCTTCCCCGAGCGACCGACC
>PNMH01000147.1 GCA_013823505.1 Polaromonas sp. | reverse complement strand
ACCGCGGCGCTTGCCTTCGATCAGTGCATGCCCGGTGAGGCGCGCGCCGCTGACGCCGTAGGGATGGCCCACCGCAATGGCACCGCCGTTGACGTTGAGCAGTTCGTCAGGAATGCCCAACTTGTCGCGGCTGTAGAGCACCTGGCAGGCAAAGGCCTCGTTGAGTTCCCACAGGCCGATGTCCTCCACCTTCAGGCCCGCGCGCTGCAGCAGGCGGGGCACCGCGAACACCGGACCGATGCCCATTTCGTCGGGCTCGCAGCCGGCCACCGCGAAGCCACGGAAGATGCCCAGGGGCTGGATGCCCAACTGCTCGGCGCGTTTACCGTTCATCACCACGCAGGCCGACGCGCCGTCGGAAAACTGGCTGGCGTTGCCGGCGGTGACCACGCCGCCGGGCAGGGCTGCGCGGATCTTCTGCACGCCTTCAAGGGTGGTGTCGAGGCGGATGCCCTCGTCTGAATCAATGGTGACTTCGCGCTGAGTGATGCGGCCACTGGCCTTGTCCACCACGCCCATCACGGTGGTCATGGGCACGATCTCGTCCTTGAACCTGCCTGCGGCCTGTGCGGCGGCGGCGCGCTGCTGGCTGCGCACACCGTATTCGTCCTGCGCCAGCTTGCTGATGTTGTAGCGCTGGGCCACCGTCTCGGCGGTCTGCAGCATGCTCCAGTACAGCTCGGGTTTGTGCTCCACCAGCCAGGGGTCGCGGCGCATGTGGGCATTCGCTTCGTTCTGCACGCAGCTGATGCTTTCCACCCCGCCTGCCACGATGGCCGGCGCGCCCTCCACCATCACGCGCTGCGCGGCCATGGCAATGGTCTGCAGGCCCGACGAGCAGAAGCGGTTGATGGTCATGCCGCCCACAGTGACGGGTAGGCCAGCGCGCAGGGCAATGGCACGCGCGACGTTGCCACCGGTGGTGCCCTCACCGAAGGTACCTCCCATGATGCAGTCCTCGATCTCGCCGGGGTCGATGCCCGAGCGCTGTACCGCGTGCTGCACGGCATGGCCGCCCAGGGTGGCGCCATAGGTCATGTTGAAAGCGCCCTTCCAGCTCTTGGCCAGTCCGGTGCGTGCGGTGGAAATGATGACAGCGTCGATCATGAATGTGCTCCTCGGTGTTCTGGTGTTCAGGCGAAGCTCTGGCCTTCTTCGGCCAGCTTGCGCAGCAGCGGGGCGGGTTGCCACCAGTCGAAGGCGCCGGGCTCGGCGGCAAAGCCGCGCAGCGCGCGCACCACGTTGAACAGGCCCACCTCGTTGGCGTAGCACATCGGGCCGCCACGGTGGGCCGGAAAGCCGTAGCCATTGAGGTAGACCAGGTCCACGTCGGAGGCGCGCACGGCAATGCCTTCGACCAGGATGCGCGCCGCCTCGTTGACCATGGCGAACACGCAGCGCTGCACGATCTCTTCGTCGCTGATCTTGCGCGGAGTCACGCCCTTGGCGCTGCGGTAGTCGGCCACCACCTGCTCCACCAGCGGGTCGGGTAGGGCGTTGCGCACGCCGGGCTCGTAGCGGTACCAGCCGGCGCCCGTCTTCTGCCCGAATCGACCCAGTTCACACAGCTTGTCTGCCACGGTCGGATCGTGCGGTATACCTGCTTCGGTGGCCTTGCGCTTTCGCGTTGTCCAACCGATATCAAGACCAGCCAAATCCCCCATGCGAAACGGTCCCATCGCGAAACCAAAACGCTCAAGTGCCTGGTCGATCTGCTGGGGCGAAGCGCCGGCCACGATCAAGGCGTTGGCGGCCGCGCCATAACGCGCCACCATGCGGTTGCCAATGAACCCGTCGCACACACCCGAGACCACCGAAACCTTTCGGATTTGCTTACCCAGCGCCAAGGCGGTGGCCATCACGTCCGGCGCGGTTTTTTCGCCGCGCACGATCTCCAGCAGGCGCATCACGTTGGCCGGGCTGAAGAAGTGCAGGCCCAGCACGTCCTGCGGGCGGCGGGTGAAGCCAGCGATCTTGTTGATGTCCAGATACGAGGTGTTGGAGGCCAGGATCGCGCCGGGTTTGCAGACCTCGTCGAGCTGCTTGAACACCTTCTCCTTCACGTCCATCTGTTCGAACACCGCCTCGATCACCAGATCCACGTCCTTGAAACCGGCGTAGTCCAGCGATGGTGTGATCAAGCCCATGCGCTGGTCCACCTGCTGGATGGTCAGCTTGCCACGCTTGGCGCTGGTCTCGTAGTTTCGACGGATGGTGGTCAGGCCACGGTCCAATGCCTCCTGGCTGGTTTCCAACAGCACCACCGGGACACCCACGTTCAGAAAATTCATGGTAATACCACCACCCATGGTGCCAGCGCCGATGACGCCGACCGTCTTGATCGGTCGCAACGGCGTGTCAGCCGGGATGTCGGGCAGCTTGCCAGCGGCTCGCTCTGCCGCGAACACGTGACGTGCGGCTCGCGATTCTGGTGTGTTCATCAGGGCAAAGAAAGCTGCGCGTTCTCGTTTGAGACCTTCATCGAAAGGCTGCGTCACGCTGTCTGCCACAGCTTCCACGCAAGCCAGTGGTGCGGGCAGTCCCTTCGCTGCGGCGCGGATGCTGGTACGGGCAAACTGCAAAAAGGCGTCTGTGTCGGCGCTGGATAACTTCACGTCACGCAGGCGACGCAAGGGCCGCTTTTCAGTCACAACTTGCCGCGCAAATGCCACAGCTGAGGCGACCACATCGCTGTCAACCACCTGGTCGAGCAGGGCGGTGCCCTCGAATGCCTCAGCTTTCTGCGAGGAACCCGACACGATCATGTTCAGCGCCGCCTCCAGCCCGATGGCGCGGGGCAGGCGCTGCGTGCCGCCGGCACCGGGCAGCAGGCCCAGCCTGACCTCAGGCAGCCCCAGAGTGGCGGTCTTGAGCGCGACACGAAAGTGGCAGCCCAGCGCCAGCTCCAGACCGCCGCCGAGCGCATGGCCAGCAATGGCTGCCACCACTGGCTTGTCCGAATTCTCCAGCGCGCGGATCACGTCAGGTAGATGGGGTGACATCGATGAACGAGGCGTACCAAATTCCCGCACGTCGGCGCCGCCGGAGAAGAACTGCTCACTGCCAGTGATGACGACAGCGGTGATGGCGGGATCTGCCAGTGCGCGATCCAAACCGGCCACGATGCCGCAGCGCAGCGCATGACCCAGACCGTTGACTGGCGGGTTGTTCAGGGTCAGCAAGGCCACCGGGCCATGCGGCATGTAGTCCACCGGGTTCATAAGGTGTCTCCGAGTTGGTGAAAAAAGGTGGCTGATCCCGTCCAGCACAACCGGGTCGAGTCAGGGATTGTCATGGTCTGCATTGCAGAACATAATTTCAAAAACAGCGCCGATAATAGTCACAAACCAACCACACCACAATGCCATGCACCACAACTTGATGAACCGACGCGACATCGACTTCCAGCTCCACGAAGTACTGGTGGTGGACGAATTGCTGCAGCGCCCCCGCTACCGGGAGCACAGTCGCGAGACCTTCGACGCGATGCTCGACACCGCCTGGCGCATCGCCGAAGAGCGCTTCGCATCCCATGCACGCTTGGGCGACGAGCAAGAGCCGCGCGTGGTGAACGGACGCGTGGAGTTGCCCGGCGGAGTACAGGCGGCGGTGCAGGCTTATTGCGAGGCAGGCTTTCTGTCGGCGAGCGCCGACGAGGCCGTGGGTGGCACGCAGCTGCCCGTACTGGTGGCACAGGCCTGTCTGTCGGTGTTCCGCAGCGCCAACGTCGCCACCACCTCGTACGTGGGACTGACTGCATCCAACGCCAACGTGATCGAGAAGTTCGGCAGCCCGCTGCAGCAGTCGCGTTACCTGCAGGCGCTGCGCACAGGCCGCTTCTTCGGCACCATGGCCCTGACCGAGCCACAGGCCGGCTCCGGCCTGGGCGACCTCAGAACACAGGCCACTCCCTGCGGAGACGGCAGCTACCTGATCAAGGGCCAGAAGATCTTCATCTCGGGCGGCGACCATGAGCTCAGCGAAAACATCGTGCACCTGGTGCTGGCGCGCCTGCCCGACGCACCACCCGGCGTCAAAGGCATCTCGCTGTTCACCGTGCCCAAGTTCCACACCGATGAACAGGGCCGTGTGGGCGAACGCAACGACGTCGCCCTGGCCGGGCTGATCCACAAGTGTGGCTGGCGCGGCACCACCTCGACCATGTTGTCCTTCGGCGAGCAGAACGCCTGCGTGGGAGAACTGGTGGGCCGTCCGCACGAGGGACTGGCCTGCATGTTCCACATGATGAACGAGGCCCGCATTGGCGTGGGCATGGGCGCCACCATGCTCGGCTACCGCGGATACCTGGCCTCGCTGCGCTATGCGCGCGAGCGGCTGCAGGGCCGCGCGCCGGGCAACAAAGATCCACTGTCGCCGCCGCTGTCGCTGGTGGCACACGCAGACGTGCGGCGCATGCTGCTGGCGCAAAAGGCCTATGTGGAGGGTGCTTATGGTCTTGCGCTGTATGCCGCACGCCTGGTGGATGAGCTGCGCACTGAAGCCAATCCGCAACGCCTTCATGAGGTCACGCTGCTGTTGGAGCTGCTGACGCCGGTGGTCAAGTCTTGGCCTTCGCAGTGGTGCCTAGAGGCCAACTCGTTGGCAATTCAGATCCTCGGCGGCTACGGCTACACGCGGGAGTTTCCTGTGGAGCAGTACTGGCGAGACAACCGATTGAACATGATCCACGAGGGCACGCATGGCATACAAGCGCTGGACTTGCTTGGGCGCAAGGTTGTGATGCAGGATAGCGCTGCGCTGTCAGCCATGGACCGGGTGGTGCACGCGACCTTGGCCGATGCGCGAGAACTACCGGGTCTCAGTTTGCAGGTCAGCGCGCTGCAAACCGCCTGGCAAGATGTGACCGACACCGTTGCCACGATACGCCCCCTCCTGCATCAGAATGCCGACAGCGTCCTGGCCAATGCCAATCTGTTTCTTGAAGCCTTCGGCCATGTGACACTGGCATGGTCCTGGCTGCGCCAGAGCACCGTGGCACAGCGAGCGCTGGAATCCGGCGCATGCACGGGTACGGACGAAGCCTTTTACCGCGGCAAGCTGCAGGCTGGTCAGTGGTTCTTTCGCTGGGAGTTGCCCAAAGTCGCGCAGCAGTTGGCGCTGCTGCGCACCCACGACGACAGCCACCGCGCCATGCGCGACGAGTGGTTTTGATGCATCCTGTTCCCCGCCACGGCACGCGCCACCAGCCAAATCGCCGCCGTGGTGCGGCTGTGCCCAATATCCAAATTGGTGGTGATATACAGCCAGCGGTATGTGTCAACGCGGCAATGCGTCCTCGATGGAACGCACCACCTCCAGTAAACGAGGACGCACTTCTTTCAGCAGGAACTCGGGCGAAAGGTTATAGGACGGTCCTCCCACATTGACCGCCATCACTGGCAGCCCGTTGCCTGGATCAAAGGCACGGGCGATGCCGTTGACTTCCTTGTTCCAATCGCCAAAGGAGCAGGTCACACCCAGCGTGCGGTAATCCTCCAGCGCTTTTTCGACACCAGCCTGTATACCAGGCCAGGCCAGGTGGTCAAGTTCGTGTATCTGGGACAGCGCTTCCTGGCGCTGGACATCGGGCACAGCAGCCAACCAGGCCCGACCGATGGCCGACGCCGCCAGCGGCAGACGGGAACCCACGTCCAGCGTCAAGGTGAGCGCAGCGCTGCTGCGGCAATTCTCCACATAGATCATCGAAAGCTTGTCACGCAAGCCCAAGGACACCGAAGCGCCAGAGAAATTGGCCAGTTCCTGCATCATTGGACGTGCAATTTTTCGCACGTCCAATCGAGTGAGCAAAGCACTGCCAAGTGCCAGACATGCCGTCCCCAAACGGTATCTTCCACTTTCTTCGACATGGATCAGGTATCCCAGCTTGGTCAGAGTCATGGTCAGGCGCGAGACCGTGGACTTCGGCAACTTGCAGCGAACAGCCAAATCCTGGTTGCTCAGCGTCGCTTCGCCTGTGCGAAAACACGCCAACACGTCAAGCCCGCGCGCCAAGGCGGTAACGAAGTGGCGGTCTTCCTTGGGCTTACGGATAGGGGCGGGGCGTTTAGGGCGGGGGGTGGCTCTCACGGTCGCCACAGGGGCTGCGTCTGCGCTCAAAATGGAACTCCGTTCTGCAATTCAGAGGGGCAACTGTACTCGGATTGCAACGGATCAACACCATGCCCATGGGGAGGATAAACCATTCCCTGCCGGAACGACGGGGTCTCAAGAGCTGCTGCGGAACATCATTTTGATCATCCAAGCAGATTGGTTGCACCCCTCGATATTGGTCGGTACGGGTAAGGGCACAGATGCGCTCAGACTCTCTGCATTGACACTTGGGAGGTCTGTGGCCTCACAAC
>PNMH01000146.1 GCA_013823505.1 Polaromonas sp. | reverse complement strand
CGCCGAGACCACCGTGGCGCGAAAGTCGCGCAGAAAAAGCCACACCACCAGCACGGCCAGGATCGCGCCTTCGTACAGCAGCACCATGGAGCCGTCGAACTCTTCCTGCACCGGCGTGACGAAGTCGAAGGACTCGGTGATGCTCAGATCCGGCCGCGCGGCGCGCAGCTCCGTGAGCTTCTCGCGCACACCATTGCCCACTTCGATCTCGCTGGCGCCGCGGCTGCGCGCCACCTCGAAGCCCACCACGGGCTTGCCGTTCAGGAAGGCAGCGGCCGTGGGCTCGGCCACGGTGTCCTTGATGGTGGCGATCTGGTCCAGGCGAACGCGCCGGCCGTCGGAGAGCGACAGTTCCAGCCGCGAGAGTTCTTCAGCCGATTGCAATGAGGACAGCGTGCGCAACGGCTGCTGGCTGCCGCCCAGGTCCACCCGGCCACCGGCGCTTTCGATCTGCACTTTGGCCAGTTGGCGCGACACATCGGCCGCGCTCGCACCCAGCGCCTGCAGCTTCAGCGGGTCCAGCAGCACCTGCACCTCGCGGTCCACGCCGCCCACGCGGTTGATGGCGCCCACGCCGCGCACCGAGAGCAAGAGCTTGGAAATGTCGTTTTCGACAAACCACGAAATGGCTTCCGCGTCCATCTTGTCGGACGACACGGTGTAGGCCAGCACCGCGCCACCGGCGAGCTCGACCTTGTTGATGATGGGTTCGCGCAAATCGGCCGGCAGGTCGCCACGCACCTTGGCCACGGCCGAGCGCACATCGTCCAGCGCTTCCTGCGTGTTCTTCTCGATGCGGAATTCGGTGGTGATGGTGACCGCGCCATCCTGTACCTTGGTGGTGATGTGCTTGATGCCTTGCAGTGAGGCAAGGCTGTTTTCGATGACGCGCGCCACGTCGTTTTCCAGCTGGTTGGGCGCGGCGCCCGGCAGGCTGGCGCTCACCGTGATGTTGGGCACATCCAGGTCGGGGAAGTTCTGCACCTTCATCTGGCTGAACGAGAACAGGCCCGCCAGCGTCAGCATGAAGAACAGCATCGACGCCGGGATCGGATTCTTGATGGACCAGGCTGAAACGTTCATGGCCCGGTCCTCACTTCACCACTTTGACGAGGTCGGCTTCGTTCAGGAAACCCGCGCCCTGGACCGCCACCGGCTCCTCGGCCTTCACACCTTCGAGCACCTCGACCCGCTCGCCCACGCGCCGCCCAGTCTGCACCTTGCGCTGGCTGGCCTTGTTTTGCGCGTCGATCACGAACACATAGTTGCTGCCGTCGCGCACCACGATGGATTCGCTCGGCACCGTGAGCGCATCGCTCTGGCCCAGCTCAAAGAAGCCCTTGGCAAAGGTGCCCGCCTTCAGCTCGTCGTTGCGTGGAAGGTCCACAAACACCAGGATGTTGCGCGTCTGCGGGTCGGCGCTCGGCGCGATCGCGCGCACCCGGCCGGTGATCTCCAGCCCGCTGGCCGCCGTGACCTTCACCTCCTGGCCCCTGCTCACGCGGCCCACCTCGCTGGGTGTGACCTCACCGCGCCATTCCATGCGGCTCTGGCGCACCAGGCGGAACAGCTCCTGCCCGGCGCTCACCACCGCACCCACGGTGGCACCGCGCGCCGAAATCACGCCGTCGTCGGGCGCGAGCACCTTGGTGTTGCCCAGGCGAACCTCGGTCGCACTCAGCACCGCTTTCGCGGCTTCGAGCTGCGCGCGCGCCACCTTCTCTTGTGTGAGGTACTGCGCTACCTGCGAAGCCGAGAGCGCGCCGCTGTCCTGGATGGACCGCGCCCGGTCGGCGTCGGCCTTGGCGTTCTCATAACTGGCCTCGGCCTGCATCAGGCTGGCGCGGCTCTGCAAGCTGTCGGCCTGCGTGGTTTCGCGCGCGAACTCGGCCAGCACCTGACCCTTGCGCACCACATCACCCACGTTCACGTTCACCGACGCCAGCCGCAGGCCGTTGAGCTCCGCGCCCACGCTGGCCTCTTGCCAGGCGGTGATGTTGCCGTTGGCCTGCAGGCGGATCGGCAGGCTGCTGCGCTCGGGCTGGGCCACGGTCACCGTGAGAGAGGGCTTGGGCCCGGCGGTAGCCGCGTCGGGCGCAGGCGCCGCGGGCTTCTTGATGAACGCCCAGAAAACCACCAGCAGCACCAAGGCCAGGGCGATGGCCAGCCAGAGCCAGCGTTTGCGCGATTGCGTGGGGGTGGCGTTCATGCGGGATCTTTGAGTGCGTTGAGGTTGTTCACGGGATCGAAGCCGCCACCCAGGGCAACGTAGAGCTGGATCCAGGCGTTGATGCGTTCTTGCTGCAGATTCACGGCACTGCTGTCGGCGTTGAGCTTGAGGCGGCGCGCTTCTTCCAGCTCGTTGAGGTTGGCCAGGCCGACGCGGTAGCGCGCCTCGGTACCCTTGAGCGACTGCTCGTAGCCGGCCACGGCTGTGACGGTGGACGCCTCGCGTTCGCGCAGGCTGGCCAGCGTCACCAGCGCCTGCTCCACCTCGGCCACCGCCTGGCGCAGGGTGCTGGCGTAAGCGATCGCCGCAGACTCGTAGCGGGCCTGCGCACCGTCGGTGCTGGCGCGAAGGCTCTCGCGCCCCAGCAGCGGCAGGCTCAGACTGATCGGGCCGATGGCCCAGGTGTTGAAGGTGCGTTCGGTACCGCTGCCGGAAAACCGGTTGCGCAGCAAGCTGCCGGAGAGCGACAGGCCAGGCAGCAGCGCCGCTTTGGCCACGCCCACGTCTTCGCTGGCGGCCACCAGCTCGCGCTGCGCGCGGTAGACATCGGGCCGCTGACGGATGACTTCGGCCGGCACGGCGTTCACCAGCAGCAGGGCATCAAGGCGCTCCGAAGACAGCAAGGCCGGCGCAGTCGCCAGCCGCTGGCGCACCTCAGGCTCGGGCACGCCGGTGAGCGCCACCAGCGACTTCACCTGCCGCTCGCAAACCTCGTCCTGCTGGCGGTAGCGCGCTGCGCTCTCGGCCCCGCTGGCGCGCGCCAGTGCAGCCACCGCCGGCGCCGTGAGGCCGGCACGCTCGGAGGTGCTGTTGTTCTGCGCCGTGACCGTGCGCGAATCGCGGTCGCGCAAGGCCACTGCAAGCTGCTCGCGGCACAGGCGCTGCGAAAAATAGAGTTGCGCCAATTCGGAGGCCACCAGCACCCGGGCTTCGTGCCAGCCAGCGTTGGCCGCGTCTTGCTGCGCCTGAGCACTGCCCAGGCGGGCGGCACTCTCGCCCCACAGGCCAATGGCCCATGAAGCCTGCAGGCCCGCGCTCAGCGTGGTGCCCAGCGGAATGGTCGGGTCGGTGATGCCACGGGTGGCGTTGGCCACCGCGTTGACCTGAGGCCCGTTCTGCGCCTCCACGCCGAACCGGGTGGCGCGGGCGGCAAACACCTGCGCGCGGGCCGTGGCGATGCTGGGGCTTTGCGCTTGCGCGCGCTGGATCCAGTCGGTGAGCACCGGGTCGTCGAACCGGCTCCACCAGGTGGTGAGTTCCTGTGTGCTGCCCGAGTGGGCCAGCGGCGGCGCGTACCAGCTGCCTGGCAGCACCACCGCCACTTCGGCAGGTGGCTTGGTCACGCTGCAGGCGCCGAGCAGTGCCGCGCACGCCGTCACGGCAAGCAAGTGCTTCATGAAATGGAATCCCTGTGGTTTCGTTTGACCCGGGCCTGACTCTAGTCGATGTACCCGCCCGAACATGTCAATTCATTTCAATCGCGCGACGGATTGTTTCAATCGTCCTCGGCTGCGTCCAACCCGGGGAACAGCACCTCGGTGAAGCCGAATCGGGTGAAGTCGCGCACCCGCATGGGGTAAAGCTTGCCCCAGAGGTGGTCGCACTCGTGCTGCACCACCCGCGCATGAAAACCCTCGGCCTCGCGGTCAATGGTTTGACCATGCTCATCAAAGCCCTGGTAACGGATGCGCCGCCAGCGCGGCACCACGCCCCTCAGGCCCGGCACCGACAGGCAACCTTCCCAGCCCTCTTCCTCCTCGTCACCCATCGCCGTGATCACCGGGTTCACCAGCACGGTTCGCGGCACCACCGGCGCGTCGGGGTAACGCGGGTTGGGCGCGCCGCTGCCGAAGAGCACCACCTGCAGGTCCACGCCGATCTGCGGCGCGGCCAGACCAGCGCCGTTGGCAGCCACCATGGTGTCCTGCAGATCGGCCACAAGCTGGTGCAGCTCGGGCGTGTCGAAACGGGTGACAGGTTGGGCATGGCGCAACAGTCGCGGATCGCCCATTTTCAGGATGGTGTGGATGGTCATGGGTTGGACAAGCGGCGGAGATGGGTTTAGTTTCGCTGATCGCGACACCCCACGCGACCAACCGAGGAGAACCCATGAAGACCGCCCTGCTCGCCCTCGCCCTGTTCGTGCCCGCACTGGCGCAGGCCCAAGGCGCCGATATCTTCAAAGACGCCGATCTGGCCCTGGGCGCCAAGCTCATCGCAGAAAACAAGTGCGCCCAGTGCCACGCTGGCAAGGTCGGCGGCGACGGCAGCGCCATCTACCGCCCGCAGGGCCGTATCAACAACGCCGGCTTGCTGCGCGGCATGGTGGAGAACTGCAGCACGCAACTCAACCTGCAGCTGTTCCCGGAAGAAGTCACCGCCATTGCGGCGGTGCTCAACCGGGACCACTACCAATTCAAGTGAGTGAATTCAGCAAAGCCAGCATGCCGGCTTCGTCCAGCACCGCCACCCCCAGCTCGTTCGCCTTGTCCAGCTTGCTGCCCGCCTCAGCGCCGGCCACAACGTAGTCGGTCTTTTTGCTCACCGAGCCGGCCACCTTGGCGCCGGCGGCTTCCAGCATGGCCTTGGCGTCCTCACGCTTGAGCGTGGGAAAGGTGCCGGTGAGCACGAAGGTCTTGCCCGCCAGCGGCTGAGGTGCGCGCTCCGGGGGTTCGCCCTCTTCCCACGTCACACCGCAGGCGCGCAACTGCTCCACCACCTCGCGGTTGTGCGGCTGGTCGAAGAAGGTGCGGATGCTCTGCGCCACCACCGGGCCCACGTCGCTCACTTCCGACAAGGCTTCGAGGCTGGCATCCATCACGCGGTCAAGCTGGCCGAAGTGGCGGGCGAGCTCCTTGGCGGTGGCTTCACCCACGTGGCGGATACCCAGGCCGAAGAGGAATCGCGGCAGTGTGGTGCGCTTGGACTTCTCCAGCGCAGCCAGAATGTTCTGGGCCGACTTCTCGGCCATGCGGTCCAGCGCCAGCAGCGACGTTAGACCCAGGCGGTACAGGTCGGGCAGGGTCTTGACCACGCCGGCGTCCACCAGCTGCTCCACCAGCTTGTCGCCCAGGCCTTCGATCTCCACCGCGCGGCGCTGGGCAAAGTGCAGCAACGCCTGCTTGCGCTGGGCGCCGCAGAAGAGCCCGCCGGAACAGCGGTAGTCCACCTCGCCTTCTTCGCGCACGGCATCGCTGCCGCACACCGGGCATTGGCGAGGCAGGCTGAAAGGCTCGGGGTCGCCGACGCGCTTGTCGAGCAGCACCGACACCACCTCGGGGATCACATCGCCGGCACGGCGCACGATCACGGTGTCGCCCACCCGCACGTCCTTGCGACGCGCCTCGTCCTCGTTGTGCAGCGTCGCGTTGGTCACGGTGACGCCGCCCACGAACACCGGTGCCAGTTTGGCCACCGGCGTGAGCTTGCCGGTGCGGCCCACCTGCACGTCGATGGCCAGCACGGTGGTGAGCTGTTCCTGTGCCGGGTATTTGTGCGCCACGGCCCAGCGGGGCTCGCGCGTGACAAAGCCCAGCTGGCGCTGCAGCGCGAGCGAGTTGACCTTGTAGACCACGCCGTCGATGTCGTACGGCAGCTGGTCGCGGCTGGCGCCGATGCGCTGGTGAAACGCGACCAAGGCGTCTGCACCACTGCACAGCGCGGTCTGCTCGGCCACCGGAAAGCCCCAGGCCTTGAGCTGCATGAGCAGCTCGAAGTGGGTTTCGAACGCAGGCCCGCCTTGATCGAGCGGCGAGATTTCGCCCAGGCCGTAAGCGAAGAAGCTCAAGGGCCGCTGGGCGGCGATGCCCGAGTCGAGCTGGCGCACCGCACCGGCGGCCGCGTTGCGCGGGTTCACGAAGGTCTTTTCACCTTTGGCGCCAGCAGCGATCTTGGCGCGCTGCCTGTCGTTGAGCGCATCGAAGTCGTCGCGTCGCATGTAGACCTCGCCGCGCACTTCGAGCACCGGCGGTGCGTCGGCCGGCAAGCGCAAAGGCACCTGCTGGATGGTGCGCACGTTGGTCGTGACGTCTTCACCCACCTCACCGTCGCCGCGCGTGGCGGCCTGCACCAGCACGCCGGCCTCGTAACGCAGGCTCATGGCCAGCCCGTCGAACTTGAGTTCGGCCACATAGTCCACCGGCGCGTCGGCCTCCTGCAA
>PNMH01000145.1 GCA_013823505.1 Polaromonas sp. | reverse complement strand
CCCCGGTGTTGGCGGCGAGCTGGGGCTAAGCCTCCTTCAGCGCCGCGGTGCGCTCACCTCGCGCACCGCCTCACCCGCCACCGCCCACACCCGGTCCCCCAGGCGTCGCTGGATGGGGTGCATGCCCGTGAAATCGCCGAAGGCGGGCAGCACGCCCACCGCGTGGTGCCCTGGGTCGCCGAACCAGAAGCAAGGCAGGCGCAGTCGCTCACGGGCACCGCCTCTCAAGCCGATGCAAGGATGCAGGTGACCGGCCAGGGTGTAGGCGCCAGCCACGGGTTGGGGTTCGTGACACAGGGCCCAGGGCCCCATCCGCCAAGGCTCTGTTTGCAGTTCGATACCCCATTCGGGCGGTGGGTCGCCCGCGGCCCGGTCGTGGTTGCCGCGCACCAGGTGCACACGCAGGTCGGGCCAATGCGCCCGCCAGTGGGCCAGCGTCTGGCCGACAACTTCGCTCAGCTCGGGGCTACGTCCTCGCGCGGCGTGCAGAAGGTCGCCGAGAAACACGAGGTGTTGCACCGGCGTGCCGCCCAGTGAGGCGAGCGTGTCACCCAAAGCTTGCAGCGTGGTGGCGGTGGATCCAGCGGGGACCGGCACCCCCAGGCGGCGAAAGCTCGCGGCCTTGCCCAGGTGCACGTCGGCCACCAGCAAGGCGGCGTGGTCGGGGAGGAAGGCCGCGCCCGAGGGGTGCAACCCGATCGACAGGCCCCTTGCGAGTTGAACGGGCACCCAGGGCGCGGGGAGCGCGGCGTGTTCGCTCAGAGCCGCGCCACCGGCAGCAGCAGCGCCAGGCTGTGTTCGAGGTTTTCGCTGGGCGGGCGCTTGAAGCCGCTGCGCGCGAAACGCTGCAGCCGGCCCACGCAGAAGGCCGTGACCACCGACGCATCGGCCTGCGCGTCCACCGTGGGGGTGGCCACGCCGGCCACCACGGCGGCCTCGCGCAGGTTCTGCTTGAGCACCGACTCGATCTTGTCGAAGAACAGGTTCATGCGTTGTTGCAGGCGCTCGTTTTCGAACACCAGGGCGTCACCCACCATCACACGGGTCATGCCGGGGTTTTTCTCGCCAAACTGCAGCAGCAGCGTCACCAGCTTGCGGCTGCGTGCGTTGGCGTCGGGTTCGCGTTCGCCCAGTTGGTTGACGAGACCGAACACCGATTGTTCGATGAACTCGATCAGGCCTTCGAACATCTGGGCCTTGCTGGCGAAGTGGCGGTACAGGGCGGCCTCGCTCACGTCGAGCCGCGCGGCCAGGCCGGCCGTGGTGATGCGCTCGGCACCGGGCTGCTCCAGCATGGTGGCCAAGGCCTCGAGGATCTGCACCCGGCGCTCGCCGGGCTTGGGCCGTTTGCGCGTGCCGTTGTCGGCGTGGGCCGCGGCTTCGATCACGCTGGCGGCTTCAAGGGCGGCGGCGTCTTCCGGCGAAGGAGACTCGGGAACGTTGGCAGTCATGGGCAGGCGGTCCGATCGGTGTGAGCTGATGGGTGCTGGTGGCCGCGGTGCCGGCCCGGGATGGATGTTCTGTTACGAATTTTCGCACACCGACGATGCCGCACACACCGAACGGGGGCGGGGTATCCGATGTCAGTGGGCGATCGCATCCAGTGTCACGCGAACGCGCAGGCCGCGGCCCTCGGCGCCGTTGTCCAGGTGCAGGTTGGTGCCGTGCACACGCGCGATCTCGTCGGCGATGGCCAGACCCAAACCGTTGCCTTCGCCAGCGGTGCCCGGCACCCGGTAGAAGCGCTGCAGCACACGCAAGCGCTCGCCAGCCGGGATGCCCGGTCCGTCGTCTTCCACCTCGATCCATACCCGTTCTCCCTGAGGCGTGGGCCCGCTGCCACAACGCAGCGTGATGCGGCCGCCCTGAGGCGTGTACTTCACCGCGTTGTCCACCAGGTTGATCAGCAATTCGCGCAGCAGCCACGCATGGCCCAGCGTCTGGGCGGGCTCGGTCTCCAGGCCCAGGTCCATCTGCTTGCTGCTGGCCGCGTCCAGGTACAGGCCGAGCATGTTTTCGCACAACTCGGCCAGATCGACCTGCTGCAGGCTTTGCGCATCACCGCCCATGGCATCCACCCTGGAGAGCGCCAGCAACTGGTTGGCCAGCTGCGAGGTGCGGCGCGTGGCATCGCGCAGCCGCAGCACCTGGTCGGCGCGCAGGCTCAGCATGTCGCCGCCGCCCAGGTGGCGCGCTGCCTGGGCCCAGGCCTCCACCTGCGACTGCAGACCCGCCAGCGGCGTGCGCAACTGGTGGGCGGCGTCGGCCACAAAACGCCGCTGCGCTTCGGTCTGCGCATTGACCAGGCCAAACAGGCGGTTGAGCGAATCCACCAGCGGCTGCACCTCCACCGGCGCGGTTTCGGCGCTGATGGGGCTGAGGTCCCGCGGGGAGCGGCGCTCGACCGCTTGCTTCAGGTCGATCAAAGGACGCAGCGCGCGCGCCACGCCCCAAGTGACCACGCCCGCCGCCACGAGAAAAAGCACCAGGTTGGGCAACATCACCCGCATCAGCACCGAGCTGGCCCAATGCTGCTGCGCGTTCGACCCGTCGGCCAACAGCACGATGAGATCGCCCGCCGATGACCGCATGCGCTGGGCCACCACCCGGTAGGTGACGCCACCTTCCACCACACTCAGGAATTCGGCGCCGTCGGTGGCGGGCAACACGGTGGGCAACCAGCGTTCGCCCAGCAGCTGGATGCCCTGCGCATCGAAAACGCCAAAGGCCGCAAAGCCTTTGCGCTCCTGAAGAAATTCCTCCACCGGTGGCGCCAGCAAGAGGGCGAGTGCGGGGGCATCCAGCACATCGCTGGCGCTGAGCAGTGGCTCTTCGAGCGATGCGGGACCACGGGCAGCGATGTCCATCACCACCACCGAATCGGCCAGCAGCGGCACCAGCCGCAGCAAGCGCTGGTCTTGCTGCAAAGCAGCCGTGCCGGCGCTCTGGAGGTGGAACACCACGCTGACGGCGCCGATGAGCGCGATGGTGATGAGCAGCAGCACCAGCAGGCGCCGCTGCAGCCCCCAGATCATGCCGGGGGCGGGCGAAGCTTCAGGTCGGGGCCACATCGCCCGTGGCCACGGTCATTTCCAGCCGGTAGCCAAAGCCGCGGATCGAACGCAGGCACACACCAGCCGGCTCCAGGCGGGCGCGCAGGCGCGAGATGTAGACCTCGATGGTGTTGGGCGTGATCTCCTTGTCCCAACCGGTGAGTGCCTGCAACAGCTTGTCTTTGGCGGCAGGCTTGGGTGCCTGCAGCAGCAGGTATTCGAGCACGGTCCACTCGCGCGGGCCCAGCTCCAGCGGCTCACCCGCGAGCGTGATGCGGCGCAGCGCTGTGTCCATCTCCAGCGGACCGAAGCCCAGCACGGCCGAGGTGGCGGCCTGCGAACGGCGCAGCAGGGCGCGCAGGCGCGCCAGCAACTCGGGCAACTCGAAAGGTTTGACCATGTAGTCGTCGGCACCAAGGTCCAGACCCTGCACGCGGTCGTGCAGCGCGTCGCGCGCGGTGAGGATGAGCACCGGCATCGTCAGCCCCGACGTGCGCAGCCGCCGGGTGAGCTCCAGCCCGTCGATGCCGGGCAGGCCGATGTCGACGATGGCAAGGTCGAAGCTGTCGCTCTCCAATGCCCGCTCGGCGCGCTCGGCGCTGGGCACCCAGTCCACCGTGTAGCCGGCGTTGCACAGCCCCAGCTTGACGCCACTGGCCACCATCACGTCGTCTTCAACCAGGAGCAGTCTCATCGCCCCCCCTGCCGCGCTTCGCGCGTTCCCCCCGAGGGGGGACGCACCCTGGGACCGGCGGAGCCGGATCTGCGGGCGCCCTGGAGCAGACACCTCGCGCCGGCAGGCGGCGTTTGCTTCTGCATCAGTGGCTTTTGATCATGGTGCCGAAGGGCTCGTTGCCCAGGACTTCAAGCAAGAGCGCATGCGGAACGCGTCCGTCGATGATGTGCACCGCATTCACGCCGCTCTTGGCCGCGTCCAGTGCGCCAGCGATCTTGGGGATCATGCCGCCGGAGATGGTCCCGTCTTCCACCAGGGCGTCGATCTGCCGGGGGGTGAGTTCGGTGAGCAACTGGCCGTCCTTGTCGAGCACACCGCGGATGTTGGTGAGCATGAGCAGCTTCTCGGCCTGCAACACGGTGGCGAGCTTGGCGGCCACCACGTCGGCGTTGATGTTGTAGCTCTCGTTGTGCTCGCCGAAACCGATCGGACTGACCACCGGGATGAACTGGTCGTCCTGCAAAGCTTTCACCACGCTGGGGTCGATGCTCACGATGTCGCCGACCTGACCCACATCGTGTTCGAGGCTCGGGTCCTTCGGGTCGGCCAGACGAAGCTTCTGCGCGCGGATCATGGCGCCGTCGCGCCCGGTGAGGCCCACGGCCTTGCCACCGGCCTGGTTGATCAGGCCCACGATGTCCTGCTGCACCTCACCGCCGAGCACCCATTCGACCACTTCCATGGTCTCGGCATCGGTGACGCGCATGCCCTGGATGAACTGTCCCTGCTTGCCCAGGCGCTTGAGCAGCGTCTCGATCTGAGGCCCTCCTCCGTGCACCACCACCGGGTTGATGCCGACCAGCTTGAGCAGCACCACGTCTTCCGCAAAGTCCTGCTGCAGCGCCGGGTCCGTCATGGCGTTGCCCCCGTACTTGATCACCATGGTCTTGCCGTGGTACTTGCGGATGTAGGGCAGAGCCTGGGCGAGGATTTCAGCTTTGTCGCGCGGAGGGATGGTGGTGAGGTCGGGAGGGGTGGTCATGGCGGCTCTGCAGGGTTGTGTCCTGAAATTGTAGGCCTCGCTCGTGCGGTCTCCGAGGCTGTGGCGCGCCGGGTCTCGCCCCGGCCCGCCACGACAGCCAACCCATCACGTAGACGAGGAAAGCCCGGTCACCGCCTGAAACAAGGCCTGGCGCGCCTGAACCACCACGCGAGCCTTCCACTCATCCGTGTCCACAAAAAACGCCGCCAACAAGCGCGCCTTGATCGCGGCGCGCAAAGCCTCGGGCGCATCCGCATGCAACCTCAGCCAATGGTCCCCCCGCAAGGCGTCGATCACCTCTTCGATCGGCACCGTGCCGTATTCCATGGCAATGCCTGTGTACTGCGCCTGCGGGCATTCCTCGTACACGGCGTTCCACATCAGGCCGGTCAACAGGGCCGAGGTCGACGAGCCGTCGTAGATGGAAGTCACCGGCGTCTGGCCGTCGCCACCCCACCAGGCGCGGGCACGCTCCAGCGCCACGGCGTCGTCGCGGCAGGCGCAGATGCGTTCACCCAGGCCGCTCTCACCCAGGCCGGTGTGCAGATCGATCCACGCCAGATGGCGAGCCTGCCGGCCGTGGCGGCGCAGCACCTCGCGCAGCGTTCGGTTGCTCCAGGTGGGTTCAACACCGCCGTAAAACAGGCCGTCGGCAAAAGCGTGCTGGCCTTGTGACACCGCGGCCTGAAAGCGGTTGAGGCCGTGGGTCTGGATGTAGGCGCCGATGGCAGCGGCGTTGTCCGCGCCGGGTGGCCATTGCGTGGGCAAGAGCAGTTCGTGCAGCTCCGCATAGGCCTCATTGACGGGCAGCGGTTGGCTGAAATCCTGGAAGTTGCGGTTGAGGTCGACGTTTTCATGGGTCACCCGGCGCATCCACGAAAACCCGTGCGGATTGAGCGCGTGGATGTAGAGCACGGCCACGCCGGCCGCGCGGGCATGCTCGCGCCACTCCGCGTCCTGCGCGGCGAACACCTGCACGCCAGAACCGCAGTAGCCCTCCACCCCGTGGCAGGCGCTGCTGACGATGAGCAGGCGCTCGGCCGCCGGATCGCCATCGAGCGCCACGTCCATGGCGAGCACCTCGCCGTCGCGGCCGGGCAAAGGATGGTTGTGGCTGCTGATCGCCATGCCGGCGGTCGCGGCCGCTTCCAGAAACTGCACCCGGGCCCGGGCGTACGAGGGGGAAAACGCGTCGGCTGGCGCGATCAAGCGGCCGCCCCCGGACGCGGGCGGCTCAGCCATTTTTCAGCCAGCTGCACCCAGTAAGTGGCACCCAGAGGGATCAGGTCGTCGTTGAAGTCGTAGCTGGGGTTGTGCAGCATGCAGGGGCCACCACCGTGGCCCATTTCTCGGTGCGCGCCGTCGCCGTTGGCGATGAAGGCGTAGCAGCCCGGGCGGGCCTGCAGCATGTAGGCGAAGTCCTCAGCCCCCATGGTGGGCTCCTGCTCCACCACACGGTCTGCGCCCACGATGTCGGCCATGACCTCGCGTGCAAACGCGGTCTCGGCGGCGTGGTTGATGGTGGGCGGGTAGTTGCGCTTGAACTTGAACTCCACCGTGGCACCGAACGCGGCAGCGGTGTGCTCGGCCACCTCCTGCATGCGGCGCTCGATCATGTCGAGCACCTCG
>PNMH01000144.1 GCA_013823505.1 Polaromonas sp. | reverse complement strand
CGCCAGGGCGTTGAGCAGGTCGCCCAGTTCGTCTTGGCGCGTGGTCTGCACGTGGCCATTGAGGTCACCCGCGGCCACGGCGGTGGCAATGCCCACGGCTTCGTGCAGCGGTGCGGTCACAGAAACGGTGATGCGCCAGGCCACGAGGGTCGCCAGCACCACGGCCAGGGCGGCCAGTGCCACCATGACCATCGCCTGGCGGTTGACCGTCTGTTCAGACGCGGCCACGGCCACCGTCACCAGCTCGCGCTGGTACTTCTGCAGCTCCACCATGGTGTCGGTGTAGCGGTTGGCTGCCGGCAGCAGGGCCGAATCGAGCTGCTGGGCCGCGACCGCGATGTCGCCACCTTTGAGTGTGTCGAAGTAGGTCTTGCGCACGGCGATGTATTCGGCGCGGCGGTCGGCAATGTCCTTGAGCAACGACTTGCCTTTTTCGCTGGTGATCTCCTCATCCAGCTTTTTCTGCAGCTCGTTGATGCGTTCGGTGGTCTGCGCGATCAGGGGTTTGAAGTAGGCGTCCACCTCCGGATTGGCACCCGACTTGGCCACGCCGAGCACGCGGTTGATGTTCAGGCGGGTGCTGCCCAGCCACTCATCCATCAACGAAGAACGGTGCTCCATCTCGATCACGTTCGCAGTGGATTCCTGCGCACTCTGCAGGCTGGTCCAGGCCAGGGCGGTCAGCGCCACGAGCAGCAAGAGCACGCTGGCAAAGCCAAGCGTGAGGCGCTGGCCGATCTTGAGGCGGTTGAACATGGTTTGTCTCCGGAAAGGAATCGGGTGGGCGAGCGCCCGGGTGCTTATTGCAGGGATTGCGTGGTGTCCATCAAGCCCATGTCGGTGCTCGACATGAGGGCTTCGATGTCCATCAGGATCAGCATGCGTTCACCCACGCTGGCAATGCCGGTGATGAAGCTGGTGTCCACGTTGGTGTTCATCTCGGGCGCGGGCTTGATGAGCTCGCCAGCGAGTTCGAGCACGTCGGACACCGAATCAACCACCGCACCGACCACGCGTCCGTGCACGTTGAGCACGATCACGACCGTGAAGCCGTTGTATTCGACCTTGTCGCAACCCAGCTTGATGCGCAGGTCCACCACCGGCACGATGACGCCGCGCAGGTTGACCACGCCCTTGATGAACGACGGCGCGTTCGCAATGCGGGTGGGCTCTTCGTAAGAGCGGATCTCCTGCACACGCAGGATGTCAATGCCGTATTCCTCGCCGCCCAGGCGGAAGGTCAGGAATTCGGCGCTGGCCTTTTGGGCGGCCGCTGCGCGGGCGCTGTCGTGGCGGGCGATGTGGCTGGCTTCGTTGCGCATGTCCATGGGATGGGTCCTCGGTTATCGGGTTGGTCAGATGAATATCGGCGAGTCCGGCCCTGGCTAAAGCCGGAAATAAAAAGACAAAGCCCGGTCAAAACCGGGCCATGAATGCTTTTGAACTCGCCTGGCGGGCGAATTCAGACCGTTTGCGGCTGGTCCGACTCCAGCCGGAACACGGCCACCGCCTGCACCAGGCGCTGGGCCTGATGGGTGAGTGAGGCGGCGGCGGCGGCGCTCTCTTCAACCAACGCGGCGTTCTGCTGGGTCACCTGGTCCATCTGGCTGACCGCGTCACCCACCTGGGACACACCCGTGCTCTGTTCGCGGCTGGCATCGCTGATCTCGCGCACGATGGCCGAGACACGGTGGATGGAGTCGACCACCTTCTTCATCGTGATCCCCGCCCGATCCACCAGCGAGACACCCTGCCCGACCTGGTCTTCGCTGGCGCCGATCAGGCCCTTGATCTCCTTGGCCGCTGCGGCGCTGCGCTGCGCCAGGTTGCGAACCTCGGCCGCGACCACCGCAAAACCCCGGCCCTGTTCACCGGCGCGCGCCGCCTCCACCGCCGCGTTGAGCGCCAGGATGTTGGTCTGGAAGGCGATGCCGTCGATGACGCCGATGATGTCGCCCATCTTTTTGCTGCTGTCGTTGATCTGGTCCATCGTGGCCACCACCTGCGCCACCATCGCGCCACCTTCGCTCGCCACCACCGAGGCTTCCTGCGCAAGCTCACTGGCCTGCCGCGCGTTTTCGGCGTTGTGCGTCACGGTCGTGCCCACCTGCTCCATGGAGGCCGCGGTCTGCTGCAAGGCGCTGGCCTGTTCCTCGGTGCGGGAACTCAAGTCCTGGTTGCCCAGCGCAATCTGTTCGCTGGCCGAAGCCACGCCACCCGCGTTTTCACGCACCTCGGTCACCATGACCCGCAGGCGCTGGCGCATGTGGTGCATGGTCGCCATGAGGCTGGTGGCGTCTCCCGGGCGAACCCGCATGTGCTGCCCAAGATCGCCCCCGGCGATCGCGGCGGCCACGTCGCGCACTTCGTGCGGCTCGGCGCCCAGCGAACGGTCGAGGCCACGGATGATCCAGAAGGCAAGCGAGACACCGATGGTGATGGCCAATGCCGCCAGCGCCGCCATGCCGATGAAGGCCTGGCGAATGTTGACCTGTGCCTGTTCGTAGCTCTGGCGCGCCACGTCCACCTGCAGCTGGATCAGCTGCCCCACCACCTCCTGCATGGGATCGAAAACGGGGTACATCTCGCGGGCTGTGTAGGTCTGCAGCAGGGCCAAGTCGCGCGCCCGAACGAGCGCTTCGAGCTGGAGGACCGACGCATCGGCCGCCGCCATCAGTGGCAACAGCTGCGCGATCAACCGCTTTTCCTCACTCACCAGTTCGGTGGCGAGATAAGCGGTCCAAGCGGTGCGGATGGTCTCCCGAGCCTGCCCAACGGCCTGCAGCGTCTGTTCGGGCGTCAGCGCACCATCGGCCGCCTTGTGAGCCGCGTCGACGATGTTCACCGCGTACTGGTCGGCCACGACCTTGAGTTGTGCCAGCGGCACCACGCGGTCGTGGTACATGGAGAGCATGAGTTCGGACTGCTCGCGTGCCAGGGCCGCGCCCCACAGACCGACCGCGATCATGAGGACGACCAGGAGGGCGCACAACGACGCGAGTTGGGTGCGGACCCGGATGGGGGCTTTGGAGGACATGGTTTGATTCCAGAAGTACCGCAGGTTGGGCGGGGTGCGGCGGACCCGGTGGGCGATTGGGACTCTTCACAACCGCCGTCTGCCTCTTGTATCGGTGCACTTCGGCGCTCTCTTTAGCCAATCGCTATCAGCCTCTGTCGATCAATATGCGATTTCTCACGCCTGCGGCGATCTCGTGAAAAAACTTGAGGCCCGCACCCACCCAAAACGACCAGCGGGCAAATCGGTTAACTTGGCGGAATGAATACCCCTTTGATGACGATGGCGCCGGGCTGCACGACCGCGACCCCCACGATGGACAGCGACCACCCCGAGATCGTCTCGTTCGCCCGAGCTCATGCGCAAGGTGCGAACGATCGGGAAAAAGCCGTGGCGCTGTACCTCGCGGTGCGCGACCAGATCCGGTACGACCCCTACCGCATCGACCTCACGGAACACGGCATGACCGCCAGCACGGTGCTCGCGCAAGGCTTTGGCTGGTGCGTGCCCAAGGCGGTGCTGCTGGCGGCGGTGGCGCGCGCGGCGGGCATTCCGGCTCGGCTGGGGTTTGCCGATGTGAAAAACCATCTCTCCACCGAAAAGCTGCGCCAGACCATGAAGACCGACGTGTTCGCCTGGCACGGCTACACCGAACTGTGGATCGAGGGCGCATGGCGCAAGGCCACGCCGGCGTTCAACATCGAGTTGTGCGACAAGTTCGGTCTGCTGCCGCTGGAATTCGACGGCGTGCACGACTCGCTGTACCACGCGTTCGACCGCGCGGGCCGCCAGCACATGGAGTACGTGAACGAACACGGCAGCTTCGATGATTTGCCGCTGGCGCAGATCCGGGCGGTGTTTGCCGAGGTCTACCCGGCGATGAACACGGGCCAACCGATCGAGGGCGACTTCGCGGCGGACGCGGCGCGCGAGGCTTCGAGCGGCTGACCCGGGCTCAGGTCGTGAAGCGGAACACCGCCGTGCTGGCCAGCAGGTTGGGCCAGCGGTGCACCTCTTCGCCCTCGTGCAGGCCGAAGCTCTTCTCGATGGTCAGGCCGTTGCGCCGGGCCAGAACCTCGAAGTCGGCGTGCGTGCCCACCCGGATGTTGGGCGTGTCGTACCACTGGTAGGGCAGGCGCTTGGTCACGGGCATGCGCCCTTGCACCACCGCCAGGCGGTTGGGCCAGTGCGCGAAGTTCGGGAACGCCACCACGCCGATGCGGCCCACGCGCGCGGTCTCGCGCAGCATGGTTTCGGCATTGCGCAGGTGTTGCAGCGTGTCGATCTGCAGCACCACGTCAAACGCGTTGTCGCCGAAGGTGCTCAAGCCGTCTTCCAGGTTGAGCTGCAACACGTTCACACCGCGGCGCACACAGGCCAACACCTTGGCGTCGTCGATCTCCACCCCGTAGCCGCTGCAGGCGCGCGTGGCCTGCAGGTGGGCCAGCATGGCGCCGTCGCCGCAACCCAGGTCGAGCACGCGCGAGCCAGGCGGCACCAGGCGGGCGATGCTTTCCATCAAGCGGGTATCGCTCATCACACACTCCCCGCGATGGTCTGGTCGAAATAGGCACGCACCGCGTTGAGGTAACGCGGGTCGTCCAGCAAAAAGGCGTCGTGCCCGTGCGGTGCGTCGATCTCGGCATAGCTCACGTCGCGCCGGTTCTCCAGCAGCGCCTTGACGATCTCGCGGCTGCGTTTGGGCGAGAAGCGCCAGTCGGTGGTGAAGCTCACCAGCAGGAACTTGGCGCGCGCCTTCGCCAGCGCGGCACTCAAGTTGCCGTCGTGCTCGCGCGCGGGGTCAAAGTAGTCGAGCGCGCGGGTGATGAGCAGGTAAGTGTTGGCGTCGAAGTATTCGCTGAACTTGTCGCCCTGGTACCGCAGGTAGCTCTCGATCTGAAACTCCACGTCTTGCGTGGTGTAGCGGTAGGCCAGTTCGGCGGCGGCGGCGGGATCGGTGTCGTTGCTCGATCGCAAGCTGCGGCCGAACTTCTCGTTCATCACGTCGTCGCTCAAGTACGTGATGTGGCCAATCATGCGGGCGATGCGCAGGCCGCGCCGGGGCAGAGTGCCCTCGCGCAGGTAGTGGCCGCCGTGGAAATCGGGGTCGGTCACGATGGCGCGGCGCGCCACCTCGTTGAACGCGATGTTCTCGGCCGTGAGGTTGGGCGCGCTGGCCACCACCACCGCGTGGCGCACGCGCTCGGGGTACTGCAAGGTCCAGCTCAGGGTCTGCATGCCGCCCAGGCTGCCGCCCATCACGGCGGCCAGCGTCTGGATGCCCATGGCGTCGAGCAGTCGGGCCTGCGCGTCCACCCAGTCTTCAACCGTGACCACCGGAAAGTCGGCGCCCCAGGGCGCGCCGGTGGCGGGGTTGGTGTGGGTCGGTCCGGTGGAGCCGAAACACGAGCCGAGGTTGTTCACGCCGATCACGAAGAAGCGGTCGGTGTCCACCGGCTTGCCGGGGCCGATCATGTTGTCCCACCAGCCTTCGCTGCGTGGGATCGGCTTGCCTTGTTCGTCAGCGTGGCGCCCCGCGACGTGGTGCGAGGCGTTGAGTGCGTGGCAGATGAGCACCGCGTTGGACCGGTCGGCATTGAGGGTGCCGTAGGTTTCCACCACCAGCTCGTAGGCAGGCAGGCTGGCGCCGCTGCGCAGCGGCAGCGGTTCGGTGAATCGGAACGTTTGGGGCGTGACGATCAATCTGGTGTCCTGTGGGCGGCGCGCGCCCGAAAAAAATCCCGGTACCGCCAAGAGCGAGACCGGGATGCTGGACCAGACGTCTCTTCTTTAGCGGCATTTTTAAAGCGCCCGCAATTCGGAACAAATCGGCGCTGAGGAGCGGCAGTATAAATTGAAGCGCCTTTTTGCGCTGCCCACCGGGGCGGGCGCAGGGGCGTTGCCCGTGGCTGAGACGGTCGGTGTTGTGTGGTCGCGTCGCAGCCATGGGGGGCAAAGCGGTCCTGAAAAATAGTTACTGTTTTCGCGGCGCTGCGCGCATAATCCTCTGGCGAGCGCCCAAGGCGCTCGTTTTGACAAGTGATCGGTCGGTTTCGCGTGCTACAGGTTTTGTGTGCTAACGGGGCTCCATCGCTATTTTCATCAGTGTTATTAGGAGTCCCGAACATGGGCAACAAACTGTACGTTGGCAACCTGCCATACACCGTCCGCGACGAAGACCTGCAGCAAGCATTCAGCGCTTACGGCTCTGTCAACAGCGCCAAAGTCATGATGGAGCGCGATACCGGCCGTTCCAAAGGTTTCGGATTTGTCGAAATGGGCAACGATGCCGAAGCGCAAGCCGCTGTTGAAGGCATGAACGGCCAGTCCTTGGGCGGTCGCAGCCTGGTGGTGAACGAAGCCCGTCCAATGGAAGCCCGTCCTCCCCGCTCCGGTGGCGGCGGCTTCGGCGGTGGCCGCTCCGGTGGCGGCGGCTACGGTGGTGGTGGTGGCGGCGGTGGCGGTGCCTCGGCCGCAGGGGCGGGACACAATGGCGGAGCCGGGGG
>PNMH01000143.1 GCA_013823505.1 Polaromonas sp. | reverse complement strand
TTGCTGTGCGACGAGATCACCTCGGCGCTGGACCCCGAACTGGTGGGCGAAGTGCTGCGCGTGGTGGAGTCGCTGGCCGACGAGGGCATGACCTTGCTGATGGTCACGCACGAGATGAGCTTTGCCCGCAAGGTGAGCGACCGCGTGATCTTCATGCACCAGGGGCGCGTGCACGAGATGGGGCCGCCCGCGAAGCTGTTTGGCTCGCCAGAGACGCCGGAGTTGCAGCAGTTCCTGTCGTCGATCAACGACTAGGTCACGAACCTCATCCAGCCCCACACCACCGCCAGCGTGGCCAACGTCACCGGAATCCCGGTGACGGCGTGGTGCTTCCAGTCGATCTCGATGCCCTGCTGGCGCGCCAGGTCGGCCACGATCAGGTTGGCGATCGAGCCCACCAGCAGCAGGTTACCGGCGAAGGTGGTCACCAGGGCGAGCATCACACCGGCCTGCTCACCACTGCCCCCCAGGTGCGGCAGCAGCAGCATCACGGCCGGCACGTTGGACACCAGGTTGGAGAGCAGCGCGCTGGCCACCAGCAGCGGCCCGGGGTCGGTGAGAACCACACCCTGCGCACCGAGCCAGGCCACGGCCTGGGCCGCCAGCCCAGTTGACTCAAACGCGTGGTTCACCACGAACAGGCCCATGAACAGGATCAGCAAGGGCCAGTCCACCAGCCCCATGAAATGCGAGGTGTGCAGGCGCCGGCTCAGCAGCAGCAGGCCTGCGCCCACCAGCGCGGCCACGTCGCGCGGCCAGTCGGTGAAGAGAAAGATCAGCATGAGCGCACCAGCGACCACAAGGCCCTTGGTGGTTTGCCAGGTGTTGAACGGAGGTTCCGTGTCTGCGCCCTCCCCGGCCTGCGGGGGAAGGCCAGGGTGAGGGCTCCCCACCTTGGCCCCCGGCCCAAACGCCAGCCACGCCCACAACAACACCAGCCCGATCACCACCGGCGCCAGCGCCTGCCGCACATAACCCGCGAACGGGAGCTGCAGCACCGAGCCGATCAACATGTTCTGCGGGTTGCCGATCAGCGTGGCGGCCGAGCCGATGTTGGCCGCGCAAGCCAGACCGATCAGGAAGGGCAGCGGATTCAAGCCGCGCTGAATACACAGCCGCGCCACCACCGGCGTCATGGCCAGACACACGACGTCGTTGGAGAACACCGCCGACAACGCGCCCGAGACAAAGATCAGCGCGGCCAGCAAGCCGTTGCGCGGCAGCGGCATGGCGCCGACTCGACGGGTCACCGCGCCATAGAAGCCGCCCAGCCGCATCTGCGCCGACACCACCATGAAGGCGAACAGCAGCACGATGGTGGGCAGGTCGATCGCACGCGCCGCGTCTTCCACTGCAATGCCGGCCAAGGCAATCACCGCAATCGCGCCGAGCAGCGCCACCCCGGAGCGGTCCAGCTTGAGGCGCGGCAGGCCGCCGAGAAACATACCGAGGTAGACGGTGGCGAAGACGGCGACGATGCCCCAGTCGGTGGCGTTGTGATCAAGCAAGGACGTGGGCATGGGCAGTGGTGTCGGGCTTCAGCGATCGTAGCCGCCGCCCAACAAAAAGCCGCCCGGAGGCGGCTGGCGTGGCGAACTGCGCAATGGGCTCAGGCCTGCAGCGCGTTCCACATTTCCTGGTCCCGCTCGGCCGTCCAGATGCGCGGGTTCTTGATGCCCTTCGCCTCGTCGTAAGCACGGCTCACGTCAAACGGCAGGCAGTGCTCGTAAATGAACACGTGGCCGAACACCGGGTCCATGCTCTTGCGCGTGTGGGCCATGGCGGACTTGAGGTCCATGCCGGCGGCAGCGGCTTCCTTGCCGGCCTGAAACAGCGTGGTGACCCAGCGCTTCGTGTAGTCCAGCGCCTTGTTCACGTCGGCGTTGCCCTTCATGGCTTCGCCACGGCCGGGGACGATGGCCTCGGCGCCCAGGGCGCGCAGCGCTTCCAGCGTGGCGGGCCATTCTTCGAGCTGCGCGTCGCCGGTGTAGACGCCGGCTTCGTACTCGACGAGGTCGCCGCTGAACAGCACTTTTTCTTCTTCCACCCAGGCGATGGTGTCGCCACGCGTGTGGCCCGGGCCCGGGTGCCAGATGCTGACCTTCACACCGCCCAGGTCGACCTCCAGGCTGCCCTGGCGGCCCGGCTGGCCGTCACCGACCACGAGGGTGGGCCAGGTCAGGCCGGGCACGCTGTCGGCGCCGCGGAAGAGGCGCGGGAAGCGCTCCATCTCGCTCTGCATGTCCTGCGCACCGCGCTCCACGATCAGCTCGTAGGTGCCGCGGCTGGCGATCACTTCGGTGGCACCCTCAGCCACGTAGGCGCTGGCGCCCAGCACGCGCACCGCGTGGTAATGGGTCAGGAGCACGTACTTGATCGGCTTGTCGGAGACGGTGCGGATGTGTTGGATCAGGTCGCGCGCCATGGCCGGGGTGGCGGTGGCGTCGCTGACCATGATGAACTTCTCGCCGATGATCACGCCCGAGTTCGGGTCACCTTCAGCGGTGTAGGCCCAGCAGTGCGGGCTGAGTTGCTCGAAGGTGGTTTTCTTGTCGTCCAGGTCGGCCTGGGAGGCGAATGCTTTGCTCATGGCGGTCTCCGTGTGGGGAAGTGGCGGATTTTACCTAAACGAAATCCGTTTCACATAGGTAAATGGTTTTCAACCCTGCGCCGGGCCCGAAAGACCCCGCTCCATCATCGAGACCACCTCGTCCGCAAAGGCGCTGTAGCTCATGGGACCACCGGGGCGCAGCCAGGTGAACGTCCAGTTGATCATGCCGAACAGCATCATGGTCAGCGCGGTCTGGTTGCCCGGTGTCACGCGTTCCGGATAGGCGCGTTTGAGGAAACGGGTGAACGCGGCGACCACGTCGCGCTGCCGGTTCAGGATGAGTTCGCGCTGCACCTCGCCGAGAAACTTTGTGTCGGACACCAGCGCCACGTGGCGCGTGGCCGAGGTCTCGTACTCGGTGAGAAAGGCACGCACCAGCTCGCTCAGCGCGTCGCGCTCGCTGAGGTTCTTGCGCTGGGCGCGCGCCTCCGACTCGCCGATCAGCGCCAGCAGGCGCTGCGTGTAGCGGTCGAGCAGGTCAAACAGGATCGCTTCCTTGCTCTCGTAGTAGTGGTAGAGCCGCGCCTTGCTGGTGCCACAGGCCGCGGCGATGTCGTTCATGCTGGCGGCGGGGAAGCTCTGGCGTGCGAAGCAGTGGGCCGCCACGTCGAGGATTTCGTCGCGTTTCAAGTCATGGGAAGCGGATTTGGGTCGGGCCATCGGCGCATTCTGCCGGACGAGGCTTCTAAGATGGCGCCATGGTCAAACCGGTGGATCCCTTTGCGCTGCACGCCTGCGAGCTGCTCTCGGGCGTGGGGCCTTGCGTGGCGAAGCGCATGTTCGGTGGCTCGGGCATTTCCACCGACGGCATGAACATCGCGATCATTGCCTGGGACACGCTGTTCCTCAAGTCCAACGCCGAGACCGAGCCGCGGTGGGTGGCCGCTGGCGGCCGGCCCTTCGTCTACGAGGCCAGAGGCAAGGCGATGAAGCTGAACTACTTCACGCCGCCGGACGAGGCGCTCGAATCGCCGGCGCTCATGCTGCCCTGGGCACGGCTGGCACTGGAGGCCGCGGTGGCCGCACGAAAGCCGAAGCGGAGAACGCGCGGCTAGTCCGACTCAAGGTGGGTTGGATTCAAAGGGCGTGAGCACACGGCCCCGGCCGGCCACGAGGAATTCGCTGTAGCCGAAGAGCCCGCGCAGCAAACGCGCGAACGCCAGACCGGCCTGACCCAGCGCGACCCCGAGCTCGCGCGACGGTGTCACCACCTCACGGCCAAACCGGCCAGCGGGCTCCCGGGAGAGGGCCTCGGGCTCGGCGCACCAGTCAAACCGCACCGGGCCGGCGCCGGGCTGCCAGGGCTCCATGACCAGTCGCGCACCGGCCGGCACCGCCAGGCTTTCGCCGGCGTTCAGCACCAGGTCGCCCGACTCGTTGCCCGCACCCTCGTGCGCCTGACCCAGCGTCACCCACGCACGGCCCTGGGTGATGTGCAGGCGGCTGGGCACCTGCGGGCGCAGGCTCATCGCACGGCGCGCATCCAGCCGCCAGCCCCGGGCGGGCATGCAGCTGTTGGGGGCGGCGACGTTGTGGGCAGAGAGGTTGTTCATGGCGGGACTCCTGAGAAGGGATGAAGCTCATCCTGGGGTCCAATGCTCGGGCTTTGACCCCACGCAGTCCAATGAAAGCGCGCTAAGCTATTGATTCGATAACCGCATCAATGCCCGGAGCACCGCCATGCAGCTCACCAGCAGCCACCCCCGCACCCGGCCAATTGCCGCCGGCCACCTGCGCGCCTTCGAAGCGGTGGCCCGCCACCTCAACTTCCGTGCGGCCGCCGAAGAACTTTCGCTCACGCAGAGCGCGGTCAGCCGGCAGATCCAGGCGCTGGAAGACGAAGTCGGCACGGCCCTGTTCCTGCGCCACACGCGCGCGGTCGAACTCACCAGCGCGGGCTCGCAGCTGTTGCGCGCGGCGGCCTCGGCGCTGGAGCGCATTGATGCGAGCGTGCGCCAGATTCGCCAGAGCGCCGGGCGCAAGAGCGTGGCCATCACCACCTGGGCCTCGTTCGCCTCGATGTGGCTGATCCCGCGCCTGGAGGCCTTTCAACGCGACCACCCCGACATCGACATCCGCATCGATGCCACCGACAATGCAGTGGATCTCGCCACCTCCGACGTCGACCTCGCACTGCGCTATGCCGTGCCGCAGGGCATCCCCGCCAGCGCACAGCGGCTGTTTGGCGAACAGCTCACTCCCGTGGCGAGCCCGTGGCTGCTCAAGTCCCATCCGATCAAAAGCATCGAGGACCTGTCGAAGTGCGCCCTGATCGAAGCGGGTGACGCGCACCGCACGCGCCACCTCGAATGGCTCACCTGGCAGCGCTGGCTGGACACCTTCGGTGCCAAGCCCGCGGCGACCACGGGGAAACGCACCCGCGTCAGCGCCCCGCCGGCCAAGCTCTCGCCCCAGCGCTGGATGTACTTCAACTACGCCAACCAGATCGTGCAGGCCGCGCTCACCGGGCAGGGCGTGGCACTCGCGCGCCTGCCGCTCGTGGCCGAGAGCCTGGCCAGTGGCGCGCTGGTGGAGCCGCTGCCCCACACGCGGCTGGACTCGCCGCTGGTCTACTGGCTCATGGTGGCGCCGCGAAGCGCGCAGCGGCCCGAGGTCAAGGCGTTCTGCGACTGGCTGCTGGTGCAGGCCGCGGCCACGCGCGAAGCCATTGGCGACGTGCCCGACCCCGACACCGTCGACCAGATGGACTGAGGCCGATGTCGACATCCCGCCACCTCGCCGCCGGCAACCTGCGCAGCATCGTGTTCATGCTGGTCGCGGTGGGCTTCTTCGCACTCATGGACGCGGTGCTCAAAACACTGTCTGCGCGCTACCCGGTGCTGCAGATCGCCGCGCTGCGCGGCATGACCGCCATGCCGCTGGTGCTGATCTACATCGCCTGGCGCGGCGCGTGGCACACCGTCTTCAAGGTCCGCTGGCCCCTGCACCTGCTGCGCGGCGTGCTCGGCATTGCCATGCTCTCGCTGTTCACCCTGGGGGTGCGCGAGCTGCCGCTGTCGGCCGCGTACACGCTGTTCTTCATCTCGCCGCTGCTCATCACCATGCTGTCGGTGCCGGTGCTCAAGGAGCGGGTGCCCGCCGCCCACTGGGGCGCGATCGCGGTCGGTTTCATCGGTGTGTTGATCGCCTTGCGGCCCAGCGGTGACGACCTGCAGAGTGGTTTCGTCACCGTGGGTGGCTTGGCCACGCTGGGCGCGGCGCTTTGTTACGCGGTGGCCGCCGTCACCGGCCGCTTGGCCAGCCGCACCGACAGCAGCGAAAGCATGGTGCTGTGGATGATGGTGCTGATGTCGCTGGGCGCAGGCGCATTGGCCTGGCCCGACTGGGTGGCCATTGAGCGCAGCGACGCCCCGCTGCTGCTCGCCCTGGCCATCACCGGCTTCTGCGGACAGCTGGCCATCACCGAGGCCTTTCGCCACGGCCAGGCCTCTGCCGTGGCCCCGTTCGAGTACAGCGCCCTGGCCTGGGGCCTGGGGCTGGATTGGTTGATCTGGCAGACACTGCCGGCCTCACACACCTGGTGGGGCGCGGCCATCATCATCGGCAGCGGGCTCTACCTAGTGCGCCGCGAGAAGCGCATCACCGAAGTGCACGCGAACGCCGAGCATCCCTGAGCAACGATCCGCCGCCGGGCCGCCCCAAGGCGGAGCAGTCCCCTCGGGGGGCAGCGGACCTCGCGAAGCGGGGGAGCGTGGGGGCACTACCTCTCGGGCCACATGACTCCGGTGTCGCTCAGGATAGCGTCCAGAGGAACGTCGTGGGCCTCTGGCTGCAGGTGCGGCAAGTAGGCAAAGTCGTAACCCAGGCCCACCGTGAAGGGTTTGGGCTGCAGACTGGCCAAGGTGCGGTCGTAGAAACCGCCGCCGTAACCGAGCCGGAACCCGCCTGGGCCGTAGCCCACGCAGGGCACGAAGATCAACGTGGGGACCACGATC
>PNMH01000142.1 GCA_013823505.1 Polaromonas sp. | reverse complement strand
ACCGTCAAAATATTTCGGGGTTTTACCGACCTATCCTGAACCGCCCGGAGCTTTGCAACCCCCTTGAGCCCCACCAAACACTGTTTGCTCCACCGCTTGCCTCGCCGTGAAGCGACGCCGTGATCAGCGAAGCCTTGCAGTATACAACAGATTTTGCAGCACTGTCAAAATGAAGTCTTGTCCAACGAGGTATGAGCCTGAAGCGCAGGGCGAGATTCCAGCGAGGAATGAGCCTGGGAGGGGTTTGAAGCTGAGGGGGTGGCGGCCTGCAGAGGGCAGGCTGGCGCGGGGTGGCGATCATCGAATCGATGGTGATCGACATGAACGAGGCACAGGTACGCACGCTGGAGCAGGTGCGCCAGGTCGTGGCAGGCACGCAGGCGCTGGAATTCCGCAGCGCCCAGGATGATGAGGGCCGATATGCGTGGATAGCCCAGGTGCTGCGACGCTTTGGCTACCGGCAGTTGGGCCGTGCCGACAAGGGCGCCGTGCTGGCTTACCTACAGCATCTGAGCGGCTATAGCCGGGCACAGGTGACACGACTGGTTGCGCGCTGGGTGGCCTGCAAGCCCTTGGTGAAGAACTACCGCCGCCCGGTGCATGCGTTTGCGCGCCGCTACACGGCCGCCGACGTGGCCTTGCTGGCCGAGGTGGATCGGGCGATGGGCACACTCTCGGGCCCGGCCACGGCGTGCGTGCTGCGGCGCCAGCGCGATGTGTTCAAGGTGCCAGGCTTTGAGCGGCTGGGCGACATTTCCGTGGCCCACCTGTACAACCTGCGCCGCAGTGTGGGCTACCGGGAGCAGCGCGTGGTGCAGAACAAGACCCGGCCGACCAAGCGGGTGGACATCGGCGTGCGCCGCGCCCCTGCGCCAGAAGGCCGCGCGGGCTTCATCCGCATCGACAGCGTGCACCAGGGCGACCACGATGGCATCAAGGGTCTGTACCACATCAACGCCGTGGACTGCGTCACCCAGTGGCAGGTGGTGGCTACGGTGCAGACCATCTCCGAAGCCCACTTGCTGCCCGTCATTGAGCAGATGCTGGCCCAGTTCCCCTTCGAAATTCTGGGCTTCCATGCGGACAACGGCAGCGAGTACGTCAACCACCGGGTGGCCAAACTGCTCGACAAGCTCAAGGTCGAGTTCACCCGCAGTCGCCCCCGGCGCAGCAACGACAACGGTCTGGCGCAGACCAAGAACGGCGCGGTGGTGCGCAAGGAGTTTGGCTACAGCCACATCCCGCAGCGCCACGCCACGCACTTCAACACCTACTGCGTGGAGTACCTCAACCCGTTTCTGAACTTCCACCGCCCGAGCCTGTTCTCCACCGACAAGCCCGACCCCAAGAAGCCCGGGCGAATCAAGCGCATCTATCGGTCGCAAGACGCGATGACGCCACTGGACAAGCTCGCGAGCCTGCCCGAGAAGAACCAGGGTCTGCGCGAGGGCATCACGCTGGAACACTTGCGTGATCTGGCCACCGCGCTGACCGACGTGCAAGCGGCCGAAGAACTCAACGAAGCGCGTCAAGCACTGTTCAGGCGCGTACCCTCTCGGACGGCTTGAGTCGAATCACCCGGCCCAAGAAGGGGGGGCGCCTGCGGCGGCCTGGGATTGAGATATCAGACCAAGCCAATACACTGCGCTTCATCTACAACGGATCGACGCTCCGCGCGTCCCCGAGGTCAACCTTCTCCAGGCTCATACCTCGTTTGGAAAAGACTAATGAGGCGGTAGCGCGCACCGCCATGCCTGCCGACTGTCATCATCTGGCTGTGCTGCCTGGGGCTTGTGCTGAAAGTCCAGGTGCAACGCCAACGATTGCACGGGCGACGGCGTGACACCTGGCTTGGTGAGCGAGTGCCTTGAGCAGGGCATCGGTTGAACGCGCTGTTGCTGGACCGGGATTGAGACATCGGGATTGAGACATCACATGGCGATCTTTCCTCAAGGGCTGACGAACATCGACAGGCGCTGCGACAACGCGGGCGAGCGCAGCGTGTTGCACCAGCTCAAACGCTGTTTGTCGGACGACCACATGGTCTGGCACAACGTGCCACTGGGGCCGAAGGCTCGGCAACCCGACTTCGTGGTGCTGAGCCCGCGTCAGGGCATCCTGATTCTGGAGGTGAAACACTGGAAGTGTTCGACGCTGGCCAAGGCGAACCGGGACAGCGTGGAACTGAATACCGAGCGCGGCCTGATCACCGAGGCCAACCCGCTGCGCCAGGCGCGCGACTACACCATGGAACTGGCGAACCTGATGGCGCTGGACCCATTGCTGGTGCATGGCGACGGACCGTTCAAGGGCAAGCTGTTGTTTCCTTATGGCTGGGGCGCGGTGTTTTCGGGCCTCGCCGGGAAAGACGTCGCGGGGCTGGAGTTCCACCGCCTGTTTCCCGAACACCAGGTGCTGATGAAGGACGATCTGGACGACAAAATGGACGCTGCCGCCTTTCAGGAGCGGCTGTGGGGCATGTTCACCGTGAGTTACCCACACACGCTGACGCTGCCACAGCGTGACCGCATCCGCTGGCATCTGTTTCCGGAAATTCGGGTGCAGCAGTTGCCTTTGCTCGAAGATGGCGAGGCATCGCCCGCCCTGGCCCTGCCCGACCTGATGCAGGTGATGGACTTGCAGCAGGAGCAGGCGGCTCGCACCCTGGGGGAAGGGCACCGGGTGATCCATGGCGCGGCCGGCTCGGGCAAGACGATGATTCTGGTGTTCCGCGCGCAGCAGCTCGCAGCCGCAGCGCGGGCCGATCAGCCGATCCTGGTGTTGTGTTTCAACCGGGCGCTGTCGCAGCGCATTGAAGACCTGCTGCGCGCACGCGGGGTGGACGAGCGTGTGGTGGTTCGCACATTTCACAGCTGGTGCCAGGACATGGTGAGGGCCTACCAGCTGGACGTGCCCACGGGGTTTGCTGGCGACGCCTATTACGAGGCACTCACGCAGACGGTGAGCCGTGCCATGGAAACCGGCCTGGTCCCCGGCGGGCAGTACACGGCGCTGCTGATCGACGAAGCACACGATTTCGAGGACGCCTGGCTGCAGATGGCGGCACAGATGGTGACGCCTGCCACCAACGCGCTGCTGGTGCTGTACGACGACGCGCAGTCGATTTACCAGAAGAAGCGGCGCAAGTTCAACTTCGCCAGTGTGGGCATCCAGGCGGTAGGTCGCTCCCACGTGCTGAAGCTGAATTACCGCAACACGGCGGAGGTGCTGGCGCTGGCCATGCACTGCGCCCAAGGGCTGCTGGCAGATCGCTCGGAAACCGATGAAGCCGTGCAGTCGGTGCTGCCCGCCTCGGCTGGACGGCGGGGGCCGGTCCCTGTGTTGCTTCGGGCGCAGCACGCACGCGAAGAGGCGGAGTTGATCGCTGAACGGATCGCGCTGGCTGTTGCAGCCGGACGCGCTCCAGGAGACGTGGCGGTGCTGTTTCGCACCCGTGAACGCATGGCGGTGTGCGCCGCCATGCTGCGCCGACAAGGGGTGGCGGTTCAGTCGATGGGTGAAACCAAGTCACTGGACTGGCAACATGCGAGCGTCAAGCTGATCACCCTGCACAGCGCCAAGGGCCTGGAGTTTCCGCTGGTGGTGCTGACCGGTCTGGATGCCATGCCCCGGGCCGACGAAACACTGGAAGAGGCTCTGCGCCTGATCTATGTGGGCATGACCCGCGCGACCCACGAGTTGGTGCTTTCCGCTGCGGGCACTTCTCCCATGGTGCAGCGCGTGCAAAACTCGCTGGAGGCGGTGGCGCAGCAGTTCTCAGCCACGCGCTGAGTCAGCGCCCCAGCAGGCGCGCCAGGTACCGGCCGGTGTGGCTCGCGCTGTTGGCGGCGATGTCTTCCGGTGTGCCCACGCCCACCACGCTGCCGCCGCCCGAGCCGCCTTCGGGACCCATGTCGATCAGCCAGTCGGCGGTTTTGATCACATCCAGGTTGTGTTCGATGACCACGATGGTGTTGCCCGCGTCGCGCAGCTGGTGCAGCACCTTGAGCAGCAGCTCGATGTCGGCGAAGTGCAGGCCGGTGGTGGGCTCGTCCAGGATGTAGAGCGTGCGACCGGTGTCGCGTTTGCTCAGTTCCAGCGCGAGCTTGACGCGCTGCGCCTCGCCGCCGGAGAGCGTGGTTGCGCTCTGGCCGAGCTGGATGTAGGTCAGGCCCACGTCCATCAGGGTCTGCAGTTTGCGGTGCAGCGTGGGCACGGCGCCAAAGAAGGCGTGCGCCTGCTCCACCGTCATGTCCAGGATCTGCGCGATGTTCCTGCCTTTGTACTGCACATCGAGCGTTTCGCGGTTGTAGCGCTGGCCGTGGCAGACCTCGCAGGGCACGTAGACGTCGGGCAGGAAGTGCATCTCCACTTTGACCACACCGTCGCCCTGGCAGGCCTCGCAGCGGCCACCGGCGACGTTGAAACTGAAACGGCCCGGGCCGTAGCCGCGCTCGCGCGCGGTCGGCATCTCGGCCATCAGCTCGCGGATGCCGGTGAACAGCCCCGTGTAGGTGGCCGGGTTGCTGCGCGGCGTGCGGCCGATGGGCGATTGGTCGACGTTGATGACTTTGTCGAAATGCTCGATGCCTTCGATGGCCTCGTGTTCGGCCGGCTCGTCGTGCGAGCGGTAGAGCGTGCGCGACACCGCCGCGTACAGCGTGTCGTTCACCAGGGTCGATTTGCCGGAGCCCGAGACGCCGGTCACGCAGGTGAGCAGACCGACGGGGAAGGCCACGCTCACGCCTTTGAGGTTGTGGCCGGTGGCGTTGACCACGCGGATTTCCTGCAGCTCGCCCAGCGAGGCCTCGTGGGCGGCCTGCCGTTCGGCCCGGCGCTCGGCGGCCGGGCTCATCGGAAACTTCGACTTGAGCGGGACCGCCTTCACCTCGGGTCTGGTCACCGGCAGCCAGGCTGTGCGCCGCGCTGGCACCGCGATGGCGCGCGCGCCGCTGAGGTACTGGCCGGTGAGCGAGCCGGGCGTGGCCATCACCTGCGCGCAGCTGCCTTGCGCCATCACATGGCCGCCGTGCACACCCGCGCCCGGGCCCATGTCGATCACGTGGTCGGCACAGCGGATCATGTCCTCGTCGTGCTCCACCACCAGCACCGTGTTGCCCAGGTTGCGCAGGTGCTGCAGGGTGGTGATGAGTCGGTCGTTGTCGCGCTGGTGCAGGCCGATGCTGGGCTCGTCGAGCACGTACATCACGCCCGTGAGGCCGCTGCCGATCTGGCTCGCCAGCCGGATGCGCTGCGCCTCGCCCCCACTCAGCGTGTCGGCGCTGCGGTCCAGGCTCAGGTAGTTCAGGCCCACGTCGTTCAAAAACTTCAGGCGCTGGCGAATCTCGTTGATCACCCGCGCAGCGATGTCGCCCTTGGCACCGGGCAGGTGCAGCGCGCTGAAGTAGGCCAGCGATTCACCGAGCGTGATGTGGCTGATCTTGTAAATGGGCTGCTTGTGCTCGCCCTCGCCCACAAAGACGTGGCGCGCTTCCTTGCGCAGCCGCGTGCCGCCGCATTCAGGGCAGGGCTGGGTGGCGCGGTAGCGGGCGAGTTCTTCACGCACATGGGGTGAATCGGTCTCGCGGTAGCGGCGTTCGAAGTTGCGGATGATGCCTTCGAAGGGGTGTTTTTTGCTGATTTTCTTGCCCGCGCGTTCGCCCGACTCGAGCGCGTAGCTGAACTTGATCTCCTGAATGCCCGAGCCGTACAGCAGCACTTGCTGCACCGCCTCGGGCAGCGACTCCCAGGCCGCTTCGGCGTCAAACTGGTAGTGCGCCGCGAGGCTCTCGATCATGGCGAAGTAGTAGCCGTTGCGCCGGTCCCAGCCCTTGATGGCGCCGCTGGCCAGGCTCAGCGTGGGGAAGGCGACCACGCGCTCGGGGTCGAACACCTCGGTGTGACCCAGGCCGTCGCAGGCCGGGCAGGCGCCCATGGGCGAGTTGAACGAGAACAGGCGCGGCTCCAGCTCGCCCACGGTGTGGTTGCAGACCGGGCAGGCGAACTTGGCCGAGAAGGCCAGCTCGGCGCCGCTGTCCATGTCCACCGTGAGGGCGCGGCCTTCGGCCAGGCGCAGCGCGGCTTCAAAGCTCTCGGCGATTCTTTGGCGTTGTGGATGGGCACCTTCTTCGTCTGCCGAGCGCACCTTGATGCGGTCGATCACGACGTCGATGTTGTGCTTCTCAGTCTTCTTCAGCATCGGCAAGGCTTCGGCCTCCACCACCGCTGCGCCGATACGAAAGCGCACATAGCCCTGGGCCTGCATGTCGGCGAACAGCTCGGCGAACTCACCCTTCTTCTCACGCGCCACCGGCGCCAGGATCATCAGCTTGCTGCCCTCGGGCAAGGCCAGCACGGTGTCCACCATCTGCGCCACGCTTTGTGATGCCAGCGGCAGGTCGTGCTCCGGGCAATACGGCGTGCCGGCGCGGGCGTACAAGAGGCGCAGGTAGTCGTGGATCTCGGTCACCGTGCCCACGGTGGAACGCGGGTTGTGGCTGGTGGCCTTCTGCTCGATGGCGATGGCGGGCGACAGGCCTTCGATCAGGTCCACGTCGGGTTTGTCCATCAGCTGCAGGAACTGGCGCGCGTAGGCCGAGAGGCTTTCCACATAACGGCGCTGGCCTTCGGCGTACAGCGTGTCGAAGGCCAGACTGGACTTTCCCGAACCCGACAGCCCGGTGATCACCACCAGCGCGTGCTTGGGGATGTCGAGGTCGATGTTC
>PNMH01000141.1 GCA_013823505.1 Polaromonas sp. | reverse complement strand
CAAGGGCAGCTCCACCGCCTGCTCGCGGATCGCATTCTGATCGGCCAGGCCCATGCCGTAAGCGCTGAGCACACCCGCGAGCGGATGCACGAACACGCGCGTCATGCCCAGCGCGTCGGCCACCAGACAGGCGTGTTGACCACCCGCGCCACCGAAACACTGCAAGGTGTAGCGGGTCACGTCGTAGCCGCGTGCCACCGATATCTTCTTGATCGCATTGGCCATCTGCTGCACGGCGATGTTGATGAAACCCTCGGCCACATCGGCGGCTTCACGCCCGGTCTGCGCGGCGAGCTCGTTGAACTTCGCCTGCACGGCGTCTGCGCTCAGGGCTTCGTCGGCCTTGGGACCAAACACCTTGGGAAAGTGTCGCGGCTGGATCTTGCCGAGCATCACATTGGCGTCGGTCACGGCCAGCGGACCGCCCCGTCGGTAACTGGCCGGCCCGGGGTTGGCGCCAGCGCTCTCGGGGCCCACGCGAAAGCGCGCGCCGTCGAACGACAGCAACGACCCACCACCCGCGGCAACCGTGTGGATGCTCATCATGGGCGCGCGCATGCGCACACCGGCCACCTGGGTTTCGAACTCGCGCTCGAACTGCCCGGCATAGTGCGACACGTCCGTGGAGGTGCCCCCCATGTCGAAGCCGATCACTTTGTCATGACCCGCCAGGCCGGCCGTGCGCGCCATGCCCACGATGCCACCGGCGGGGCCGGACAGGATGGCGTCCTTGCCCTGGAAGGCATGGGCATCGGTGAGACCGCCCGAGGACTGCATGAAGAACAGCTTGACGCCCGGCATGTCGCCGGCCACCTGCTCCACATAGCGTCGCAGGATGGGCGAGAGGTAGGCGTCCACCACGGTGGTGTCGCCACGGCTCACGAACTTCATCATGGGGCTGGTCTCGTGCGAGGTGCTCACTTGCGTGAAGCCCAGCTCGCGCGCGATGCGGGCCGCCGCCTCCTCGTGCGCGGTGAAGCGGTAGCCGTGCATGAACACAATCGCCACGCTGCGCAGGCCGCGCGCGTGTGCCGACTGGAGATCGGCGCGCAGGGCCGCCTCGTCCAGCGGCTGCAACACCTCGCCATGGGCACTGAGCCGCTCCTGCGCCTCGACCACGTCGCTGTAGAGCAATTCGGGCAACACAATGCGCCGGTCAAACAGGCGCGGGCGGTTCTGATAGGCGATGCGCAAGGCATCGCGGAAGCCGCGCGTGGTCACCAGCAGCGTGGGTTCGCCTTTGCGCTCCAGCAGCGCGTTGGTGGCCACGGTGGTGCCCATCTTCACGCACTCCACCTGCTGCGGTGTGACCGGCTCACCCGGCTTGAGACCGAGCAGGTAGCGAATGCCGGCCACCGCCGCGTCGCGGTACTGCTCGGGATTTTCGGACAGCAGCTTGTGTGTGATGAGCGTGCCGTCGGGTCGCTTGCCAACGATGTCGGTGAAGGTGCCGCCGCGGTCGATCCAGAACTGCCAGCGGGGGTCGATGCTTGTGGTGGTCGTCATGGTGTTCACAAAGATGCGGCAGACCGGGCTGCCTGGTCGTAGATGCCGGAGAGCACGCGCAGCAGGCGCGCGAGCTCTCCGATGTCGTGGTTGAGCGCGTCGTCGGCCTTGAGCGCGTTGATGAGACAGCTGTCGCGGATCTCGCGGTAACGCGACACATAGGCCTTGCCGTCTTCGGTGGGGCCGTAGGTGACCTCCTTGCCGTTCTTGCTGGAGACCACCACGCCCAGACCTTGCAGCTTCTTCAAGGCGTAGTTGATGAGGTGGGTGTCTTCCACGTTCATGATGAAGGCGATGTCGGCCAGGCGCTTGTCGCGTGCGCGGTGCGTCACGTGGTGCAACACCAGCACGTCCAGCGCCGTGAGGTCCTTCAGGCCGGCCGCACTCATGCAGTGCACCACCCAGCGGTGAAACGCGTTGCCCGAGACGATGAGGCCGAATTCGAACTCGCTCATCTCTGCGCTGTGCGGCGACACCAGGTGCGCCGACGACACGATGGGCTGCGATGGTGCAGCGGCTGGCTTGGTGCTTGCTTTGGTACGGGCCATGGTGTTGGATCCCTTGAAGAGGTGCGGCGCAGTTTATGTTTTTTGATGACGATTTGCCAATAATTTGTTGACATATAGGGAAAACACCGATCACACTCCGTCCGCTCGCCGATAGAGTCCATCCGCTGCCTGTCCCTCAGTTCCCACCCCATTCAACGGAGTCCTCAACATGAAACGTCGTCTGTTCAGCGTCACCCTGGCCGCCTCTGCGCTGGCCCTGAGCCTGCCCGCCACCGCCCAGACCAAGTGGGATCTGCCGGCCGCCTACCCGGCCACCAACTTCCACTCCGTCAACCTGGCCGCGTTTGCAGCCGACGTGCAAAAAGCCACCGGCGGCAAGTTGCAGATCACCGTGCACCCGGGTGCGTCGCTGTTCAAGGCGCCCGAAATCAAGCGCGCCGTGCAAGGCGGTCAGGCCCAGATCGGCGAGATCCTGCTGGCCGCTTACCAGAACGAATGGCAGATGTTCGGCGCCGACGGCCTGCCGTTTCTGGCCACCAGCTACGCCGACTCCATGAAGCTCTACCAGGCGCAGAAACCGATCCTGGAAAAGAAGCTGGCCGAACAAGGCATGACCCTGCTCTACACCGTGGCCTGGCCACCGCAGGGCATCTACAGCAAGAAGCCTGTGGCCAGCGCGGCCGACCTCAAGGGCAGCAAGTGGCGCGCCTACAGCCCGGCCACCTCGCGCATCGCCGAACTGGTGAACGCTCAGCCCGTCACGGTGCAGGCGGCCGAGTTGTCGCAAGCGCTGGCCACCGGTGCGGTCGAGACCAACATGACCTCGGGCGCCACCGGCGTGGACAGCAAGCTGTATGAGCACCTGAAGTTCTATTACGACGTGCAGGCCTGGTTGCCCAAGAACGCGATCATCGTGAACAAGCGCGCGTTCGACGCACTCGACAAGCCCACGCAGGACGCGCTGCGCAAAGCCGGGGCCGACGCCGAGGCGCGCGGATGGGCCGCTTCGCAAAAGGTCAACACCGACACGCTGGCCATCCTCAAGACCAACGGCATGGCGGTGGAGCCGCCCTCGGCCGCGCTCAAGGCCGACATGCAGAAAGTGGGCGACACCATGCTCAAGGAGTGGCTGGAGAAGGCCGGTCCTGAGGGCCAGGCGATGCTCGACGCGTACAGGAAGTAACACCCCCGCCGCGCTGTGCGCGACCCCCTCCAGGGGGCGGCACCCGCGGACTGGCAGAGCCAGTTCCGCGGTGCCTGCTGGGTTGGACCCGGGCATGCGCAACGGATCGTTCAACTGAAATCACATCCCCATGCGCAAATTCCTCGATTCCCTCTACCTCGGCGCGGCCTGGCTGGCCGCGCTGTTCATGATCGGCGTGCTGGTCATGGTCTTGCTCTCCATGCTGGGGCGCATGCTCCAGTTCTACGTGCCCGGCACCGACGCTTACGCCGGCTACGCCATGGCCGGCGCGGGCTTTCTGGCGCTGGCGCACACACTCAAAAGCGGCGAACACATCCGCGTGACGCTGATCATCGGCAAGCTCACGGGCGGCGCCCGGCGTGGGCTGGAGCTGTGGTCGCTCTCGGTGGCCATCTTGCTGGCCGGCTTGCTGGCGGTGTACGCCTGGCGGCTCGCCTGGCAGTCGCACGAGTTCCACGACATCTCCACCTCGGCCGACGCCACGCCGCTGTGGATTCCGCAGCTGCTGATGGCCGTGGGCACCACGGTGATGCTGATTGCCTTCATTGACGAGTGGGTGCTGGAGCTCCTGCGCAAACGCTCACACGACAGCGTGGAGACCCGCCATGAATGAACTGCTCGTCACCTCGCTGCTGATCGTGGCGCTGTTTGCCCTGTTGGGCAGCGGCGTGTGGATCGGGCTCACGCTGGCGGGCGTGGCCTGGATCGGCATGGAGATGTTTTCGTCGCGCCCCGCCGGCGACGCCATGGCCATCACCATCTGGGGCTCGGCCAGCAGCTGGACGCTCACCGCGCTGCCGCTGTTTGTGTGGATGGGCGAGATCCTGTTCCGCACCAAGTTGTCCGAGAGCATGTTCCGGGGCCTCGCTCCCTGGGTCAACGCCCTGCCCGGCCGCCTCCTGCACACCAACATCCTGGGCAGCACCATCTTTGCGGCGGTTTCGGGTTCGTCGGCCGCCACCTGCGCCACCATCGGCAAGATGAGCATCCCCGAGCTCACCAAACGCGGCTACCCGCCCGAGAAGATCGTGGGCTCGCTCGGCGGCGCCAGCACGCTGGGCCTGTTGATCCCCCCATCGATCATCATGATCGTCTACGGTGTGGCGGCCGAGGTGTCCATCGCCAAGCTGTTCGTGGCGGGTGTGTTGCCCGGTCTCTTGCTGGCGGGGCTGTTCAGCGGTCACCTGATGATCTGGGCCCTGCTCAACCCGAAACAGGTGCCCAAAAGCGATGTGAACATGACGCTGGCGCAAAAGCTCAGCGAATCGCGCCATTTGATCCCGGTGATCCTGCTCATCGGCGGCGTGATCGGCACCATTTACACCGGCATTGCCACCGCCACCGAAGCGGCCGCGGTGGGCGTGGTGGGGGCGCTCATCCTCTCGGCCGCGCAAGGGTCGCTGAACTGGGCCACGTTTCGCGACTCGCTGCTGGGCGCCACGCGCCTGTATTGCATGATCGCGCTGATCCTCGCGGGTGCGGCCTTCCTCACGCTGGCCATGGGTTACATAGGTCTGCCGCGACACCTGGCCGAGTTCGTCACCGGGCTGGGCCTGTCGCCCGGGGTGCTGCTCTTCGCGCTGGCTCTGTTCTACATCCTGCTCGGTTGTTTCCTCGACGGCATCTCGATGATCGTGCTGACCATGGGTGTGATCCTGCCCACAGTCACCGCTGCGGGCATCGACCTGATCTGGTTCGGCATCTTCGTCGTGATCGTGGTGGAGATGGCACAGATCACGCCGCCCGTGGGTTTCAACCTCTTTGTGCTGCAGGGCATGACCAAACGCGAAATCACCTGGATCGCCAAGGTCTGCATGCCCTACTTTTTCCTCATGGTGCTGGCGCTGCTGTTGCTCTGGTGGTTTCCGCAAATCGTTACCTCGCTACCGTCGAGGATGTGACCCCGCCATCCCCTAAGATGCAAGGCCCGCCACTCCACGCAGTGGCGGGCCTTTTTTGTTTTGCAGATCAACAAGGATTTCCGTGTTCAAGAATGTGACGATCTACCGCATTGCGCCCGGCTGGAGCGCAACGGTGGCAGACATGGAGGCTGCGCTGGACGCAGCCCGTTTCAAACCCTGCGGCGCCACGCAGGACAAATCGGTTGGCTGGGTGGAACCGCGCGGCGAAGCCCATGGCCCGTTGGTGGAATCGGTGGCTGGCCAGCGCATTCTCAAACTCCAGATCGAGACCAAGGGCGTGCCCGGCTCGGTGGTGAAAAAGAAGGCACAGGAAGAGGCAGACCACATCGAGGCCACCACCGGCCGCAAGCCCGGCAAGAAGGAAACGAAAGCCTTGCGCGAAGACGCCTTGCTGTCCTTGCTGCCACAAGCCTTTGCGCGCCAGATGAACGTGTGGGTGTGGATCGATCTGGCCAACGGCTGGCTGGTCACCGACGCCAGCAGCCAGGGCAAGATCGACGAAGTCGTGACCGCGCTGGTGCGTGCCTTCGACGGCTTGGTCATCACCTTGCTGCAAACCGCCGTGACACCGCAGACCGCCATGACGCAATGGCTCTCGGCCACCACACCGGACGAATGGCCGGGGGGTTTTGCGGTGGAACGCGAATGCGAACTCAAGTCGGGCGACGAGGAAAAGTCGTCGGTGAAATTCACCCGCCACAACCTCGCCACCGACGAGGTGCGCCAGCACATCACCGAGGGCAAACTGCCCACGCGCCTGGCGCTGAGCTGGGAAGGCCGCATCGGCTTTTTGCTCACCGAATCGCTGCAGCTGAAGAAGATCAACTTCCTCGAAGGCGTGTTCGATGGCCGGCCCGATGAGGGCGAGAACGGCTTCGATGCCGACGTGGCCCTGTCCACCGGCGAGCTGCAGAAACTGTTGCCCGAACTGGTGGAAGCGCTCGGTGGCGAGATGGCGTTTGGCGCGGCACCCACTGGCGACGCACCGGTCACAGGGCAACCCACCGCCGTGCTCGCCGATGGCGATGATGAAGGCCCACCCTTCTAAGCCCTGAGACATGAACACCCTGCCCAGCGTCATCGCCATCTGCCTGGGCGCCTGCGTCGGCGCGCTGGCCCGCTGGCGCCTGGGCTTGTGGCTGACCACGCCCGGCTCGCTGTTGCCGTGGGGCACGCTGGCGGCCAACTGGATCGGTGCCTATGTGATTGGCCTGGCGGTGGTGTTCTTCCAGAGTCAAGCCCAGATCGACCCGGCCTGGCGGCTGGCGATCATCACCGGCTTCCTCGGTGCGCTCACCACCTTCTCCACTTTCTCGGTGGAGGTGATTTCCATGCTGCAACACGGCCGCGTGTTGCTTGCCCTCGGCACGGCCAGCCTCCATCTGGTCGGCTCGCTGTTGCTGACCTGGCTGGGCATGCGCACCGCGTCAATGTGGTTCACGCCGGCGGCTTAAGTCCGGTACAGGGCCACCAGCGCACCGGCCTGCTGCGCCATGCGCTCGCGCATCGCGGCTGGCGCCAGCACCTCGATTTCATCGCCAAAGGCCAACAGCTGCCGCGCGCCCTGCTCGACAGACTCCACACGAAGCGTGATCGCATCACCCGCGTCAACGCTGAAGGGGATGCGCGCATTCGCCAGCCACGTCAGGCAACGCGCCGAGGCGCGCACGCGCACCTCGATCGAGCGCAGTTCGGATTCGAACCGCGCGGCGGAGGCGCGCCAACTGCCAGCGAGATCAAAACCTTTGGGGCGGCGGAA
>PNMH01000140.1 GCA_013823505.1 Polaromonas sp. | reverse complement strand
TGGATTCCCTACCTGCTGGAACGCGCCGACTTCACCCACAACCACCACAACGCGTGGACGAACTCCAACTTCGGCGGCAAGAAGCCCAGCGACATCTTCAACCAACACATCATCACTTGCTTCATCGAGGATGCGTTCGGTCTGAAGAATCTGGACTCCATCAACGTGGACAAGGCTTGCTGGGAATGCGACTACCCCCACTCCGACTGCACCTGGCCGGAATCGGCCGACGTGTTCTGGAAGCAAGCCGGACACCTGAGCGACGAGATCATCAACAAGATCACGCACCTCAACGCGATGCGCGAATTCAACTACGACCCTTTTGCCATCCTCGGTCGTGAGAACTGCACCGTCGGCGCATTGAAAGCGCAGGCCAAACACGTGAGCATCGAGCCGGCTTGCGGCATGGGCGGCGCCGCACCGCTTCGTGAACTGGAAAAGCCGGTCACCTCGGGCGATATCAACCGGATGTTTGCTTCCGCCGACGCCGGAACTGCGCTGTAAACCGCACCCGTACCCACCAGGAATTCGGTCACGTCATGGCTCTTGCATCTTTTCAATACCAGCGCATACCGGCAGAAGCCGAGCCGCTCCGTGCCGATGTCAGAAGCTTTCTGGCAACGGCGCTGAAGGACCGCAGCGCGCTACGACGCGCCGATTCGTGGATGGGCGCCGACCCGGCCTTCAGCCGCGAGTTGGGACAACGTGGCTGGCTGGGCATGACCCTGCCACGCCAGTACGGAGGGCACGATGCGGGTCCCTGGGCACGCTACGTCGTCATCGAAGAGTTGCTGGCCGCCGGTGCACCCGTATCGGCCCACTGGATCGCTGATCGACAAAGCGGTCCGTTGATCCTCCGGTATGGCACGGAAGCTCAGCGCCAGAAGTACCTGCCCGGCATCTGCAAGGGAGAGGTGTATTTCTGCATCGGCATGAGCGAGCCCAACTCCGGCTCGGACCTTGCATCGATCCGCAGCCGGGCCGTTCGCGACGAAGCGGCTGACGACGGAAGTTGGCGCCTGAGCGGCCAGAAGGTCTGGACCACCAATGCCCACCATGCGCACCACATGATTGCGTTGGTTCGCACGGGACCCTCCACGAGCGACAAGGCTGCACGTCATGAGGGCATGTCTCAGTTCATCATTGACCTGAAGGCGCCCGGCGTCACCGTGCGCCCGATCCGCGACCTGGCCGGCGGCGAGCACTTCAACGAGGTCTACCTCGATAACGTTCGATTGGACGCCGACGCCTTGATCGGCACCGAAGGCCAGGGCTGGGAACAAGTCACTGCGGAGCTCGCCTTCGAACGCAGCGGACCAGAACGCTTCCTGAGCAGCATTGCCTTGTTGCACACGCTCATCGACTCGGTCGGTGCTCAGCCCGATGCGCTGCAGGCCAACGCGGTGGGCCGCCTCAGTGCCCGACTGGTCGTGCTGCGCCAGATGTCGCTCTCTGTCACGGCCGAGCTGGCCGACGGCGGCCATCCGGCCTGGGCCGCTTCATGCCTGAAGGACCTGGGCGCCGCATTCGAGCAGGAAATCCCTGAACTCGCTCAACAGGTGCTCGATGTGGCCCCCACCGTCGATGGCGGCAGCGACCACGCTCAGGTGCTGGCGGCCCTGATGCAAATGGCACCTTCGTTCTCGCTGCGCGGAGGCACACGGGAAATCCTGCGCGGCATCATTGCCCGCGGTCTGGGACTGCGTTGAGAACATCACCATGCGCGAACTGTTTGAATCCACCATCGAACGCCTGCTGGCCGATCTCGTCACCCCGGACCTGATTCGCCATTGCGAGGCAGGCCATTGGCCCACCGAGCTGTGGGCCGCCATTGAAGAGTCGGGCTTTGCCGTGGCGGCGGCACCGGAAGATCAAGGGGGATCTGGTGCCTCCTGGGGCGATCTGGTCGGTGTGGTGAAGGCGGCGGGACGACACAACCTGCCTCTGCCCCTGCCCGAAACCATGCTGGCCAACTGGGTGCTGGGCCGCTGTGGCCTGCAAGCCCGCAACGCGCCCTTGGGTATCGCCATGCGGAGCACGCTGTCGATGGACGGAGCCCGCGTCAGCGGCACGCTGTTCGATGTACCTTGGGGTCGCGATGTGGAACAGGTGATCAGCCTCATACCCGGCGAGCAAACCATGCTGGTTGTGCTGTCACGTCGCGATGCCGAGATCAGCACAAAACGAAACACAGCCGGCGAGCCGCGCGACGACCTTGGTTTCAAGAACGTCACACCGATCGCTACCGCAATGCTGCCTGACCAATGGTCCGACGACCTGCTCTGGTGGGGCGGTGCCATGTTGCGCACGGCCCAGATGGCCGGCGCGCTCGAAACCACGCTGGACCTGAGCACCCGCTACGCCACGGAGCGCGTTCAGTTTGGCAAACCCATCAGCGCGTTTCAGGCCATCCAGCACCAGTTGGCGCAAATGGCACAGCACACGGGCAGTGCGGTCGTCAGCGCAGAGGCCGCTTTCGCGGAGTCCAATGATCAACTGGCCGCATGGCAAATCGCCGCCGCCAAGGTCTGCGGCGCTGAAGCGGCCGGAGCAGTGGCGGCCATGGCGCACGCAGTGCATGGCGCCATTGGCTTCACGCATGAACACGCCTTGCAGCAGGGAACCCGCCGCCTGTGGGCCTGGCGCAGTGAGTTTGGCAACCTGGGCCACTGGGCACAACGGCTGGGTCGAGCCGTTTCGCAAGGTGGTGCGACCTCGTTATGGCCCGCTGTCACCGCTGGCCATCTTGCCGCCTTGTCCCCATCACCGGTTGAGACACCATGAGCCTTCCAAACCCAGCCCCCTTCTTGCTCATCGAGCGCGACGGCGCCGTGCTGACGGCCCGCCTGAACCGGCCCGAAACCCGAAACGCACTGACCGATCCAGCGCACATGAACGAAGTGGTGGACCTGTGCCGCCAGATCCGCAGCGACCACAGCATCAAGGTCCTGGTGCTGACCGGCGAAGGTAGTGCCTTCTGTGCCGGTGGCAACGTGAAGGACATGCAGCAGCGCGGTGGCATCTTTGCGGGCACTCCCTACCAGGTGCGCGACAGCTACCGGGACAGCATCCAGCGCATACCGCTGGCTCTGTACGAACTGGATGTCCCGGTGATTGCGGCCGTCAATGGCCCGGCGATCGGCGCGGGCCTGGATCTGGCATGCATGTGCGACATCCGCATTGCCAGCGACAAAGCACTGTTTGCCGAGAGCTTCGTCAAGGTAGGCATCGTTCCGGGCGATGGTGGTGCATGGTTGCTGCCGCGCGTGATTGGCATGCCCAAAGCCAGCTTGCTGGCCTTCACCGGCGACACGATCGATGCAGCCAAGGCCCTCGCCTGGGGACTGGTCGTCGAGGTGGTCCCTGCCGATCAGTTGTTGGCCCACGCGCAAACGCTGGCCCAGCGGATTGCACTCAACCCGTCCCATGCGCTGCGGCTGACCAAACGACTGTTGCGAGAAGGGCAGCATGTGCGCCTGGACACCTTGCTGGAACTCTCCGCGGCTTACCAGGCACTGGCCCACCACACCGAAGACCACCTTGAAGCTGTCAACGCTTTTCTGGACAAGCGCCCTGCGCAGTTCACCGGCCGTTGATAACCGGAACCCAGCACCAGGACATTGCCATGCGCCCCGTATTCCGAGAAGACCACGAGCAATTTCGCGATCAGGCCCGACGTTTCATCGAGCGCGAGATCGTGCCCCACCTGCATGCCTGGGAAGCAGAAGGCATCGTCCCCAAAAGCATCTGGATCAAGGCCGGCGATGCCGGCCTGCTGTGCTCCACCGTGCCCGAGGAATACGGTGGCGCTGGTGGTGATTTCGGCCACTCCGCCGTGATGATCGAAGAACTCGCGCGGGTCAACGCCACGGCCGTGGGCTTCACCACGCACTCGGAGATCGTGGCGCCCTACATCGTGGCCTACGGGACCGAAGCACAAAAGCAGCGGTGGTTGCCCAAGATGGTCAGCGGTGAAATGGTGGGCGTGATCGCGATGAGCGAACCCGGCGTGGGCAGCGACCTGCGCAGCATGCGCACCACCGCCGTGCGCAACGCCGACAGCTACACCATCAACGGCCAGAAAACCTTCATCACCAACGGTGGCAACGCTGACCTGGCGGTCACAGCCACCAAGCTGGATCCGGCCGCCAAAGAGCTGACCCTGATTTGCGTCGAGACCGACCAGTCTGGTTTTTCAAAGGGGCGCCGGTTGGAGAAGATAGGCTTGAAGGGTCAGGACACCTCCGAGCTCTTTTTCGACAACGTGTCGGTCCCGTTGGAGAACCGGCTCGGAGAAGAGGGGCAAGGCTTCAAGTACCTGACGCACCAGTTGGCGTGGGAACGCACCATCATCGGCATCCGCGCAGCGGCCTCGATCGAATCGCTGCTCGATCAGACGATCCAGTACACACGCGACCGCAAGGTGTTTGGCAAGACGGTGTTCGACTTCCAGAACACCAAGTTCAAGCTCGCCGAGTGCAAGGCCCAAGCCACCATGTTGCGCGTGTTTGTCGATGACTGCCTTGCAAAAGCAATGCGGGGTGAACTCAGCGCTGAGGTCGGCGCCATGTGCAAGCTGATGGGCTCCGAAATGCAGGGAAAAATCCTTGACGAGCTGCTGCAATTGCACGGCGGCTACGGCTTCATGAGCGAGTACATGATCAGCCGAGCCTGGGTCGATGCCCGGGTGGCGCGCATCTACGGCGGCACCAGTGAAATCATGAAAGAGATCATCAGCCGATCGCTGTAACGCCCCATTATTTTCAGGAGATCCCATGCCAAACATCATCTGCATCACCCCCGATGGCCAACGAACCGAGCTGCAAGTCACCGAAGGAACCAGCGTGATGCAGGCTGCCCTCGCCAGCGGCCTCCCTGGTCTCAACGCCGACTGTGGCGGTGCCTGCCAATGCGCGACCTGCCATGTGTATGTCGAGCAGCCGTGGGCCGATCAACTGGCCTCGATGGATGAGACGGAAGATGCCATGCTGGATTGCACGGGTGAGCCCCGCCAGCCCAACAGCCGGCTGTCCTGCCAGCTGATGGTCACCACCGCGCTGAACGGCATGGTGGTGCGCCTGCCCGCCGTGCAGTAATTCCCGCTGCACCCGGTCGGGGTACGGGCGCGGTCCAGACCCCGATCCAATGGGTTCAGACACCCCCATGAGCGACCCTGCAACACGTCCCGGGCGGATCACCCTCGGGATCGTTTCCATCGTCAGCTTCAACTTTGCCGCCTGCCTTTGCAACGGACTTCCACTGGCCGTGTTGCCTGGCTACGTCCTCAATGACTTGAACATGAGTCCGGTTTTTGCCGGCATCGTGATCGGCGTGCAGTACCTGGCCACCCTGCTGTCACGCCCGTTGAGCGGCCAGCTGGCCGACCGGTTCGGCTCCAAACGTGTGGTGTTGTGCGGGCTCGCCGGACTGGTTCTCAGCGGCGCCTTGACCAGCCTCGCCATCGGCCTGCACGCGCAGCTCTGGCTCGGCACAGGGCTGCTCCTGGCGGGGCGTGTGGTTCTTGGCGTGTCAGCCGCCCTGATCTCGACACCGAGCTGCATCTGGGCCATCGGCATGTACGGCACCAACAACACAGCTCGCGTGATGTCGTGGAACGGCATTGCCGCCTACGGTGGAACCGCATTGGGAGCCCCACTGGGCGTTTTGGTCCGTGACGGCATGCACCTCGCCGGCATTGGGCTTTTCACCGCCCTGCTCGGCCTCGTCCCCATGTTGCTGGCGTTCAGCCGGCCGTCAGCGCCCGTTTTGCCGGGGATCAGGCTTCCATTTCGACATGTGTTTCTGGCGGTGATGCCCAATGGCATCGCCATGGCGTGCAGTTCTGTGGGCTTTGGCAGCCTGGCGGCCTTCATCGCTCTCTATTTCGACAGCCTGGGATGGGAGAACGCGGCCTATTGCCTGACCAGTTTCGGCGTCGCGTTCATCGCCGCCAGACTTGTCTCACCCAATTTGCTGCCGCGCTTTGGTGGCTACCGTGTGGTGGCCGTCTGCATGCTCGTACAGAGCCTGGGCATGCTGATGATCTGGCAGGCTCCGTCACCCCAGTTGGTGATGCTGGGCGCCGGGCTGACGGGACTCGGCGTTTCCTGGGTGTACCCGGGTCTGGGAGTGGAGACACTGGAGCGCACACCCCAAGCCAATCGCGGTGCAGCGCTCAGTGCGCTGTCGCTCTTCTTTGATCTGGCGGTTGGCCTTGCCGGGCCCTTGATGGGGTTCGTCGCGTCCGGCTTCGGTTTCGCCGAGGTTTTTCTTGTCTCGGGGTTGCTGTCCGTGGTGGGCTTTCTGCTGGTCATGCACCTCCACCGGAATGCCCTCCGTTCTCGCGCCTCAAGGAGTCTGTTGTGATCAAGCGTCCCGACCATTTCACCATCGTGACCGATCAACTGGAAGCCACTCGCGCTTTCTACGTTGACCTGCTGGGTATGCGCGAAGGGCCCAGACCAGCCTTCCCGGTGCCCGGGCTGTGGCTCTATGTCCATGACCAACCCGTTCTGCATGTGGTGGTGGTGGAGAGCATGCCGACACCGCGACGGGGAGCCCTCGACCACATGGCCTATTGGGCTGAGGGCCTGGCGGACACCGTGGCCAGCTTGCGCTCGCACGAGGTGGGCCTGCGATTGATCCGTGCGCCAGGAACGAACCGGACATGGCAACTGTTTTTCAACGACCCCAACGGGGTGGAGGTGGAACTGGATTTTGCAGAGACCGAAACGCCGCCCGAAGACTGGAAAACGCTCTCTGGTCGCTTGCGCTAAATCAGACCTTCGTAGCTGCCGCCATCCACCTGAAGGTTCTGGCCGCTGATGTAGCCGGCCTGCGCAGAACACAAAAAGGCGCAGGCATCGGCCAGCTCTTCGGGTCGGCCAAATCGCTTCGCCGCAACAGGCTTGAGCAACTCGGCGCGGGCTTGCTCCAGAGGTATCTGCCGACGCT
>PNMH01000139.1 GCA_013823505.1 Polaromonas sp. | reverse complement strand
CGCGCCACCGATGGCGAGCTGGCCGAACTGCAGACCCTGCACGCCGCGCTGGAAGCCGCGGTGGGCGAGCGCGACCGCTTCTTCGCACTCAACGAGCAGTTCCACATGCGCGTGCTCGAGCTCGCACGCAACCGCTGGCGCGAGCAGATGGTGGCCGACCTGCGCAAGGTCATGAAACTCAACCGCCACAACTCGCTGCTCAAGACCGGCCGCATCGAAGAGTCGCTGGCCGAGCACCGGGCCATCGTGAGCGCGCTGGCGCAGCGGAACGCCGCGCTGGCGGTGCAACGCATGCGCGAGCACTTTCAAAGCGGCCTGGAAGCCGCGGCCTGACCTCGACGAACCGGACGCCGAATCAGGCGTTGAACGTGGCGGTGTGGCCCAGCACCACCATGTAGGCGCTCGATTTCACCGTGTTCACAAAGTACCAGTCACCGGTGGCAGCGGTGGGCGTGAACGTCATGAGCAGAAATCCCCGGCGCGACGTGTCGGCGTAGTTCAGCGTGTCGATCACGCCGGTGAAGATACCGGCGGCCTGCGCTGGTGGAATGGCCGAGAGGTACTCCTCCAGACCCGGCGAGCTCACGCCCGGCGTGGCGAACTCTTCACCCACCTTGGTGCCATTCAGCAAGGTCAGGTCGCTGTGCCAGGCGTTGTGGGTGTCGCCGGCCAGGGTCACGAGCCGCTTGCCGAGCGTGTTTGCCGTGCCCAGCAGCACCTCGCGCGCCACCGGGTAACCGTCCCAGGCGTCCAGGTTGTAGCCCAGTTGTGGGTTGGTGGCCGGGTCGAGCAAGGCAACCTGGGTTGGCGTGCGCAAGCCAGCCGGCGTGTTTTTGGCCGTGAGGTAGTCGGTGATGGCCTGCAGCCCGGCGGCCTGCGCGGCCGGGTCGGTGTTGGACGGGTCGAGCCCCTGCAGGATGGACACCGGAAACGCCATGCGCGCCATCAACACCTGCTGGCCCAGCACCTGCCAGGTGGCGCTGGACGCGGCCATCCGCTGCTGTAACCACGTCTGCTGGGCCGTACCCATCATCTGGCGCGAGGTGGACGACAGGGTGGCGAGCGCAGCCGCCTGCGTGGCGGGGTTCACCAAGTCGGGCAACTCAATGCCCTTGTCACGACCGAGCAAACGCGTCTCCAGCATGTGCAGCGAGAGCAGGTTGCCGAAATCGAAGCTGCGGTAGATCTTGCGCAGGTCGGTCATGTCGGGCGTGCGGACCGGCATCCACTCGTGCCAGACCTTCAGGGCCGCGGCCACGCGGTCGGTGAATGCGCCCTCCAAGCCTTCGGTGTGGTTCTCGGCACCGGTCACGTAGGCATCGTTCGCGATCTCGTGGTCGTCCCACACCGCGATCAGCGGCAGGCTGGCTTGCAGGCGTTTGAGGTCGGGGTCGCTGCGGTACTGGGCGTAGCGGGCGCGGTAGTCGGCCAGCGTGAGGCATTCGTTGGCTGGTGTGCTCACGCGGCCCAGCGCCACGGCGTCTTGCGAAGCGTAGCCGTTGGCCGGGTATTCGTAGATGTAGTCACCGAGGTGCACGGCGTATTCGGCGCCCTGGTTCACCGCCTCGCTGTACGCATGGAAGAAACCCGCGGGGTAGTTGGCGCAGCTGAACACCGCCATCTTCACGCTGCCCACGCCCGAGGCCGGCAGGGTGCGGGTGCGGCCCACGGGCGAGTTGTTGCTGCCTTCGCGAAAGCGGTAGAAGTAGCTCTGCCCGGCGGCAAGGCCGGTGGCGTCCACCTTGGCGGTGAAGCCGGCGGCTGCGGTGGCCTGCACCTGGCCGCTGGACACCACCTGGGTGAAGCCGGCGTCCCGCGCCACTTCCCAGGTCAGGCTCACCGCCGACTGGCCGTTGGCTGGTGCCGCGTGGGTCCACAGCACCACCCGGTCGGCCAGCGGGTCGCCGCTGGCCACGCCGAAATCAAACCGCGCGGTTGGGGTCGCTTCGTCATCACCACCACCGCAGGCCGAGAGCAAGCCGCCTGCAGCCACTGCGGCCGAAGCCGATGCCACGCGAATGATGAAACTGCGTCGATTGGAAAACGCCATGACAGACCCCGAGACCCAACCCGAAGCAGGCTGGCTGGCGCGAGCTTGGCGACCGAATTTGACAGGGCCGTGAATGGCCTTGAAGCGCCTATCCCCAGAACGGGTCGAGCTTGTCGGTGAACGCGGCGAGGTCTTCGAAGTACGGCAAGGCGCCGCCTTCGATGGCGTGGAACTGCCAGTTGGGCCGCTGCTCCACCGTCACCTTGCCCTGGTAGTCGGTGAAATCACCGCGCGTGGCCATGCTCACCCACACCGGGCAGGTGACGGCCTCGTACAGGGTGTTGATGTCGCGGCTGAACATGCCGGCCGACACGAAGTGCAGCGGCGCAAAGCGCGCACCGGGCTGGCGCGTGGTGATCACGTCATAACGCCAGAGCGCGTCGTCGATGCGTTTGGAACCCCAGGTGCGCTCCAGAAAGTAGCGGATCACGCTGGGGCGGGTGAGGTTGCGGTAGATGCCCTCGGTCCAGAACGGCCAGGAGAGGATCTTTAACAGCCAGGCCTGGAACAAGGTGCTGCCGGGCGGGCCGTAGCGCCGCTTTGGCCCACTGAAACCCGTGGGGCTCACCAGGGCCATGCGCCGCACCGTGTGGGGCGCCTCCTGCTGTGCGCGCACCACGAACTCAACAGCGAGCGACACACCCAGCACATCGATCGCCTCCACGCCGTGGGCCTCGCGCATGTGCGCCAGCAGCGCATGGATCGCGTCGGTCATGAGGCGCGGCGTGTAAACGCGGTCTCTGCGTTCGGAGAAGCCGAAGCCCGGCAGGTCCAGCGCGTACACCGCGCGGCGGCGGCGGCAGTGCTCGAACATCGGCTTCACTTCGGCCGCTGACCCCGAGGCGTTGACGCTGTGCACCAGCAGCACTGGCGGCAGGTTGGCCGCGCCCGACGATGGCCAGGCCCGATAGGCGCTCACGCGGCCGGCCGGTGTGTCGATCTCGAAACGTTCGGCGTCCAGCGCCGGGGGCAAAACAGACATGGGGGCCTTGGTGGGTGGGATGGGCGTCACGCCACCGGGGCTGGCGCGTGCTGATGCTCGACGGAGATGCTTTCCTGTGCCATGGCCCAGACCTCGCGCGGCGGCAAGGGTTTCAGGCGGTGGTCTCTCCAGATCTGGCGCCAGCGCCGTGCGCCGCGCAGGCCGTGGCGCAGGCCCAGCATGTGGCGCGCAATCGCGTACCAGGGGCAGCCGTCCTCGGCAAAGGCGCGCTCCATGTAGCTCACCATCTGCTCTTCCACCGCTTCGCGTGTGATGGTGCTCGGCGCTGCGCCAAAGAAGGTTTCGTCCCACGAGGTGAGCAGCCAGGGGTTGTGGTACGCCTCGCGCCCCACCATCACCCCGTCGACCTGCTGCAAGTGCTCGGCGATCTGCGCGTTGGTGGTGATGCCGCCGTTGATGCCGATGGTGAGGTGAGGAAAGTCGCGCTTGAGGCGGTAAGCCAGCTCGTAACGCAGCGGCGGCACTTCGCGGTTTTCCTTCGGTGAAAGGCCGTCCAGCCAGGCATTGCGCGCATGCACCATGAACACGTTGCAACCCGCTTCGCTCACCGTGCCCACGAAGTCGCGCACAAAGTCGTAGCTCTCCACGCGGTCGATGCCGATGCGGTGCTTCACCGTGACCGGAATCGACACCGCATCCACCATCGCCTTCACGCCGTCGGCCACGGTCTTGGGCTCTGCCATGAGGCAGGCGCCGAACGCGCCGCGCTGCACGCGGTCGCTCGGGCAGCCGCAGTTGAGGTTGATCTCGTCATAGCCCCAGTCTTCGCCCAGCTTCGCGGCCATGGCCAGCTCGGCCGCGTCGCTGCCACCGAGCTGTAGGGCCACAGGATGCTCCTCGGCGTTGAACCGCAGGTGCCGCTGCACACTGCCGTGCGCCAGCGCGCCGGTGGTCACCATCTCGGTGTAGAGCAAGGTGTTCTTGGTCAGCAGGCGGTGCAGGTAGCGGCAATGCCGGTCGGTCCAATCCATCATCGGCGCGACGGAAAGGCGCCAGGGGCTGGCTTGTGGGTGGTTGGGGCTGTCTTCAATCATCGGGGGCAGGACTCGGGGGCTCGGTCCGAGACTGTACCGCGCTCCCCCGCTGCTCAAAGGCGTGCCAGCAGTTTGGCCACGCTGACCGTCACTTTCACCTCACCCGGCGCCAGGCTCGCCTTGACTTCAAAGGCGGGGTCGGCCGTGTCGCGCAAGGCGGGCTCGCCCAGCGGCAGGCCTTGCCGGCCCACGAGGGCGAACACCGCCGGCGTGTTGGCCTTGGCGCCTCGGCGCGCCACCACCGCCAGCTCGCCACCGGCCAGGCGCACATAACTGCCCGGCGGGTAGAAACCGATGTTCTTGACGAACAAGGCGCCCATGGGGTCGGGCCGCTGATCGGGCCCCAGGTAAAGCTCGCGCGCGACCTGCTGCGACAGCAGCGCGCCCCGGCTCTTGCGCGGGCTGATGCAGGCCACGTACACATCGGCCATCTGCAACAGGCGGTGGGCATCGCCAACCACCGGTTGGCCGGCCGGATAGCCCTGCCCATCGGGGCGTTCGTGGTGTTCTTCCACCAGCTGCAACCACGGGACATCCACCACACCGAGGCGGCGCAACACCTCGGCGCCGCGCTGCGGGTGCTCGCGCACGGTCTTGCGCTGCAGCTCCGACAAGGGCCCATTCTGGCGCGCCATGTCGTCGTGGGCGCGTGTCATGGCGATGTTCATCGTCAGGGCCGCGCGCTGCAGGGAATGTTGATCGGCCTCGGACAAGCCGGCCGACGGCGCAACCAGCGCACACAAGCCGGCCGCGAGCAAGGCGTGTGTGGTGCTGTAGGGCACGTGTGCGTCGAACAGCAGTTGCACCAGCACCATGAGGCTGACGTCCGGGTGTTCCAGCCACAGCTGGTGGGTCTGCAGCGCCAGGCGTTCCAGGCGCTCCGTGAACTGGCTGGCCTCGGCGCCTTGGTGCAGCAGCGTGGAGAGGGAGGCGTGGATGTCCGGCCAGGCTTCGGTGGGCGGCAGGTCGTCTCGGGCTTCCTTCTTCTCCTGAACCGGCACCATGGCGTCGAGCGCGGCAATGCGGCTGAGCGATTCGTTGCCGCGCACCATGCGGTCCAGCGCGGCGGTGTAGCTGTAGCTCCAGGCCTGCCAGTCGGCGGCCAGCACCATGGGCGTGTGCAGCATGAGCAGGCCGCGGTGCTGCTCGGAGGTGATGTGCTCACCCTTGCGCAGCAACAGCACGCCCTTGGGGTCCCAGATGTTCACGGGCACCGGCTGGTTGAGCGCCAGGGAGTCCAGGGGCAAGGGTTTGTACATGCTGGCAATGTATCCGCAGTCGCTCAATGGCGTTCACTGGAAAACCACCAGAAAACGCCCACAAAAAACCCCGCCGCAGCGGGGTTGGTCGCCGGCATGGGGCCGGTTCAGCCCATGTGCAAGCCGCCGTTGACCGAGAAGTCGGCACCGGTGGCGTAGCCGCCGTCTTCGCTGGCGAGCCAGGCGATGATGGATGCGATTTCGCCGGGTTCACCCAGGCGCTTCACGGGCACGGTGGCCACGATCTTTTCCAGCACGTCGGGGCGGATGGCCTTGACCATGTCGGTGCCGATGTAGCCCGGGCTCACGGTGTTGACCGTCACACCCTTGTTGGCCAGTTCCTGCGCCAGCGCCATCGAGAAGCCGTGCATGCCGGCCTTGGCGGCGGAGTAGTTGGTCTGGCCGGCCTGGCCTTTTTCGCCGTTGACCGACGAGATGTTGATGATGCGGCCCCAGCCCTTTTCGACCATGTCGGCCACGACCTGTTTGGTCACGTTGAACATGGAGTTGAGGTTGGTCTCGATGACGGCGTCCCAGTCTTCGCGGGACATCTTCAGGAACATGCGGTCGCGGGTGATGCCGGCGTTGTTCACCAGCACGTCGATGGTGCCGTGCTCGGCCTTGGTCTTGGTGAAGGCTTCCACGGTGGACGCCCAGTCGCCCACATTGCCGACCGAAGCGTAAAACGTGAAGCCCAGGGCCGCTTGCTCGTCGATCCACTTCTTGAAATCGCGCGTGGGGCCGCAGCCGGCGATGACCTTGAAGCCTTCTTTGTGCAGGCGCTGGCAGATGGCCGTTCCAATGCCACCCATGCCTCCGGTGACGTACGCTACTTTTTGACTCATTGGGGGTTCTCCTCTGGTTTGTGTGTGTTGAATTGCGAGGCACGCAAGGCCCCGCAACTGGCTATTGAATCTACCGGCAAATCAGCGTTCGACCGCGAGGGAAACCCCCATGCCGCCGCCGATACACAGCGCTGCCACACCCTTTTTCGCGTCGCGTCGGGCCATTTCGTGCAGCAGCGTCACCAGGATGCGGCAACCGGACGCGCCGATGGGGTGACCGATGGCGATCGCACCGCCGTTCACGTTCACGCGCGCGGGGTCGATGTCCAGCGCCTTGTTGACCGCGCAGGCCTGGGCCGCAAAGGCTTCGTTGAGCTCGAACAGGTCGACATCGGCCGCTTTCCAGCCGGCGCGCGTCAGTGCCTTCTGTGTGGCGGGCACCGGGCCCATGCCCATGGTGGCCGGGTCCAGTCCACTGGTGCCGAAGGCGGCGATGCGCGCCAGCGGCTTGAGGCCCAGCGCGGCGGCCTTCTTCGCGGTCATCACCATCACGGCGGCGGCGCCGTCGTTCAGGCCCGAGGCGTTGCCGGCGGTCACCGAGCCGGCCTTGTCAAACGCGGGGCGCAGACCGGCCAGCGCTTCGGCGTTGGTCTTCTTGTTGATGAATTCGTCGGTGTCAAACACCACAGGGTCGCCCTTGCGCTGCGGAATGCTCACGCCGACGATCTCGTCCTTGAACTTGCCGGCGTCTTGCGCGGCGCTGGCTTTTTGCTGGCTGCCCAAGGCCAGCGCGTCTTGCATGTCGCGCGTGATGGCGTGGGCCTTGGCCACGTTCTCGGCGGTGATGCCCATGTGGTACTGGTTGTACACGTCCCACA
>PNMH01000138.1 GCA_013823505.1 Polaromonas sp. | reverse complement strand
CTTAGCCACCCGGAGCGCTTGCTATGGGGGCATGGCGTCAGGAAGCCTGATCACATTGATTTAGAGGCTATTGCTTGCGCCAAGGGCGCTCACGTCGTCTACCGAAAACTCGATGGTTGCGCAGCGCGCCTGGTGGCCGCCGGTGATCGCGCCGTCATCAGTGTTGCCATGGACGACAACCTGGGACGAAGGCGTTTCTCATTGGGGCACGAGTTGGCCCACTGGATGCAGGACGCAAAGCGGACTTCCTTCAAGTGCTCCAGCACGGACATCGGCCCCCAGAATGCTGAAGCCAAGTCCATCGAGGCAGATGCCAACAGCTTCGCCAGTCAGCTGATTCTTCCTGACTATTTGGTCTGGCCATGGGTAGCGAATCGCAAGCCAAGTCTCGATCTTGCGAATGCAATGGGTAACGATTTTCAGGCAAGTTTGACAGCGTCAGCCCTGAAGTTGCTTCAGCGTGTCAAGGTGCCGACCGCCATCACTTGCCACGATCAGCGTAAATTGAAGTGGTCCAAACGCAGTCGAGACTTTTCAATCGACTTCTATATCCTGAACGAGTTGCACCAAGACACGATCGCATTCGAAATGGCCTTCGGTTCTGTCAAGGGACTCAGCCGTCCGAAGCGGGAGAGTGCTTCGCGTTGGATCAGCGGGCCGGGAGCCTATCGGATGGAAGTCTGGTCACAGTCGATCAAACTCCCAGAAGGCTCCGTGCTCACTATGTTTTCGGTTGTGTAGCCAGAAGAACGTAAGCGCTCTATTGACCACGCCCTTGCACTCGGATGCCCGTTGCGGCAATGAATGTTCTCTCGGCGTGGTGCGGTCTGCGACGCGCGAGAATCTGGGTCAGCGCCGCATTTCACATTCAGTTGATGACAGACCCATTTGCTCCCTTGTCCGAGGAAGAGTTCGAAGAACTCGACCACTTTCTGCTGTTCGGCGTTGACACGGAAGAAGGCATGACCATGGACATGGTCGATGGGTTCTTGCACGCCATTGCGGTCGGGCCGACGACCGTGCATCCCAAGCAATGGCTGCCCAAGATCTGGGGTACCAAGGAGATGATGCCTCCGATGGGTTCCGTCGAAGAGCTGAACCACATGCTGGGCTTGGTCATGCGCCACTTCAACACCATCATTGCCGGCCTGGGGGATGACCCCCGGGAGATCAGCCCGTGCTGGTCAACGATGGCCTACGACGGTGACGAGCGTGAGTACGACGACGCAGAATCGTGGGCGTACGGCTTTGTCCAGGGGATGAGGCTTTGCTGGAAGGACTGGCAACCGTTGCTGTCCACTCCCCAAGGGCAAGCTTGGTTCAGACCCATTGCCCTGCTGGGCGAAGACGACTATTCCGTGGATCAGGACGAACTCACCCGAACACCGGCCATGCGATCGGAGCTGGCTCAACAAATCCCGCCGGCTGTTCTGGACATGCACGCTCACTGGCTGCCACTTCGGCTCGCTGTCTATCAGCGGGAAGTGGCCAAGTCGATGCAGCCCAAGGTGGGGCGCAATGATCCGTGCCCTTGTGGGAGCGGGGCGAAGTTCAAGAAGTGCTGTGGTGCTGCGGCCGATTTGCACTGAGCCATCTCGCGCCTCGAACTGTCAGGCGGTGGATCACCGCACCAGTCGCCAGGGCAGCAAGGCCTCGTAGTCCTCAACGGTCCTGGCCCGTGGAAGTGCCACCAGCAGCGCCCTCAGGTACTGGTACCCATCGACGCCGTTGACCTTGCAGGTCTCCAGCAACGAGTACAGGTTGGCGCTCGCGTTGGCGCCTGCCACGGTGTCGGCGAAGAGCCAGTTGCGTCTGCCGATGACAAACGGACGGATCGAATTCTCACAGCCGTTGTTGTCGATCGGCAAGTGGCCGCTGCTGACGAAGCGCTCCAGCTTGACCCACTGCGAGGACAGGTAGTGCAGCGCCTTGCCCAGCAAACTGCCCGGCAGCACCGCATGAACATTGGCCAGCAGCAAGGCCTGGATCTCTTGCAGCACCGGCACACTGTGGGTCTGGCGGCTTTGCAGCAGCGCATTCACATCCAGCCCTTGCTCTTTGGCCAGTGCCTCCACGCGGTAGAGCTTGCCGATCAGCGCGATGAATCTGGCCGCCAATTGCTCAGGCCCCCGGTTCGCTTTGGGCAGCGCCTGCAGCGCGTCATTGAAGTAACGCCTGCAATGCGCCCAACACCCGATGTGCACGAGCTTGTTGGCCAAGGCGATTTTGTTGTAGACCTCGTAGCCGTCGCTCATCAGCACGCCGCCCTCGCGCACGCCGACGTACAGACGCTGCGCCGCTTCGGTGCTGCGTGAGGGTGAGTAGGCAAACAAGCGTATGGGCGGACCCGTGCCGCTGGCGCCAGAGCCATCGGTCATCTGCGCCCACATGTAGCTCTTGGACTGGGCGCTGCGCCCAGCCTCCTTGAGCACCTGGATCTCGGTTTCGTCACCGAAGATCAGCGGGGCGTCCAGCACCCGGTCGCGCAGCAGGTTGATGACCGGCTGCACCGCCTGGCCCACCCGCACCACGCTGGCGGCCATGGTGTTGCGTGAGAGGTCGCTGCCGCCAAAGCGCCCCAGCAAGGCCGCCTGGCGGTACAGCGGCAGGCCGTCCACGTACTTGGAGGTGATCACCCAGGCCAGCAGGCCTTCGCTGAACAGCCCCTTGGGGATGACTTGCTCGGGCTTGGCCGCCAGACGTAGCGTGCCGTCGCAGCACGGGCAGGCGTACTTGACCCGCTCGTGGCGGATCACGCGCACTTGTTGCGGAATGATGTCGAGCTGCTCGCTGGCCTCCACGCCAATCTCCCGCAGCACGGCACCGTCGTGAGGACAGACACGCTCGGACTCGGGCAGTTCGTGGCGCACCACCTCGCGCGGCAGCGCCGGGTCCAGCGGCTTGCGCCCGCGCTTGGTCCGTTTGTGAGCGGGGACCTCAACAGTGTTGTCGTCGGCCTCGGTTTCTTCCTGGGCCGGCTGGGTTGCCGATCCAAGCGCCTCGGCCTCGTTGAAGAACATGTCCTTCTGGTGGCCGGCGCTGGCCTCACTCTTGGCGGCGAACAACTGGCGCTTGAACTTGTTGAGCTGCTCCTTGAGCAGGTCGCGCTCGGCGCGCGTGATGCGCAGCTCACCAGCGAGCGATTCGCTGGTCTGGGTGGCTTGGGCCAGCGCCTTTTGCAAGGCTGCAAATTCTTCGGCGGTGGGCATGTGAACCATCGCCTGCTTCGATCTGCTTGTCGCTCAGGCGGTTCCTTGTGCTGGGGATTTTGCGGCAAATATTCTCAGCAGTGGCCTTGCTCATTTTGGCAGCACCAGCCTCACGCAACGCGCTCGTAGAACCGCTGTGGATGTCGCTGTGTGACCGCCAGATCAATGCCATCAAGCAACCAGTGCAGTTGCTCCACCGTCAGCGTCGGCACCACCGCCTCGTCCGGCCAGATGAAGCGGTCTTGCTCCAGGCGCTTCATCAACAACCAGAAGCCGTTGCGCTCCCAGACCAGGATCTTCACCCGGTTGCGCTGGCGGTTGCTGAACACGTACACCGCCGCCGCGAACGGGTTCATGCCCAGGGCTTGCTCCACCAGGATGGCCAGACCGTTGATGCCCGTTCGGAAGTCGATGGCCGGGCGGTGCAGGTACACCGTCAGCGTGTCGTCGAGTCGGAACATGGCAGGCGCCCCAGAAGTTCAATGACGGGCAACCACTCGCCTGGGCCTGCTTCGCTGAGGTCGATCTCCACCCCATTGGGCAGTCGGGCGTGCAGGCGTGCCTTGATCTGCGCAGCGGTGACGGAGGACACCTCGGGGGCCGCCAGCCGCAGCGGGATAAAAGCACTGGTGCTGGCCATGGCCACGGTCGGCATGCTGGCCCGACTTGCCTTCATGTCTGCACCCATGCTCTGGGTGATCCAGCGGCGCAGCAAGTTGGCATTGATGCCGCATTGCAGCGCCATGCGCGCCACCGACACACCCGGCTTCAGGCACGCACGCACCACCTCTGCCTTGGCCTGCGGGTCGTACACGGCCCGTCCATCGTTCTTGCGACCCGTGACCAGGCGCCGTACCACCTCTGCGTCGATCTCTGACATACGTGTCCACCTTGTTCTACATGGACACGTAGCTTCCCCTCTCAAGCGCTCTGTGGGAAGACGTAGTTGGATGACCGCTTACGGTCAGCAGCGATTGCTGTCAGCCAGGCAACTGGTGACGAGAGTCGTCTTATGGATTTGAAGCTGACGCCTGATGACTTCCTCTTCAGGACATCAGTCCCTTTGATGTTCGACACTCACGCCATCCTCTGTGAACTACTCAGTGCTTTGCCGGTGCGGTGGCTTTTGCCGTAGCGTCGAAGCCACCCTTGGCCTTCCACTCCTCCATGCCGCCTTGCAAGATGCGCACGTTCTCCCAGCCGGCCACGCGCAGCGCAAAGCCGGCCTGTGCCGAGAGTGAGCCCGTGTTGCAGTAGATCAGCACGGGTTTGTTCTTCGGGATGCTGTCTCGCTTGGCCAGTACCTGGCGCCAGTCCATGTTGATCGCGCCAGGGATGTGGCCTTTGGTGAACTGGCCGGTATCGCGCGCATCGATCACCACCATCTTCGGCCACTCGTCCTTGGGGATCTGCTCGGCAAAGATGACACCGCCGCCGTAGTCGACGAACTCCAGGTACCCCGCCATCTCGTCGATGGCGATGTCCTTGTTGTCAGCGTGTGCGGCGGGGGCCAGCAGAAGGCTGGCGGCGGTGGCGGCCGCGAGGGCCAGGGAGCGAAGGTTCATGTTGTCTCCTGGTTAAAAATCGTTATATCAGCAATTATGAATATATAGACGGCTCTGACAGGCTTGAGAAGTGCCTGGCTCAAGCCGCCGGTTTCCGGTCGGCATCGCTCCAGTCGCGGCGGTTGATGGCGTAGTCATCCACCCGCCCCTTGAACGGCAGCATCAGCATGCCGGGCAGTTGCGCCACCTCGTGCGGGTCGGTGTGACCGTGGATGCCGATGGTCATGCCGAGCTGACCGGCGCGTGACTGCTCGCGGTAGGTGCCGAACAGGCGGTCCCACCAGCTGAGGTTGAAACCGAAGTTGGAATTGGTCTCGTCGTCTTCGACCGAGTGGTGCACGCGATGCATGTCGGGCGTGACGATGAACCAGCGCAAGGCGCGGTCCACCGCCGCCGGCAGGCGGATGTTGCCGTGGTTGAAGGTGGCGCAGGCGCTGAGCAGCACCTCAAAGATCACCACCGCCAGCACCGGCGCGCCGAGCAACGTGATGGTGGCGAACTTGATACCCATCGACAACACGATCTCCAGCGGGTGAAAGCGCGTGCCAGTAGTGAGGTCGTAGTCCAGGTCGGCGTGGTGCACCCGGTGCAGGCGCCAAAGCGCAGGCACGGCGTGCACCATCACGTGCTGCAGCCAGATCACGAAGTCCATCGCCACCACGGCCAGCGGCACCGCGAGCCAGAACGGCACGTCGAAGTTGTTCAGCAGCCCCCAGCCTTTTTCCACACCCAGCGCCGCCATGCCGACCGCTGCCGTGGGGAACACCAGGCGCACGATCACTGTGTTGAGCAGCACGATGCCGAGGTTGGCGGTCCAGCGTTGCCGACGCGAGAGCAGGAGCACGCGACGCGGCGACGCCAGCTCCCACAGGGCCACGATGGCGAACACGCCGAAGAAGAACCCCGTCCGGATCAGCGGCTCGTGATCGAGCACCCAGCCTTCAAAGTTCATGTGCGCTCCCGCGAGTGAAGCGAATTCAAATCGTTGCCAGCAGTCGCCAGCGGCAGGCCGGCGGCCTGCCACTCGCTCACGCCGTCGGACACTTTGCGGGCGCGGTAGCCGCGAGCCTGCAGCAGCGCCACGGCTTCGTCGGACAACAGGCAGAACGGCCCGCGGCAATAAGCGACGATCTCCCTGTCGCGCGGCAGCGAAGCGAGGCGCCTTTCAACCTCGGCGAGTGGCATGGAGCGCGCGTAGGGCAGGTGCGCCACCGCGTACTCCTCGGGCGGCCGCACGTCGATCACCACCACCTCGCCACGCCGGGCCTGTTCCATCAGCGCCTGCCGGTCCACAGGTGCCATCTGGCCGGGGTTTGCAGCCATCTGGTCCAGCGCCAAGCGCAATTCCAGCAGGTGCTCCTCGGCCACCTCGCGCAGCTTCACGCCCAAGCCCGCCACGTCGGGTCCGGTGAGCCGGTAGTGGATGAACTTGCCTTCGCGCCGGCTGGTCACCAGTCGCGCGTCGCGCAGCGCCTTGAGGTGGGCGCTGGCGAGCTTGATATCGATCGACAGCTCGGCAGCGAGCGCGTCCACCGATTTCTCGCCTTGCGCGAGCATTTCCAGCAACTCCAGCCGCTTGGGACTGGCCAGTGCTTTGCCGATGCGAGCGACCTGTTCGTAGAGCAGGTCTTTGAGTTGGCGGTTGCTCATGATCACATTCTAACGATTATTAGAATATATAGCGAGCGCTGGTTTCTTGGAAGCTTTCGTCGACCTAGGCCTGAAGGATCAAGTGAGCGAGCCGTGCTTTTCGGCCATTTTCCCGACTTTGATGGTGAAATATCTATTTCTCACTATGTAATGTATATTTCATCGCATGCTTGCCATCCTGATCCTCACACTTCCCACCCAACCCAATGCGGTGCGGGTGCGCGTCTGGCGCGCGCTCAAGACGCTGGGCTGTGGCGCCCTGCGCGACGGGGCCTACCTGCTCCCCGCGGAACACGCGGCGCTGTTCGAGCCGCTTGCCGCGGAGGTGCGCGAGCACGGCGGGTCGGCCATGGTGCTGTCGTTGTCTCCGCAAGGCGATGCCCAGCGCGACGAGCTGCTGGCGCTGTTCGACCGCACCGAGGCCTATGCCTTGTGGCGCGACACTGTTACTGCCTTGCAGGCGGAGCTGCCCGCGCTGGGCGAGACCGAGGCCCGCCGGCGCGGCCGGGCGGTGGCTGAGGCGCTGCAGGCGCTGCGGCGGATTGACTACTACCCCGGCGCGGCCGCCGAACAGGCACAGTCCGAGCTGGACGCGCTGCGGCAGGCGCTGGACGGGCGCTTCTCGCGCGGCGAACCCCAGGCCCAAAAGGACCACGGCATCGAAAGGCTCGATGCGCGCAAATTCCAGGGCAA
>PNMH01000137.1 GCA_013823505.1 Polaromonas sp. | reverse complement strand
CGATCGGGCCGTTCCACAGCGGCACGCGGCGCGATTCCTTGAAGCGCATCTTGCCGGGCAGCTTGAGGTCGGGCGTGAGCAGCCAGGCGGTCCAGCCGGCGTAGTGGCTTTTCCAGTGGGCCGCGAGTTGGTTGAAGAAGTCGCTGCCGTCGCCGCCATCGGGCATCTGCGCGCTCTCGCGGCCCAGCCGCGAGACCTCCGATTCCCCGCGGCCCAGGCCGGGCGCAGGCGGCGCGGCTCTGCCGACCGTGAAGGTGCGCGGCTCGCGCGGCGCGGCGCGCTGGGCTCGGGCGCTCGCGCGGTCTTCCGAACTTTGCCCCGCGACACCGGCGGCGGCAATGCGCTCGCCGTAAGGCGGGTTGAGCAGCATCACGCCGGGTTTGTCGCTCGGCGGCATGCGCTGCAGTGCGTCGCCGCCACGCAGCTCGATGGCGTGGGCCACGCCCGCGCGCTCGGCGTTGCGCTGCGCGAAGTCGACCATGCGGAACGACACATCGCTGCCGAAGACGATGGGCGGGTGGCCCTCGGGCCAGTCGCGTTGCTGGCGCTCGGCCTCATCCAGAATGGGTTGCCACACGTGCGGCTGAAAGGGCAGCAGCTTCTCGAACGCGAAGCGGCGCAAATAACCGGGCGGGATGTTGAGCGCGATCTGCGCGGCCTCGATCACCACGGTGCCGCTGCCGCAGCAGGGGTCGTACAGCGGCACGATCTCGTCCAGTGGCTGGTCGGCACAGGCGTCCCAGCCGGTGGCGGCGATCATGGCCGCGGCCAGGGTTTCCTTCAGCGGTGCGTCGCCCTTGTCCTCGCGCCAGCCGCGCTTGAACAGCGGCTCGCCCGAGGTGTCGATGTACAGGCTCACCGTCTCGGTGGTCAGGTGCACGTAGATGCGCACGTCGGGCCAGGTGGTGTTCACGCTGGGGCGCTCGCCGCGCTTCTCGCGGAAGCGGTCGCAAATGGCGTCTTTCACCTTGAGCGCGGCGAAGTTCAGGCTGGTCAGCGGGCTGTGCTGCGCGGTGATCTCGACCTTGATGGTTTGCGCCGGCGTGAACCAGATCTCCCAGGCCACCTCGCTGGCGGCGTGGTACAGGTCTTGTTCACTGCGGTAACCGCCGTGCCAGAGCTGCACCAGCACGCGCTGCGTGAGGCGGCTGTGCAGGTTCAGCCGCATGGCGTCGCGCCAGGAGGCGTTGAGCGCCACACCACCGCGCGCCTTGTGCGGCGCATCCACGCCGGTGATGCGCTTGACCTCGGCGGCGAGCATGTCCTCCACGCCGGCGGCGCAGGGCAGAAAAACTTGGAGTTGGTTCACAGAGACTTACGGAGATTGGCCGGTGCGATGCGCAGCGCTTCGCGGTATTTCGCCACCGTGCGGCGCGCGCACTCGATGCCCTGCTCGCGCAGCAGATCAGAGAGCTGGTTGTCCGACAGCGGTTTGGCGGCTTCTTCGGCGGCGATGAATTGTTTGAGCAACGCGCGCACCGCCGTGCTGGATGCGTTGCCACCGGTCTCGGTGCCCAGCGACGAGCCGAAGAAGTACTTGAGCTCGTAGGTGCCGAACGGCGTGGACATGTACTTGGCGGTGGTCACGCGGCTGATGGTGGACTCGTGCAGGCCAAGCTCGTCGGCGATCTCGCGCAGCACCAGCGGGCGCATGGCGAGTTCACCGTGCATGAAGAAGTTGCGCTGGCGCTCGACGATGGCGCTGGACACGCGCAGGATGGTGTCGAAGCGCTGCTGGATGTTCTTGATGAACCAGCGAGCCTCCTGCAGGCGCTGCTGCATGGCGGCATGACCGGCCTCTCCGCCGTTGTCGCGCCCGCCGCGGTTCTGGCGCATGGCGCTGGCGTACACGTCGTGCACGCGCAGACGCGGCATCACTTCGGGGTTGAGCAGCACCTTGAAGCCGCGGCCGGCGCGGGTGACCAGCACGTCGGGCACGACCACGTTGCGCTCCACATCCACGAAACGGCGGCCTGGCTTGGGCTCCAGCCGGGCAATGAGTCCGAGCGCGGCGCGCGCGGTCTCGTCGTCCAGACCGCACAGGTTGCACAGGCGCTTCACATCGCGCTTGGCCACCAGCTCCATGGACTGGCCACAGATGGCCAGGGCTGCGCGCGCTTCAGGCGTGTTGCGCATTTCCAGGATCTGCAGGCGCAAGCATTCGGCGAGGTTGCGCGCGCCCACGCCAGCGGGCTCCATGTGTTGCAGCAGCTGCAGGGCCATGGCCAGGCGCTGCTCCAGGGCTTCGCGCTCTTCCAGCCCTTCGTTCGGATCGTCCGTCTCCATCGGACCCGACAGGGACTGCCAGGCAGCGGCCAGCGTGGCCAATGTGTCTTCGATGTAGCCGTCGTCGCTGAGCGATTCGATCAGGAAATACAGCGCGGCGCGGTCTTCGTCGGAGAGGCGCAGGCAGCGCGCCTGGTCGTGCAGGAAATCCTGCAGGCTGACGTGGGCGCGGGCGAGATCGGCCGCGCTCGCGGTGTCGTCATCGCCCGATCCATTGTTGTTGCGCGCGGGCGCGTCGCCACCCCACTCGCTGTCGTCCGGCGCCATCTCCACCGTGCCGTCGCCTTCCCAGCTTTCTTCCACCGGGGTGGCGCCGTCGAGCTTGCCCTCGATGGCGTCGCTTTCGCCGGTGTCGCTGGTGCTGCTGCTGGATTCGGTGCTGGAGAGCATCGGGCCCGGCGCTTCGGTCAGGTCTGGCCCCACCGAGGCCTCGGCAATCTGCTCGCCTGCGCTCACCGGCACATCGGTCTGCTCCAGCCCGAAGGTTTCGCGGTCGGCGGCGTCTTCGGAGCGTTCCAGGAACGGGTTCTCGTCGAGCATCTGCTCAACTTCCTGCGCCATCTCCAGCGTGGAGAGCTGCAGCAGGCGGATGGATTGCTGCAGCTGGGGCGTGAGCGCCAGGTGCTGCGAGACACGGAGTGACAGGCCTTGTTTCACAGGCCTCCCCCCCGCCGCGCTGCGCGCGTCCCCCCCAGGGGGGCGCACCCTGGGACCGGCAAAGCCGGATCCTCGGGAGCCCTGAATGGGACGCCTCGCGCCGGTGAAACTGCACAGCCGTGCGGCAAGCGGATGCTTTCCATCACATGCGAAAGTGTTCGCCGAGGTACACCCGGCGGACATCTGCGTTTTCCACGATCTCGGCCGGTGTGCCGCTGGTGAGCACATGCCCGTCGTTGATGATGTATGCGCGGTCGCAGATACCCAAGGTCTCGCGAACGTTGTGGTCGGTGATGAGCACGCCGATGCCGCGCGACTTAAGGAAACCGATGATGCGCTGGATCTCGATCACCGCGATCGGGTCAATACCGGCGAAGGGCTCGTCGAGCAGGATGAAACGCGGGTTGGTGGCGAGCGCCCGCGCAATCTCGACCCGACGGCGCTCACCGCCGGACAAGGCCGGTGCGGGCGAATCGCGCAGGTGATCCACGTGCAGGTCCTTGAGCAGTTCGTCGAGCCGGGCCTCGATGGCGGATTTGCTCAGGGTCTTGCCCGACTCGTCTTCTTGCAGCTCCAGCACGGCGCGCACGTTGTCGGCCACGTTGAGTTTGCGGAAGATCGACGCCTCTTGCGGCAGGTAGCCCAGGCCCAGTCGGGCGCGGCGGTGGATCGGCAGGTCCTGGATGGCCTGGCCGTCGAGCAGGATCTGCCCGGCGTCCGAGCGCAGCAGACCCACCAACATGTAGAAGGACGTGGTCTTGCCCGCGCCGTTGGGGCCCAGCAGGCCCACCACTTCACCCTTGAAGACCGCCAGCGACACGTCCTTGACGACCTTGCGGCTGCCGTAGGCCTTTTGCAGGCCTTGGGCCTCCAGGCGACTGATCTCGGGGGCGGGCGCCGGGCGCTTGCGCGGACTCACGGCCTTGGCCGCTGGCATCGCCGTCACTTCGGTCCCTCGCCAAGCTGATTGCTGGGACGCAGATTGGCCGGCGGCGCCGGCGTGGCGGCGGGTGCGCCGTCCTTGGGCACGGGCGTGAGCATGGCGCGCACACGGCCGGTGGGGTTGCTGGCGGTGCGGTTGGCCACGCCACCGTCCACCGTGAACACGTCGCTGGTGTTGTTGTAGACGATCACGCTGCCGGTGGTTTCGTCGTTGAGCTGGGTGCCCTTGAAACGCTTGAGCACGGCGTCACCCACGAAGCGCACGGTGTCGGCCTGGCTGTCGTACTCGATCCGCTGTGCCGTGCCTTCGATGAACTCGTCCACTCCGTCGCGCTTCTGGCGGAAGAAGCCCGGGCTGCCGTTGACGACGCCGAACTGGTTGCCTTGCGCGTCCTGGCGCACCTCGACCTTGGCGCCGCGGATGACGATGGTGCCCTTGGTGATGACCACGTTGCCGGTGAAGATGCTGGTCTGGCGGGCGTCGTCGTAACGCAGCGCATCGGCCTCGGCGTTGAGCGGCAGGTTGCGATCGGCCTTTTCAGCCTGCGCTGCGGCGGCGAACAACAGGCCGGCCAGGAGGCAGCCGGTCAGAAGCAGGGGTTGGCGAAGGCGCATGGGGGTGGGGAACGGCGGGGGGATTGAAGGGCACGAAACTTGCATTCATTGTAACGACGTGATGCGCGCTGAACGGGTGTCTCGCCTCCTTTACGGTGTCTTTTCTTGCATCGATTCAAGAAGTTGCGCGAAGCCGGCCGCGCCATGCACGAGCGCCAAAGAAAAAGCCCGCGGTGCGGGCTTTTTCTTTTTTCTGGGCAAAGAGCCACTCAGCCTTTGCGGGCCTCGGCAATCAGCGCGTCGGCAACCACCAGCGTGCGCGGACCCTGCCCGTTGACGTAGTACCGACCAGCCACACCCAGCGACGGCGTGCCTTCCACCTTGTAGGCGTCCTGCAGCTGGGTGGCCTTGGTGGCCAGGCCGGCGGCAGCACCGTTGTAGAAGGCGTTGAATCGGGCCATGTCCACACCGCCCTGCTTTTCAATCCAGGCCGTGATGGCCGGCTGGGTGGTGAGCTGCAGGCGGTCCACGTGGATCGCCTGGAACACCTTGCTGTGCAGGCGCTCCACCAGCTTCATGTTTTCGAGCGTGAAGTACAGGCGCTGCATCGGCACAAAGGCGGGACTGAAGGCCACCGGCATGCGGCGCACATTCACGCTGGCGGGCTGCTTCTTCAGCCACTCATCGAAGATGGGCTCGAAATTGAAGCAGTGGATGCAGCTGTAAGCAAAGAACTCCACCACTTCGACCTGGCTGGCCGGGCTCTCCACCGGCGCCGTGGGGCTCAGGCGCACGAAATCTGTGCCTTCCTTCGGCCCGACGCGCTGGGCGAAGGCGGGGGTGACGAGACCACCGGTGGCGGCCAGGGCGGTGGTACCGGCCGCCAGCAGGGACCGGGAAAAATCGCGACGTTGCATGAAATCAGACTCCTTGTGTGGATTGGCTTGGGGCTGGTGCGGCGGGGATAAGTTCCCGACCCGCCTGCCACCTGGCATCAGCGCTGGACGCGCACCAACGCCGCTTCGACGCCGTTGACTTCCAGCTGCTCCTGCGTGAGGTCGGCCAGGGCCTTCTGGTTGAACGGTCCCACGCGCACGCGGTACACGGTTCGGCCCGACTGTTCGCGCTCACTCACCTCGGCGTTGATGCCCAGCATGGCCAGCTTGGCACGCTGTGTTTCGGCGTCTGCTGGCGTGCGGAAAGCGCCGGCCTGCACGAAGTAAGTGAACGGGTCCGCGCCGGGAGCGGGCGGTGTGGCAGCGGCGCCAGCGGCCGCAGCCGGCGCCTGGCCCAGCTTGGACTGCGCGAGGTCGCCCAACGGATCGGCTGTTGGCCGGGTGGCCGCGGCCGGTGCTGGAGGCAGGCCCTTGCCGTCGGCCGGCGGCACCACGATCGCGCCCGCGGCTTCGGGCGGTGCGGCGGGTGCGGGCGCCGGGGCGGCCACGTCACCGTTCAAGGCCTTGTTGGGGTTCCAGCCTTTGTTGCGCTCGGCCTCCAGGGCGTCCTGGCCGGCGTTGCGCGACACGTTGCGGTCGACAAAAGGAATCGGCACGCGGGTGACGTAGACCGCCACGGCCAGCGCCACGCCCAGCCCCACCAGCAGGCCCACCACGAAGCCGATCAGGGTGCCGCCGAGCGAGCTTGAGGTCTTGGCAGGTTTCTTTTTCATCGCTTGTTTCGTCATCACATTTTTTGCGGGGCACCGACGCCCAGCACAGCCAAACCATTGTGCAACACCTGCGCGGTGGCAGCGACCAGCGCGAGGCGTGCCGTCTTGACCGCCAGATCGTCCACCAAGATGCGCTCGGCGTCGTAATAGCTGTGGTAACTCGCGGCCAGTTCGCGCAAGTAGAAGGTCACGTCGTGCGGGGCGAGGTCGCGCGCAGCGTCGCTCAGCATGGCGGGGTACTTGGCCAGCAGCAGCATCAGGGCCTGGGCGGGCGCACTGTCCAGCGCGGACAGGTCGGCGTCTTTCAACGAGGCCACGTCGCCACCCCAGCTGGCCAGCACCGAGCAGATGCGCGCGTGCGCGTACTGCACGTAGTAGACCGGGTTGTCGTTGTTCTTCTGAACCGCCAGGTCCACGTCGAAGGTGTACTCGGTGTCGGGCTTGCGGCTGAGCAAGAAGAACCGCACCGCGTCCTTGCTGGTCCACTCGATCAGGTCGCGCAACGTCACGTAGCTGCCGGCGCGCTTGCTGATCTTGACCTCTTCGCCGCCTTTGACCACGCGCACCATGGTGTGCAGCACGTAGTCGGGGTAGCCGGCGGGAATACCCACGTTGGCCGCCTGCAAGCCGGCGCGCACGCGGGCAATGGTGCCGTGGTGGTCGGTACCCTGGATATTGATGACCTTGGTGAAGCCGCGTTCCCACTTGCTGATGTGGTATGCCACATCGGGCACGAAATAGGTGAACGAGCCGTCGGACTTGCGCATCACGCGGTCCTTGTCGTCACCATAGTCGGTGCTCCGGAGCCAGAGCGCGCCATCTTGTTCGTAGGTCTTGCCGGCGTCGATGAGCTTTTGCACCGTGGCCTCGACCCGCCCGCTGGTGTACAGGCTGGACTCCAGGTAGTAGTGGTCGAACTTCACCGCGAAGGCCAGCAAGTCCAGGTCTTGTTCGTGGCGCAGGTAGGCCACGGCGAACTGGCGCATGCCGTCGAGGTCGTTGATGTCGCCACTGGCGGTGAAGGCGCGGTCGTCGGCTGTGACGGTTTTCTTCGCCAGGAAATCGGCCGCGATGTCGGCGATGTAGTCACCGTTGTAGGCGTTCTCGGGCCACTGCGGGTCACCCGGCTTGAAGCCCTGCGCGCGCAGGTGGGTGGAGGTCCCGAGCGTGGCGATCTGCACGCCCGCGTCGTTGTAATAGAACTCGCGGTGCACGCTCCAGCCCTGGG
>PNMH01000136.1 GCA_013823505.1 Polaromonas sp. | reverse complement strand
CAGGCGGTGCTGGGCACCCCGAACCTGGCCATCTTCCTTTGAGTCTGTTGATCGCCTTCAGAACTTGAAGGCGATCCAGTCCTGGTCGTCCCGGCACAGCTGGTCGGGCTGCCAGGTGAAGTTCCAGGTCGAGCCCACTTGGCGCAGGGCCAATGGGGCCCGGTCCGGTTGTTGCGCATAGCAAGCGCCGGTCAATTTCGCATGCCGCTGTGCATCGAGAGGGCGGTTCTTTCCCATTGAAATGACCGCACAACGACGCAGAACCAATGCCGCCTCAGCCATGTCCTCGCTCAGATGGGTCAGCGCCCAGCGCGCCATGCCCTGCCGCAACCCGATGCCGCCGTAGGGTGGTGGCCCCACGATATCCAGATCCTGCACATCCCAGTCCAGCAGCCGGGTACCGTCTCGGTCCAGCGTGGCATGCGTGCGCCCGTCGACCCGCAAAGGTACCTCGATGTCGTAGCGCCGTTGTGGCAGAGTGCGTGCCGCTGCTGCGGCCGCCAGGCCACTGAGTTCCAACATGTGGGTGCAGTGCTGGCTGGGGTCGACCTTGCACATCACGGCGTGAGCACTGGTCTCCGGGGCCGTCCCCACCAGCTGCTGGAGCTGATCTGCCGCAGAGGGGCACAGGCTGTAGGGGTGGCGGGGCGCTTGCGCGTGCAGCGAGGCGATGAGCCCGTCCCGGACCACCAGTTCGACCCGGAAGTGGTGGAAGTCGTCTTCGAGCGCAGCCCGGTACCGGGTGCCGAGCTTCATGGGATCGCGCGCGATCAGAATGCGTCGTCGGAACATGGGCATGGGGATATTCCAGGGTTTTTACCGAGCCGGAAATCCACGGTGTTCGCGTCTTTCCGGCTGACACGGCCTGTCTTAAAGTGTACGATAAACTTAAATGTGTTCAATATAGATGGAGACCCAATGAGCCTGCTGAAAGACAAAGTGGCCTTGATCACCGGGGCCGGTGGTGGCATCGGTCGGGGTGTCGCTCGTTGCTGTGCGCGAGAGGGCGCCGCGGTGCTGATTGCCGAGCTCGACCCGGTGACGGGGGCCGAGACCGAACTCGAGCTCAAGGAGATGGGCGCTCGCGCCCTGTTCGTGCCGACCGACGTGTTGCGCAAGGAGAGTGTGGAAGCTTCCATCCAGGCGGCGGTGGACCATTTCGGGGGGCTCGACATCCTGGTCAACAACGCGTTTGTGCCTTCGGAGAACGTGTTGCTGGAGGACAAGACGGACGCGATGCTGGAGCGCACCCTGACCTCCACCGTCTGGGCCAGCTGGTGGGCGATGCGTGCGGCCATGCCGCACATGCGCCAGCGCGGTGGTGGGCGCATCATCAACTTCACTTCCATCGATGTGGACATCGGCGCCTGGCAACACGCGGACTACAACACGGGCAAATCGGGTGTGGTCGGGCTGACCCGGAGCGCAGCGGCCGAGTGGGGCCGCTTCAACATCACCTGCAACGCCATTGCGCCGACCGCCATGGGGGCCACCTTCCACAAACTGGCCGCTGAAATCCCCGGCTTTGCCGAGCGCTCGGCAGCGGCACGGCCAATGGGTCGATCGGGTGACCCGGAACTGGACATCGGGCCTGTGGTCGTTTTTCTGGGCTCGGAAATGGCGCGGTTCGTGACCGGGATCACCATGCACGTGGACGGTGGGCTGCACCTGCCCGGCTACAACTCGCGCCCGGCACACGTGCCGGTGCGCGAATACTGATGGACGCGGCGCTGGATTCAGCGCTTCTTGACCTGGATGCCGCTGGTCTCCTGATCCCAGGTGGTCGGCGTGCAACCCTGGTCGCGCAGCTCGTACTTGAGGACCCGCCCCTGGGGGTTTTTGGGGAGGTTGTCGCGGAATTCGATGTAGCGCGGCAACGCGTAATAAGGCACTGCGTCAATGGCCCATCGGAACAGGTCCTCGGGACTCAGCGTCATGGCGGGACGCAACATGGCAGTCACCTTGACGTCGTCCTCGCCTTTGTCGGACGGCACGGCGTGTACAGCGACTTCAGCAAGGGCGGGATGACGCGCAAACGCCGCCTCCATCTCGAAACTGGAGATGTTCTCGCCGCGCCGGCGCAGGTAGTCTTTCTTCCGGTCCACGAAGTAGAAAAAGCCCTGTTCGTCGAACTTGCCAATGTCCCCGGTGTGCAACCAGAGGTTGCGCATGATCTTCAGCGTGTCTTCGGGCCGGCGCCAGTAGCCCATGAACATGATGTCGGGGCGCAACGGGCGCACCACGATTTCGCCCGAGGTTCCGGCCGGTACTTCGCGGTCGAGGTCGTCCACGATGCGGACGTCGAAGTCGGGAATGCGCGTGCCCGACGAGCCGGGCGCTGCGTATTCGCCCCCGGCCAGCGAGGTGATCACCGCCGCCTCCGTGAGCCCGTAGCCGTTGCCGCCCACCTGTTTGGCGCCAAAGCGCTCGCGCCAAATGGTTTTGACTTCTTCGGTGAACGGGTTGCCGCGCACCGTGTGGATCTGCCCCTTGCAGCGTTGTCCCGCGTCGGTGTCGGGCGCGTTGGCCAGCATGGCACCCATGCTGCCCAAGATGGAGGCAATGGTCGCCCCGCTGCGTTCCACCTCGGGCCAGAAATTCGACACCGAAAAGCGTGGGACGAAGGCGACGCGGGCACCGACCAAAATCGACGCCAGCACACCCACACACATGGCGTTCATGTGGAACAGCGGCAGCGGCGTGATCGTGACGTCGTGTTCGTTGGCCGGACCGGCGCGCAGCTGGAGGCGCGCCAAGTTGCACATGTAGTTGTAGCTGATCATGCAGCCCTTGGACGGCCCGGTGGTGCCCGAGGTGTAGATCAGGCAAGCGAGTTCCCAGGGGTTGGGTTTGCGCTCAAACGCGCTCTCGTCGTGGCCACGGTGCTCGTTGAGCGATGCCATTGGCAGGCTGCCGCATCGTCCATCACCAGGCTCGCCCCGGGTCAATACCTGCTTCACGTCCGGCAGTCCATCAGACACGGCCGCAATGCGTTCGGCATAGGTGGCTTCGCAAACCACCAAGGCCGCCCCGGCATCGGCAATCTGGTGGCGCAGGAATTCGCCCTTGAGCGCTGTGTTGATCGGAACGCTGACGGCGCAGAGCTTGTTGATGGCGAACCAGCAGAGCACCGCGTCGATGTTGTTGTCGAGCATCGTCACCACAGTTTGCCCCGGCTGCACACCCAGCGCAGCCAGCGCATGGGCCAGACGGGTCGATTGGCGGTCAACATCCCTGTAAGTGTGAAACTCACCCGAAAAATCGAGCAGAACCCGGTCGGGGTGTTTAGCTACCGCGCGTTCAAGCGCTGCGATGACCGTATCCTGTTGACCAAGAGACCACGAGTCGGGGTTGCCGATGCCTGCCATGTGAAAACTCCAAGCGGTGCCGCAAGGCATAAAAATTCTATATTCAGATGAATATTCTATATACAGACTCATTCTTGGGGTGTGATGGTAAACCCTTGAATGTGCTGGCTGCAAAATCTCCCTTCGACCTTCAGAAAGTATGGATATGAGTCTCAAGAGCACGAACAAACGGGTCTCGGTCGCTCCGGATGCCGATGACAAGCCCAAAAGCAAGCGACTACCAGCATCAGCTGTTGCGCAGGTGGATGCGCAAGCCAAGCCCAATGGCAAATCGTCCCGCCTCAAGGTGGTGAGCAGCGCCGTTTCGTTGCCTGTGAAGACGATGGTCGCGAAGAAAAAAACCGTGGCACCTGTCGCCGTGGCAAACAAGAGCCCGGTGGCCTCCACGCCGGTGGCCGTGAAGCGTTCGCGCAGCAATCGGCGCTCTGAGATAACGATCGCGAACATCCTGGCAGCCACCGAGAACATCGTGTTGGAATCCGGCGCCGAACGGATCTCGATTCTCGATGTCTGTCGAGCGGCGAATGTCTCTCGCGGAACGTTCTATCGCTACTTTGCGTCGCAGGATGAACTGCTGGATGCCTTCTCGCGCCACAAGCGTGAGCGGTTTCACGTGGCACTGGCCGAAGCCGTGGAGTCTTACCAAGATCCCGATGAGCGCTTTGCCGCGCTGATTCGCTACCTCGACTACTACCTCGAACATGGTCGTGCGCGGCGGCTGCTGGTGGTGGCACCGGAGTACGCCCTGGGGTTCTTCCGGCGCATCTTCCACGACTCGGTCGTTCGATTTCAGGACGTCCTGGCCGTGGTCTTTGACGCCTGGGAGGCGCGTCTCGGCGTCAAGCTTGACCGGGAGCTGGTGTGCGAACTGCTGATCCGCTATGTGCTGAGTGAGCAACTGGTGCCGGGTGACACCGATCGCAAGGCGCTGCCCCGGCGCATCGGGCGGATGGTGGAGTCGCTGATGGCTGGTGGAACGTCCTCGCGCGCAAGGCGCTGACCCGGGCAGGCGGCGTACCCCGTCAACCGGTGGATGGCTTGGATGTGCCCTGCTGCAGAACGGTGGCAATGCGTGCGAACAACTGGTTCATCGGCATCTCGTAGGAGTGGGTGAGCAGCGGATCCTGATGTGCTGAAAAGGCTTGGTAGACCGTTGACCATTCGGCGTGGGTGAGGTGTCGGCGCGCTGCCGGAAAAATGACGGTCTCCTCCAGAGACATGTGTTCCCAGATCGCTCCACTGAGGCGCTGGACGGCTGAGTTGATCGCAGTCGGTGCGTCTGCCTGACCATTTTCCTGGCGGAACAGGGCGTCGGACAATACATCGATCAACGCGTTTTCCAAGGTGTGCTGCCGTTCGAGTTCGTCCAGCACGGCGTTGTACTCGTCCGTGTGTTGTCGGAGCAAGCGAAAAATGAAAGTCTCCTCTTTGGGGTGGTGCAATTTCGCTGGAAACTGGCGCAGGTACTGGACCATCTGGTGCATCAGCGCCACGTCTGGCGCCTTGCCATTGGCCCGACCTGCACGGTCCAGTTGCTGAAGTCCGCCCAGCACCGAAGCGATGGATCGATGCTCTCCAGCCACGATGGCGAGCGCGCGGTTGGCGTCCGCTTCCTGGTCATTCGACTCGATGCTGGCCACATGCACAGGCAGGTCGGCGATCTGTAGCAGCCGATGGGTCACACTGCCGTGCAGCCAACCCCGCAAACCTGGCAAGCGGCCGTGCGAGCTCACAAACAGCAGGTCGCAGGCATGTCGATGAGCCGCATCGAGAATGGCCTGAGCCGGATGGTCGCTGACGCTTGCATCGGTCGTGCAAACAACACCGCCGATCTTTGCTGCGGTGGCTGCCTTGAGCAGCACCGCATGCCGAGGCATGTTGCTCTCGTCGGCAAATGCCCGTTCGTCCAGTGAGTACAACATGGCGCCTTCACCGGTTGCCGTCAGGTCTGGCGCGGCGTGAAAGAAGGTGATTCGGGCGTCCAGAGCACGCGCGAATTCGACCGCGCGGGTCACGGTAGTCATCCCCAGAGGGGTGTCGTCCAAGGCGACAAGCAGGTTCTTGTACATCAGAAATCTCCATGTGGGACCAGTCTGCAGGGTGCCCAAAACAGGGCGTGTCATCAAGTCAGTGTTTTCGATAACTTGAACAGAATCGCATTTTCTGATTAATATATCGTTGATGCAGCGCAAACCTTTGTCGAAAGTTCGGCAGTGGCCGCAGCTTCACCGACACACGAGACAACCTGGTTTTGGCCACCTCGGCCATGCCTGAACCTGAAAGAGACACCATGCTGATCGACCTGCACGCCCACGCCCCGCTACCTGGGTACTACAACCAGCACCCGTTCTGGGGGCCGTTCTTCGAACGCCACCCGGATGGTGACGTCAAGCTTCGCGTCGGCCACTGGGTGCTGCGCCTGGGCTCGCCCGAGCGCAAGGCGGCTGTGCGCGCCGGCAACGGCCCGAGCGTCGAGGAATACATGGCCCGTTGGGCCGATCCGAAGAACCGCCTGAACGGCATGGACGCTGCGGGACAGAACGCTCAGGTGCTGTCGGTGCCGTCGCACTGCTACATGTACTGGGCCGACCCCGAGTTCTCGGTCCGTTTTGCCACCAAAGTCAACGACATCCTGGCCGACTACTGCTCGGCAGCACCAGACCGCCTGATGTTCTGGGCCCATGCGCCGCTGAATGCCCCTCACGATGCCGCGAAGGAAATTCGCCGCGCCTGCACGGAGCTGGGAGCCAAGGGTCTGGTGGCCGGTGGTGCCAACTTCGGCGGGCTGGAAGCCGATTCGCCGCAACTCGATGTGGTCTGGAAGACGATGTGCGATCTGGATCTGCCGATCTTCATCCACGGCTACAACCAGTCGGTCACCTGGGGCATGCAGGCCGACCACGACAAGTACGAGACCACGGCCATCGTGGGCATGAACTACGACGAAACGCGGTTTTTCTGGTACCTGATCAACGGTGGTGTGCTGGATCGTTTTCCCGATCTGAAGGTCTACATCACCCACGGTGGCGGCTACATCCCCTACCAGCTCGGTCGTCTGGCCCAGACCAACCGCAATCTGGATGTGAAGTTCAACAAGAAGCCGGTCGAGGAGTACCTGAAGAATTTCTGGTTTGACGTGGAGCTGCACGAAGTGCCGATGCGCCAAGCCCTGGTCGACATCATCGGTGCCGACCGCGTGCTGTACGGCAGCAACTTTGGCGGCAGTGACGCCGTTCGTCACGACCTGACCGATGGCCTGCGTTTGTCGGACGACGATCTGCAGAAAATCCGCTGGAAAAACGCGTGTGAACTGCTGCATCTCGATCCGGCCAAGCTGGGCAAACCCGCCGTCAAAGCCGTCGCATGAAACTCGCCCGCTGCACCGATGGCGGCGCACCGTTCTGGGCGCTGGTGAACACCGAACAAGGGGAACTTCGCCCGATCGAGGGCGGCGTGCCCGACTGGGGGCCTGCGGTCACGCGCGGTGAGGGCGAGGCCGCACTGCGGTTCACCGGGGCCGTGTTGCCCATGAGTTCGGTGAGGCTTCTGCCGCCGATCGAGAAGACCAACCGAGTGGTGGTGGCGGGCGCCAACTACGCCAAGCACCTCGCCGCCGATTTCGGCATCAAGAGCCACGGCCAGCCCATTGCCTTCCTGAAGGCCTACGGCGCACTCATCGGCGCCAATGACGCGCTGCGTTACCCGCACTTGACCCAGGAGCTGGACCACGAAGTGGAGCTGGTGGCGGTGATTGGTGATGTGGTCAATCGCCAGGACCCGATCGCCAGTGTGTTGGGGTATACCGTGGGCAACGACGTGAGTTCGCGTGATCTGCAGCGCAGCGGACCGCCCGGTGTGGGGATGGACCTGTTCGCCGCCAAGAGCGGCGACCAGACCACCGGACTCGGCCCCTGGATCGTGACCCGCGATGAATTCCCGCTGGAGGGCAAATTGTCGTTGCGCCTGTTGCTGCGTGTGAATG
>PNMH01000135.1 GCA_013823505.1 Polaromonas sp. | reverse complement strand
TTCGGACATGGGAGCCTATCGGAGCGATCAGATGGGCGCATTGTCGCGTAGGTGGCGGTTTCTGTCGCAACTATTGCGCACACAGCAGACTTCTTGCTGCGGGTCAAGCGACCAGCAGGCGGCACGCAAGCGCGGATGGCTCAAGATGAGCCCGCCTGTGGCGCTGTTTCATGCGTCAGCCGCCAACCCGGCCTCCGACCAAAAATGGTCGAAATCATCGCCCACGCCCCAACCGACGTTCTGCCCCAGCAGGCGCACCCGATCCAGCCGCGCAAGGAATGCCGTTTGTTGCGCCTTTGGCAAGGCCAGCACGTATTTCAGCGCCTGTTCGAACATTCGCACCAGCGAGTCAAAAAAGCCTGCGTCGTCCATGCCGCAACCGGCCAGAAAATCGAACACTTCCTCGCAGTAGAACACCGAGAGTTCGGCCAAGCCCTCGGGCTGGCCCAGCGCCTTTTTGTAGTCGCTGATCGCCTTCTTGGCCTTGCTGACCGAGATTGGATGACGATAGTCCGGTGGGTTGATCCAGCAGATGATCGCATCCTTGTAGGGCTCCAGCGGATCAGCGCCCAAACCAAAGCGGGTGTGCAGAAAAGCCTTGTTGTCCTTGCTGGCGGCGTACAGGTCTTGCACCAGCCCCAGCAGGCCGGCACGGTCGAAGTCGGCCAACTTGGTTTTGACGTCGCTCCAGCTGGGAGTGGCTTTGGTGGGTTTTTTCGTCGCCATGGGCTTCAGTCCTCGTCGTGATGGGGTGCACTCTGCTTGAGCAGGCGGTCGAAGTCGCTCTCGAACAACCGGTCCTGCACGCTGCGGTACTTTTCAAATTCGCTTTCAGCGTGGGCCTTGGCGATTTCCGCCGTGACTTTGCCTGCGTCTTGCAACACCTCGCGGTCGGTGGCCTCGATGAAGCGGTTCAGGCGAGTCTCCCAATCCTGCATCGTCATCGGGATCTTGCGTTGCGCCATGTCCTCAGCCACATCCAGATAGGCGTTGACCAGGCGCGAGAGTTGCGCCAGCTCGTGCTCGGTGAGGTAATTTTTGGCTACCCCCACATCGAAATTCTGGATCTTGCCTTGAGGCGCATCCTTCCAAGTGGTCAGCCCCATGTGGGGCTGGGCAGCATCGGCGCGGTGGTAGATGAGTTCAGCCGCCGTCTGGCCGTGGATGGCCCAGTGCAGTTTGTTTTGCACGGTGGCAAAGAAGCGCTTGGTGGCCTGCGCCGTCAAGTCGTAGTCGATCGCCGTGGCGTAGATGTCGGTGATTTTTTGGTAGAACTTGCGTTCCGAGAGGCGAATTTCGCGGATGCGCTGCAGCTGCTCTTCGAAGTACTCTGATCGGTGAGGACGGAGCCGCCGGCCTTGATGCGCTCATCGTCCATCACGTAGGCCTTGATGGTGAACTGCTCGATGATGCCCGTGGCCCACTTGCGAAACTGCACCGCACGCTCGGAGTTCACCTTGTAGCCCACCGCGATGATGGCGGGTAGCTTGTAATGCTGGGTGTTGTAGGTTTTGCCGTCGGCGGCAGTTATCCGGAATTTCCGGATAACTGCATCTTCCTGCAACTCGCTGTCGGCAAAGATTGTTTTCAGGTGCCCGTTGACCGTGCGCACGTTGACATCGTAGAGCAGGGCCATCATTTTCTGTGTCAGCCAGATGCTTTCATCGGCATGGACAGCCTCTACGCCACCTTGGCCGCTGGTGGCGACGAAGGTCAAGTACTCGGCCGCCGAAGAGCGGACGATGGAGACTTCGCGCTTAGTGGACACCTGCCGCTGATTTCTGTTGGTCATTTTTCCAAATCTGTTGTTTTGTCATGCATTTTTTATGCATCCCAGATGAGCTACCTACGGAGGCGTCGGGTGCGAATGTGCTCTCTCTGCCGGACCGAGAAGCGACGTGGGTACGTCGTTTGTTTGAGCGAGCGGTGGGCGGCTTCTACGAAGTCGTATTGAGTCCGCAGGGCTGGCGGGTTCTATGCGGCGGGACGATGGGCTGGCAGATCGAGCAGAAGACAGCGGGGATCGACAAGATATTGCCGACCATGCGAACTGATGTCGTGCTCGACCACCCGTCAAACGGGCAGCGGATCGTCATCGATACCAAGTTCACCTCGATTGTGACGAGCGGTTGGTACCGTGAGGAAACCCTGCGCAGCGGATACGTGTACCAGATCTACGCCTATCTGCGCTCCCAGGTTGGGTGCGGCGATGCGCTTGCAGATCACGCGAGTGGATTGTTGTTGCATCCCGCGATCGGCAAGATGGTCGACGAGACAGTGCTGATCCAGGGGCACGCCATTCGATTTGCCACTGTGGATTTGAAGGCAACTCCTGCGGACATCCGAGCGCAACTGCTGCGCTTGTGTGAGCCATCCCTGAAATCGCCTGGGTCACAGCAGTAGCGCCACTTCGGCCTCCCGCCGTGTGACAAGGCCCGGCAGCACTTTCCCACCGCCATACACCCAGCGCCGCAGCTCCTTGCCCGCAGCATGCCAGTCCTGCTTGGCTTATCTGGCAACCAGCGCGTTCATTCAGACCCCGTCAACAAGACAACTACGGGGTCCAAATGAGCACGTCACTTTCAACGCCGCCATCGGTGGCAGCACAAATCGCCAGGTTGCCCGAGTTGCCCATGGCAGAGATCCGGGCCCTCTGGCAGAAGTTGGTCGGCGGCGACACGCCCACCCACAACCGTCAGTTCCTCGAACGCCGGATTGCCTACCGGTTGCAAGAGCTGGAGTTCCGCAAGGTCGATGCCAACCTGCTGGATCGCAATCAACGCCGCATCGAATCCCTGGTGGCAACCGGCAAGGTGAAAAAGCGCGACCGCGATTACCGTCCGGCCGCCGGCACCCTGCTGGTCCGGGAATACAAAGGTGTCGAACACCGCGTGATCGCGACCGCCGATGGCCAGTACGACTTTGAAGGCCGGATGTACCCCAGCCTTTCGATGATCGCCCGCGAGATCACTGGCATGCGCTGGTCCGGGCCCCTGTTCTTTGGGCTCAGGCCGCCATCCAATGCGAAGACTAAGCCGTCCACCAAGAAGCGAGGTGGACGATGAGCGAAGTCTTGAAGCGCCGCATGCGCTGCGCGGTCTATACGCGCAAGTCCACCGACGAAGGACTCGACCAGGAATACAACTCCATCGATGCCCAGCGCGACGCCGGTCATGCCTACATCGCCAGCCAGCGCGCCGAGGGCTGGATTCCAGTAGCCGACGACTACGACGATCCCGCCTTCTCGGGCGGCAACATGGAACGTCCGGCGCTGCGCCGCATGATGGCGGACATCGAGGCCGGCAAGATCGACGTGGTCGTCATCTACAAGATCGATCGCCTTACGCGCAGCCTGGCGGACTTCTCCAAGATGGTCGAGGTGTTCGAGCGCTACGGCGTGTCGTTCGTGTCGGTCACCCAGCAGTTCAACACGACGACCTCGATGGGTCGGTTGATGCTGAACATCCTGCTGTCCTTCGCCCAGTTCGAGCGCGAGGTCACCGGCGAACGCATCCGCGACAAGATCGCAGCCAGCAAGCGCAAGGGCATGTGGATGGGCGGCGTGCCACCGCTGGGCTACGACGTCGAGAACCGGCGTCTGGTGCCCAACGAACGCGAGGCTAAGCTCATCCGGCACATCTTCCAGCGATTCGTTGAGCTGGGCTCCGGGACAATGTTGGTCAAAGAGTTGAAGCTCGACGGCGCGACGTCCAAGGCGTGGACCACACAAGACGGTAAAACCCGAGAGGGCAAGCCGATCGATAAGGGCCTGATCTACAAGGTGCTCAACAACCGAACCTACCTGGGCGAGTTACGGCACAAAGAGCAGTGGTACCAGGCCGAGCACCCGGCGATCATCGATCGTGCGGTGTGGGATCAAGTCCATGCCATCCTCGCCACCAACGGTCGGGTTCGTGGCAATGCGACGCGCGCCACCGTGCCGTACCTGCTCAAGGGCATTGTGTTCGGCAACGACGGGCGCGCCTTGTCGCCGTTTCACACCACCAAGAAGAACGGTCGCCGCTACCGGTACTACGTGCCACAGCGCGAGAACAAGGAGCACGCGGGCGCGTCTGGGCTGCCAAGGCTACCGGCAGGGGAACTCGAGTCCGCCGTGCTGGACCAACTGCGCGCGGTCCTGCGCTCACCCAATCTCCTGGGCGATGTCCTGCCACGCGCGATCAAACTCGACCCCAGCCTCGATGAGGCCAAGGTCACCGTTGCGATGACCCGGCTCGACGCGATTTGGGACCAGCTTTTTCCGGCCGAGCAGACGCGCATCGTCAAGCTGTTGGTGGAGAAGGTGATCGTCTCACCCAACGACCTGGAGGTGCGACTGCGCGCCAACGGCATCGAACGCCTGGTGCTGGAACTCAAGCCTGCGGCCACGCCCCAGACCGAGGAGGCATTGGCATGAGTGAGATACGGATCCACAGGACTGGCACACCAGATGTCATCGAGGCCAGCGACGGTCGACTGACCTTATCGGTGCCAATCCGGATCAAGCGGCGCAGCGGGCGCAAGTTGGTCACACTGCCGATCGACCCGGCGACGGGTGAACCCGCCAAGGCCAGGCCCTGGGACACGGCCACCACGCCGTTGCAGTTGGCACTGGCCAGGGGGCACCGCTGGCTGGCCATGCTGGAGTCGGGTGAGGCCAAGTCCCTCAAGGAAATCGCTGCTCGCGAAGGCATCGACAACAGCTACGTCAGCCGGATGGTCAACCTGACCACGCTGGCGCCGGACATCGTGGCTGCCATCCTGGACGACGGGATGCCCAACCATGTGACGCTGTTTGACTTGGCTGTGGATCCGCCCGCACTGTGGGATGAGCAGAGAGAAAAACTCAACGCGACCCAGCGATAGCCACAGCGTCATCGCAACCTTCGAGCGCCTACAGTCTCAAGCCAGGCAAGAACTCGACGCCGGTTCGCTGGACCAGCTCCCGGTAACTGATAGGCCGGCCAACCCTCTCGCCTTCGCGGTTCTCCTGCCAGTGCGCCCAGGCGCGGTTGGTGGTCTGGTCGTACACCAACTTGAAGAGGTAGGTCGGGACCCGAACACCGTTTTGTCCGATTTTTGGGCTGTCTGGGGTGAACACAGGCCCGGTGATGACAAACACATCGCCCTTGGCCCGACGCACATAGTGCCGCGTATCCTGCTCGATCTTTGCCCAGGCACCGCCGTTGTGCTGAATGTGCTGGGGCACCATGTTGGCCAGACTGAAACTCTGCGCCATCGCGGTCGGTGTGGGCATGTCTCCGGCAGGTGCCATGTGGCCTCGGGAATAGCCTGAACGCTTGTAGTCCTCCAGTTCCGCGCGCTCAGCGCTCGGGAGTCGGGCATCGGCGAAGAATTTGGTCGCACGCTTTTCGTCAGCGTCCTCGACGCTGCGACGGTTCAAGCGCTGCGCCACATAGACAGGAGTCTTGGTCTCTCCGCTGTGCAGGATGGCAAAGGCCTCGTAGCAGAGTTCCCGTAATTTCGGGCGTGGAGCTACGGCAGGGGGATTGCCGTTGATAAAAAACTGCGGGCACTGGGCAAAGCTTGTCGGGTGTCCTGATGCGCTGTCTACGGCTTCAAAAACTGTGACTCGGGCCTGCGCAGCGGTCGCCAAGCTCAATGCGATGACGGCGACCAGCCGCATCAGGTACGACCAGGAAGTGGGTTGTTTCTCTTCGATCATGGAGTTTTTCAAGATGCCGACCCACAGGAAAAGTTCGTTCAGCCCGTCTGACCAGAAGTGGTTCTCAAGTCAAGCATGAGACCGAAGTCCACCGCACCGAACCAGTCACTTCGTCGCAGCGCTATCCACTCCATCGTGGGTTGGGTACAAAAGCACCTGCCGTGCCAACGCAGTCTTCAGTGACCCTGCCGAAGTCCTAGTATCGGGAAACTGTTACCTTCACCCCGTTTTCTGTTCAATCCACCAGAGTTTTCATCACCATGCTGTTCAATCCCCTTCAAGTCGGCTCCCTCAACCTGCCCAACCGCATCCTTCTGGCACCGCTGACGCGCACCCGTGCCGACGCGGGCCACATGCCTAACGCGCTGATGGCCGAGTACTACAGCCAGCGTGCCACTGGCGGCCTGCTGATTACGGAATGCACGATGGTGGCGCCCGGCACATCGGCCTTTGTCAATGAGCCTGGCATCTACAACGACGCGCAGATTGCAGCCTGGAAGCAGGTCACCGACGGGGTGCACGCCAAGGGCGGACGCATCTTCATGCAGATCTGGCACGCGGGCCGCGCAGCCTACCCCGGCGCTGCCGATGGCGCCCCCATTGTTTCCAGCAGCGCCACCGCCATCGAGGGCGAGATCCACACGCCCCAGGGCAAGGTGCCGCACGCGGTGCCCCGCCCCCTGACCGCCGAAGAGATTCCCGGCATCGTAGCCGCGTTTGCCCAAGGCGCACGCAATGCCATTGCCGCCGGCTTTGATGGTGTGGAAGTGCACGGCGCCAACGGCTACCTGATCGACCAGTTTCTGCGCGACACGCCCAACCAGCGTACCGACGCTTATGGCGGTTCGCTGGAAAACCGTGCGCGCTTGCTGTTCGAAGTGCTCACCGCCGTTACCCAGGCCATCGGTGCCGAGCGGGTGGGTCTGCGCCTGTCGCCACTTAACAGCTACAACAGCATGAAGGACAGCGACCCGATGGCCCTCATCGGCTTCTTGGCCGATAAGCTCAATGCCTTCAAGCTGGCCTACCTGCACGTGATGCGAGCCGACTTCTTCGGCGTCCAGAAGGCTGATGTGATGCCCGTGGCGCGTGAGAAATACAAGGGCGTGCTGGTGGGCAACATGGGCTACAGCGCTGACGAAGCCGAGGCCGCCATTGCCGAAGGCAAGCTCGACGCTGTGGCCTTTGGGACCGCCTTCCTGGCCAACCCGGACCTGCCCGCACGGATCAAGGCCAAGGCACCGCTTAACGCGCCTGACTCCAACACGTTCTACACAGGTGGTGCCAAGGGCTATACAGACTACCCGACACTGCAGGACGCGTAAATCGTTGTGTCACTGCATCTGGCCGAAATCTGCCGTTCTGCTTGCTACGGTGACTGTATTCTCCACTCTCTGAATCGGGGCGGTTTCCTTCCCCTGCCAATGCCAAAAAACAACCGCTTGATTCGTCCGCGCGCAAGTTGTAGATTTTTATAACCAAAAACCGGTGCCTTTGCGGACTTCGGGCAACTTACGGGGAGCGAGGCTGGAGAGAAAAATGGCCCGGAGAGACAGAAAACGGGCGTTTTTAGGGGCTCACGCTGAGGGTCGAAGTCCACAGGAACCCGCAAGAACCCTTGTGAACACGCGGACTTACGAAAAAAATGCCCAACTGCATGAGCAGTTGGGCAAGTGTA
>PNMH01000134.1 GCA_013823505.1 Polaromonas sp. | reverse complement strand
AGCCCGACCCGATCGTGGCCGAGACCAAGCGCAACCTGTACGACGGCGTGCCGATCGAAGAGGTCTACAAAGCCTCCATCCTGGCCGCGCGCACGCTGATCGAAAAAGACCCCGATTACACCTACGCCACCGCGCGCCTGCTGTTGCACACCATCGTCAAGGAAGTCATGGGCGAAGAAGTGCCCTCCTCCGAGATGGGCGCCCGCTACGCCGACTACTTCCCGCAGTTCATCAAAAAGGGCGTGGACAACGACCTGCTCGACGAACGCCTGATGCAGTTCGACCTGGCCCGCCTGGGCGCTGCGCTCAAGCCCGAACGCGACCTGCAGTTCGACTACCTCGGCCTGCAGACGCTGTATGACCGCTACTTCCTGCACGTGCGCAAGACCCGCATCGAGCTGCCCCAATCCTTCTTCATGCGCGTGGCCATGGGCCTGTCGCTGAACGAAATCGACCGCGAAGCCCGCGCCATCGAGTTCTACGAGGTGCTCTCTTCGTTCGACTTCATGTCGTCCACACCCACCTTGTTCAACAGCGGCACCCTGCGCTCGCAGCTCTCCAGCTGCTACCTGACCACCGTGCCCGATGACCTCGACGGCATCTACGAGTCGATCAAGGAAAACGCGCTGCTCTCCAAGTTCGCCGGCGGCCTGGGCAACGACTGGACCCGCGTTCGCGCCCTGGGCAGCCACATCAAAGGCACCAACGGCGAATCGCAAGGCGTCGTGCCTTTCCTGAAAGTGGTGAACGACACCGCCGTGGCGGTCAACCAGGGCGGCAAGCGCAAGGGCGCGGTCTGCACCTACCTGGAAACCTGGCACCTGGACATTGAAGAATTCCTGGAGCTGCGCAAGAACACCGGCGACGACCGCCGCCGCACCCACGACATGAACACGGCGAACTGGATTCCCGACCTGTTCATGAAGCGCGTGATGGAAAAAGGCGAGTGGAGCCTGTTCTCGCCCAACAGCGTGCCCGACCTGCACGACCTGTTCGGTGCCGACTTTGAAAAGGCCTACGTGGCCTACGAAGAGAAAGCCGCACGCGGCGAGATCAAGCCCTACCGCAAGGTGCCCGCCACCGACATGTGGCGCAAGATGCTCTCGATGCTGTTCGAGACCGGCCATCCCTGGATCACGTTCAAGGACGCCTGCAACGTGCGCAGCCCGCAGCAGCACGCCGGCGTGGTGCACAGCTCCAACCTTTGCACCGAGATCACGCTCAACACCAGCGACACAGAAACCGCCGTGTGCAACCTGGGCTCGGTCAACCTGCTCAACCACATCAAGCACACCGACGACGGCGCCAAGGTGCTCGACCACGACAAGCTGCAGGTCACCATCAAGACCGCCATGCGCATGCTCGACAACGTGATCGACATCAACTACTACGCGGTCAAGAAGGCGCGCGACTCCAACATGCGCCACCGCCCGGTCGGCCTGGGCGTGATGGGCTTCCAGGACGCGCTGTACGAACTGCGCATCCCTTACGCCTCCAACGACGCAGTGGAATTCGCTGACCACTCCATGGAAGCCGTGTGCTACTACGCCTACTGGGCCTCCACCGAACTCGCTCGTGAACGTGGCCGCTACGCCAGCTACAAGGGCTCGCTGTGGGACCAGGGCGTGCTGCCGCTCGACACGCTCGACCTGCTGTCGCGCGAACGCGGCGGCTATGTGGATGTGGACCGCTCGGTGCGCATGGACTGGGACGCGCTGCGCCAGAAAATCGCCACCGACGGCATGCGCAACTCCAACTGCGTGGCCATCGCACCCACCGCGACCATCTCCAACATCATCGGCGTCGACGCCTCCATCGAGCCTTGCTTCGGCAACCTCTCGGTGAAGTCCAACCTCTCCGGCGAATTCACGGTGATCAACGGCTACCTGGTGAAAGACCTGAAGCGCCTGGGCCTGTGGGACGACGTGATGGTCATGGACCTCAAACACTTCGATGGTTCGCTGCGCCCGATCGACCGCGTGCCGCAAGAAGTGAAGGCGCTGTACGCCACCGCGTTTGAAGTCGAACCGCTGTGGTTGGTGGAAGCCGCTGCACGTCGCCAGAAGTGGATCGACCAGGCGCAGAGCCTGAACATCTACATGGCCGGCGCCTCGGGCAAGAAGCTTGACGACACCTACAAGCTCGCCTGGCTGCGCGGCCTCAAGACCACCTATTACCTGCGCACCACGTCGGCCACACAGGCCGAGAAATCCACCGGCCGCACGGGACAACTCAACGCCGTGTCGCTTGACGCGACCACCGCCGGCATGGCCGCCACCACGGCTGCCAATGCAGCCGCGGCATCGGCCGCAACTCCGTCTGAAGTCCCCGCAACCGACATCAAGTTTTGCGCGATCGACGACCCCGGTTGCGAAGCGTGTCAGTGAATGACACGGCGCTGTGATGTGTGTGCTGAGTCACATCGAACTTCAATCGATGCGACACAGCAACACAAACACAGCGCAGCACGCACGATCACTTTGCAATTCATGCAGACACTTTGATAATCCGAGGAATTGGAAACACCTATGTTGACCTGGGACGAACACACCACGCCCTCCACGAAGCCAGCGAACATCCCCATGCCCACCAGCATGCAGGGTCTGCAAGCCTCACTGTCGAGTGAGCGCACCGCCTCCGCTGCAGTCGCATCCCTCGCTCCCTCTTTCTCGTCGAACGCAGCACCGGCCAAAGCGCCCGCTGCGGCCACGGCCGGTCACCGCGTCAATGCCGCTGACAAGCGCATCATCAACGGCCAGACCGACGTCAACCAGCTGGTGCCGTTCAAGTACAAGTGGGCTTGGGAAAAATACCTCGCCACTTGCGCCAATCACTGGATGCCGCAGGAAGTGAACATGAGCCGCGACATCGCGCTCTGGAAAGATCCCAACGGCCTGACCGACGACGAGCGTCGCATCGTCAAGCGCAATCTCGGCTTCTTCGTGACCGCCGATTCGCTCGCCGCCAACAACATCGTGCTGGGCACCTACCGCCACATCACCGCGCCCGAGTGCCGCCAGTTCCTGCTGCGCCAGGCCTTTGAAGAAGCGATCCACACGCACGCGTACCAGTACATCGTTGAGTCGCTGGGTCTGGACGAGTCCGAGATCTTCAACGCCTACAACGAAGTCCAGTCGATCCGCGACAAGGACGAGTTCCTGATCCCCTTCATCGAAGCGATCATGGACCCGAACTTCCACACCGGCACGCCCGAGACCGACCAGCGCCTCTTGAAGAGCCTGATCGTGTTCGCCTGCCTCATGGAAGGTCTGTTCTTCTACGTGGGCTTCACCCAGATCCTCGCGTTGGGCCGCCAGAACAAGATGACCGGTGCTGCCGAGCAATACCAGTACATCCTGCGCGACGAATCCATGCACTGCAATTTCGGCATCGATCTGATCAACGCGATCAAGATGGAGAACCCGATGCTGTGGACGGCCGAGTTCAAGGAAGAGATCAAGCAGCTGTTCCTCAAGGCCGTCGAGCTCGAGTACCGCTACGCCGAAGACACCATGCCACGCGGCGTGCTCGGCATGAACGCCTCCATGTTCAAAGGCTACTTGCGCTACATCGCCAACCGGCGCGCCACGCAGATCGGCCTGGAGCCCATGTTCCCGAACGAAGAGAACCCGTTCCCCTGGATGAGCGAGATGATCGACCTCAAGAAGGAACGCAATTTCTTCGAGACCCGCGTGATCGAATACCAGACGGGCGGCGCCCTGTCCTGGGACTGACGCCACCGCCGGGGTCGCACTGCCCAATTGAACCCATCTCACATGCGTTTCGACATTTCAAAACCCTGCTGCGGGCACCTCGGTGCCGGGGGCAGGGTTTTGTCACAGGATTCAACACCTTGGGGCCAGCCGTGGATGCATCCACACGGCTCCAGCGCGTTGAATCACTTCACCGGCACAGTGACCGGATGAAGTGCTCTTTGCAACTTGATCAAGGAGAAAACAATGGCAACTGCGAAAAAAGCCCCGGCTAAAAAAGCTGTGGCAAAAAAGGCCGCCCCGGCCAAAAAAGTCGCTGCGAAGAAAGCAGCTCCCGCGAAGAAAGCCGCACCGGCTAAGAAAGTCGTCGCCAAGAAGGCTGCACCAGCGAAGAAAGCTGCCGCGAAGAAGCCAGCGGTGAAGAAGGCTGCACCAGCGAAGAAAGTTGCTGCGAAGAAGCCAGCGGTGAAGAAGGCTGCACCGGCGAAGAAAGCCGCTGCGAAGAAGCCCGTCGCCAAGAAGGCTGCACCAGCGAAGAAAGCTGCGAAGCCTGCTGCGAAGAAAGCAGCGCCTGCGAAGAAGGCCGCCCCAGCGAAGAAAGCTGCGAAGCCTGCTGCGAAAAAAGCAGCACCTGCAAAGAAGGCAGCTCCGGCCAAGAAGGCCGCCGTCGCGAAGGCAGCCCCAGCAAAAAAAGCTGAGCCGGCCAAGAAGCCGGCGGCCCCTGCTGCTCCTGCGGCTCAGACGAAGCTCAACCCTCAGGCTGCCTGGCCGTTTCCCACGTCCAGCAAGCCCTGAAGTCGTCCTTGCGATGACTTGCAGCCCGGCGCGAAAGCGTCGGGCTTTTTCATGTCCGCTTCAGGGCGTCGGAGCCGTGTAGTTCTGACCACCACGGGTCGAGATTTTGGCTGCGCCCATGCGGTTGCCCAGATCGGCGCAACGCGCCAGCGACCAGCCTTGCTCCAATCCGTGCAACAGCGCCGCACGGAACGCATCGCCGCAGCCAGTAGGGTCCACCACTTCGGTGGCTTTCACACCGGGCACCACGGTCTTCTGACCGCCTTCCCACACCTCGCAACCGTGCTCGGCCAGCGTGACGATGAGCCCACGCACGCGCGATGCAATGTCTTCGAACGACCACCCAGTGCGGTCGGACAACATCTTGCCTTCGTAGTCGTTTACCGTGATCCAGGTGGCGAGTTCGATGAACTGCTTGAGCTCCTCACCGTTGAACATGGGCAGGCCCTGGCCCGGATCAAACACGAAGGGCACACCCGCTGCGTGCAACTGCTGCGCGTGGGTCAGCATCGCGTCGCGACCATCGGGCGAAATGATCGCCACCGCGATGTCCGTGCGCGCGGGGACCGGGTTGTCGTGGGCCATGGACATGGCGCCCGGGTGGAAAGCGGTGATCTGGTTGTTGTCGCGGTCCGTCATGATCATGGCTTGCGCGGTGTAGCTCTCGGTTGCACTGTTCACATGTGCGGTGTCCACACCCAGCGACTGAAGTCGCTCCAGGTATTCCTGACCATCGTTGCCCAGCGTGGCCAGCGGCACAGCGTGTGCGCCCAACTGCCGAAGGCCATAGGCGATGTTGCCGGCGCAGCCGCCGTATTCGCGGCGCAGGGCGGGCACGAGAAACGACACGTTGAGGATGTGCAACTGGCTGGGCAGGATCTGCTCGGCAAAGCGTCCCTCAAACGTCATGATGGTATCGAAGGCGAGCGATCCGCAAACAAGGATGGGCATGGTGATGTCAATCAGGAAGGTGGGAGGGTGTCAGGGGTAGAAAACGAGGGCGCGGTAGCCGGCCATGGGCGTGGCTTCATCGACCGACAGCGACAGGCGAAAGCTCACGGTGAGTGAGCCCTGGGCAGGCAACACCTCGGGGGCGTCCGGCCACTCTTCGGGCAGGAACACGCGCCGAGAGATGACCGCGTCGCGCGTGTCGGTCAGGCTCAGCTCCAACGCCGGGAGCGCCAAGGCCATGTCGGACGTGTTCTTGAGCACGAGGTCAAACGAGTGGAAATTGCCCAGCCGACGAACCAGCGCGGAACTGTCGATCACGATGGCCTCGATGTTGCGCACAGCGCCCACACGACACCCCAGCGGCGCGCAGGCCTGTTCCAGCAGCGGTTTCAAATCGGGCCGCCAGGCTGCGATTCGGTCGCGCTCATGAAGCGCCCATTGCGCGGCCAGCAAGGCCCCGAGCAACAAGACCAGCAACGACAAGCCGATGCGCACGCCGGGCGATTGCCAGAAGGCGCGTCGACGGGCCTGGCGCACAAAACCCGGAACGGCATCGGGCACGACCGAGTCCACCGCTTCGTCGCCTGACTCGGCGACCGGTGCGGGTGCTGCGACAGTTGGGCTCTTGGACACCGCCACGTCCGCAGCCTTCGCTGCAGCTGCCGAGGCATCTGCAGCGGCCTTGGCGGCGGCAAAGCGCTGAAGCTCGGTGCCGAAATCGGCCTCTTCCGGTGCCTCGACGTTCGACTCCTCGGGCAACAGTGCTGGCGGCCGCGTGATGAGCTCGTCTTCGCTCGGGTCGCTGGCGACGGTGAGTTGGGGCTGCGCTGACGAGGGTGTTGCCGTTGGGGTGGTGGCACCCGTGGGAGCGGGAGCGTCGGGCGACCAAGGCTCCAGGTAAAGCGTCGCGTCGAACACATCGGCGCAATGACCACAACGCACCCAGCCTTCGGAAATCTTCAGTTGATCGGCAACGATCTTGAAGGTCGTACCGCAGGCCGGACAACGGGTGGTGAAGCTCATGCGCCGATTATCGGGGGCGCTGTGCGGCGGCTCAGGCCTTGACCGCGGTCATGAGGATCCAGCCCTCTTCTTCGTCGCTGACCTGCAACGCCACCCAGGGCGCATAGGCTTCGATCAGCTCCTCGGCCTGGCGCGCGAGGATGCCCGCCAGCACCAGATGACCGCCCGGACGAACATGGGAGCACAACAGCGGCGCCAGCACCTTCAGCGGCGTGGCGAGGATGTTGGCCAGCACCAGGTCGTGCTCACCCCGGGCGATGTCGGGGAGGCCTTCGCTCAGGGTGACGTGGTTGGCCGAGGCATTGAGCCGGGTCGACTCCACGGCGGCCGGGTCGATGTCCACCGCCACGATCTCGCGCGCACCGAACTTGGCCGCGCCGATGGCGAGGATGCCGGAGCCGCAACCGTAGTCGAGCACGCGGGAATCCAGAGGAGGGTTTTGGGCCGTCCAGCGCAGACACATGCGCGTGGTGGGGTGCGTGCCGGTGCCGAACGCCAGCCCGGGGTCGAGCCGGATGACCTGCTCAGCGGCGGCAGGCGGCTCGTGCCAGCTCGGCACGATCCAGAACGTGGGCGTGATTTCCACCGGGGTGAACTGAGATTGGGTCAAACGCACCCAATCTTGTTCGGGCACCGCCTGCACACCCAGCACCGCGCAGCCCGCAAAGAAGTCCTGCAGCTTGAGCAAGTCGGCCGCCTCGCGCGCCGCCGTCTCGGACGCGAAGAGCGCGACCACACGCGAACGCTGCCAACCCTCCTTGGGGGGCGGCATGCCGGGCTCGCCAAACAAGGCTTGCTCGGCGTCGGTCATGGCGTCGGCGTCTTCCACCGAGGTGCTCAGGGCGTCGAGCGCATCCAGTGCCTCGCTCACAGCCTCGACCGAGGCTTCGGGCACCATCAGCACCAGCTCAAAAAGAGACCCAGCGGATGGCTGGGTCTGGGAAGCGCGATCAGCGTTCACGTTGGGAAAGCCACTCTTC
>PNMH01000133.1 GCA_013823505.1 Polaromonas sp. | reverse complement strand
TAACTCGGCGATGGGCGGATTCTAGACCAAGGTCTTTGTCCCGCCCGACCCCCGAACAACTTGTGCCGGGGTCCACGTCCCTCCCACTTCCTTGGCCTCGCTAGTTCATTCCCTCTTCCGTGCCTTGAGTCTGTTGCCGCTGCCGGTGTTGCACGGGCTGGGCTGGGTGCTGGGCTGGGCAAGCTTTCTTCTGTCCGGCCGCTACCGCCGACGCCTGCTGAACCACGCCGCGCAGGCCGGTTACTCCAAAGGTCTTGCGCTGCGCTCCGTGGGGGAAGCCGGCAAGCTGGTGGCCGAGTTGCCGCGGCTGTGGCTGGGCCGGCCGGTGCACGTGGAGTGGGACGGTGCTGCCCACATCGAGGCTGCGCAGGCGGGCGGCTCTGGCGTGTTGTTCCTCACGCCGCACCTGGGCTGTTTTGAAATCACCGCCCAGGCCTACGCCCGGCGCTTTGGCGCGCGCCACCCCATGACGGTGCTGTTTCGCCCGGCGCGCCAGGCGGCGCTGCGCGACCTGGTGGCCGGCGCTCGCCAGCGCCCCGGCCTGCTCACCGCGCCCACCACCCTGGCGGGTGTGAAGCAGCTCATCAAGGCCCTCAAGGCGGGCGACGCGGTTGGGCTGCTGCCCGATCAGGTGCCCCCCAGCGGCCAGGGCGTTTGGGCGCCGTTCTTCGGGCGCGACGCTTACACCATGACACTGTCGGCGAGGCTGGCCCAGGCGGGCCAAACGCAAGTGCTGGTCAGCTGGGGCGAGCGCTTGAGTTGGGGTCGGGGCTACCGGGTGCATGTCCGGGCGTTCGGCTCCTTGGACGGTGACCCGGTGCAGGCGGCCCGCCAGATCAACCTGGCGATGGAGGCGCTGGTGCGAGAATGCCCGGCGCAATACCTCTGGTCGTACGACCGTTACAAGACCCCACCGCCGACCCGTTGATGTCCCAGCCTCTTCCCGCCTCCGGGCATCAGCTGCCCCCGGGTGGCATCACCAACCGGATGGGCGTGTTGTTCATGCGCCTGCTGGCGAGCCTGCCCCTGTCGTGGGTGCGGGCTCTGGGCTGGGTGCTGGGCCAGGCTTTGCACCTGGTGGCCGCTCGCCGCCGGCGCATCGCGCTCACCAACTGGGGTTTGTGCTTTCCCGAACAGGGAACCGAGGAGCGCAAGCGCGCGGTGCGCCAACATTTCGTTTATTTCGCCCAGGCATGGCTGGACCGCAGCTGGCTGTGGGAGGCCAGCGACGCCACCGTTCGCAGCCGCCTGATACTCACCGGCGATCTGCAGGCGCTGGCCGGCAACGAGCCCACGGTGCTGTTCGCACCGCACTTCGTGGGCATGGACGCGGGCTGGACCGCCCTGACCGCTCACCTGGAGCGGCGGTTCTGCGGCATCTACGCCGAGCAGCTCAATGCCGATGTGGACCGCTGGATGTCGCAAGGGCGCCAGCGTTTCGGCGAACCCCACATCGTGGCCATGCGCCAGGGCCTCAAGCCGCTGGTGGCAGCGTTGCGCCAGGGACTGCCGATGTACTTGCTGCCCGACATGGACTACGGCACGCGCGACTCGGTCTTTGTGCCGTTTTTCGGCGTGCAGACCGCCACCATCACGTCGCTCTCAAGGTTCGCCCGCATGGCCCGAGCGAGGGTGGTTCCGGTGGTCAGCCGGCTGACGAAAGAGGGCTACGAGGTGACGGTGCATGCGCCCTGGGCCAACTACCCCACGGGCGATGTGGAAGCCGACACGGCCATGATGAACACGTACCTCGAAGGCTTCATCCGCGCCACGCCCGAGCAGTACTACTGGGTGCACAAGCGCTTCAAAACGCGGCCCGAAGGCGAGGCTTCTTTCTACGCCGGCCTCTGAGCGCGCCCGCTCAGGCATTCACGAAATCGCCGATCAACTCGGCCACCTGCTGCGGCTGTTCGTGCACGATCCAGTGGGTGGCCCCAGGCACGCGTTCGATGCGCAGATCGGGCACAAATTCGTCGAGGCCATCCAGCAAGGCTTCAGGCAGAGCGGTGTCGCCCAGCCCCCAGACCACCAGCGTGGGCACGTTCACCGTCACCCGTTCTCGCGGCAGCTGAACGCCCGCTGCACCCGCGTCGCTCGCGGTGGGCGGGCGCAAGGGCGAAGCCGCGTAGTAGGCGCAGGGCCCTTGCAGTCCCTGGCGCCAGACCTCGCGGTAGCGCTCGCGCATGGCCTCGTCCAGCCAGGCCATGGGTCCGCTGTCGGCCGCCATGTTGGTGAAGAAGGGCCACAGGCGTGCGAAATCGTTCTCGGCGAGCAATGCCGGCGCATCCGGGCGCGCGAGAAAGTTCATGTAGGCGCTGGACGCTTGCTGCGTCGGCGAATTCGCCAGTTCGCGCTGGAAGGTGGCGGGGTGGGGCGCGTTGACGATGGCCAGGCGACGCATGGCTGCTGGATGCTGCGCGGCCACGCTCCAGGCCAGTGCGCCGCCCCAGTCATGCGCCACCAGGCAGGCCAGCTGCCCTGGCGTGGGGCTGTCCTGGGTGATGACCTTGATCAACGCGGTGAGGTCTTGAACCAGCGGCTTGGCCCGGTAGGCCGCCACCTCGGCGGGTGCACTCGACTTCTCAAAGCCGCGCAGGTTGGGCGCCACACAGCGGTAGCCGCCGTGTTCGGGCTTTGCGAAATGCGCGAGCAACTCGTCCCACACAAACGCGGCTTCCGGGAAACCGTGGAGAAACAGCAGTACCGGCCGCCCGCGTTCACCGGCGGCGCGGCAGCTCAAGGTGATGCCGTGCGGGAGGGTTTGTTGAAAGGTGTCGATCATGGCGGGCGGTCTCCTTGGGCCCGCACACGGTCAATCGAGAGCGGGCGGCTCGTCTTCGGGTTCTTCGACCGGGGCCGGTGCGGCCACGGCGGGGCCATCCTCGTGCGTCCAGCGCCAAAGCATCTGGGCCACTTCGTCCAGGCCCTTCTTCTTCAAAGCCGAGAAGAGTCTCGCCTCGCCGCCACCCGACTGCAGTCGCGCAATCGACAGCGCCTTTTGCGCTTCGGCGTGGTTGAGCTTGTCGGACTTGGTGAGCAGCACCAGGAACTTCAGGCCTTCCTGCACGCGCGGCCGGATCACTTCGAGCAGGATGTCGTCGAGTTCGGTCAGACCCAGGCGCGGGTCGATCAGCAGCACCACGCCCTTGAGGTTTTCGCGCGTGAGCAGGTAGTTGCCCATCACACGCTGCCAGCGCAGCTTGGCCTCGCGCGGCACGGCCGCGTAGCCGTAGCCCGGCAAATCGGCCAGCACCGCGTCGGTCACACCTTGCTTGCCGAGCGAGAACAGGTTGATGCTCTGCGTGCGCCCAGGGGTCTTGGACGCGAAGGCCAGGCGCTTTTGCTGCGTCAGGGTGTTGATGCAGGTGGACTTGCCGGCGTTGGAGCGGCCGACAAAGGCCACTTCGGGCACGGTGAGCGGCGGCAGGTGTTCGAGTTGCGGGGCGGTGGTGAGGAAGCGGGCGGTGTGCAACCAGCCGTGCGCGATCTTCACATCGGGGTTCAGCGGATCGGTGGGTTTTCCAGCGTTGGGTGTCCGGGCTTGGGGGCTTTTGGCGTCCGCGGACGGGGAAGCAGGGGGGGAGGCTGGAGTGTGGTTCTGGGTCATTGGGGGGTTTTCCCGAGAGGGCATTGTAAAATCGAATGGCTGTAACCCGTCAGATCGCGAAATTCTTCAACCCGAACACGTCGCCCGCGACGCCAGTCCCGTCATGAAATTGCCTGTTTCCCTTCTTTGCGCCGCCGCTGCTGTGGCTTTGTCGTTCAGTGTTCAGGCACAGTCGGTCAAGCCCGATATGGCCAAAGGCGCAGCGTTGTACGGTCAGGTCTGTGTGGCCTGCCACGCCGCCGACGGCAACTCGACCACGCCGGTGAACCCCAAACTGGCGCAGCAGCACCCCGAATACCTGATCAAGCAGTTGCACGAATTCAAGTCCGGCAAGCGCGCCAACGCCATCATGGCGGGCTTCTCGGCCGCTCTGTCCGACGAAGACATGCGCAACATCGGCTTCTGGCTCGCATCCCAGAAGGGCACGCCGGGTGCCGCCACCGACAAGGACCTCGTCACCCTGGGCGAGCGCATCTACCGTGGCGGCATCCCTGACCGCCAGATCGCCGCCTGCGCTGGTTGCCACAGCCCCAACGGTGCCGGCATTCCTGCTCAGTACCCACGCTTGTCCGGTCAGCACGCCGAATACACCGAAACCCAGCTCAAGCATTTCCGCGATGGCACGCGCGCCAACAACGTCCAGATGACGGGTGTCGCTGCGAAGATGAATGATCGCGAAATCAAGGCGGTGGCCGATTTCATCGCCGGGCTGCGCTGAGTCAGGCGCAGGGATTTGCCCTGGATCGTCCGCTGGGATATAAGTGGACGTTAATATTTAGCGACACAATGCATTAATGCCTGTTGGCGGTGAACCGCCAGCGAAAAACAGCATCACAACAGGGCGTGTTCCGGGTTCACTGGAAACGCCCTTTTTGTTGAACCGTTCTCCCCCCAGTTCCATGACCGTTTCCACCCAAGGCCTGCACATCCGAACCGGCTCGCGCATCGTCAGCGAGACGGTGGAGTTGTTGTCGTCGATGCGGTTCTCGATTTCGCTGCTCACCGTCATCTGCATCGCGTCGGTGATCGGCACCGTCGTCAAACAGCACGAGCCGTTCAACAACTACGTCAACCAGTTCGGGCCGTTTTGGGCCGACGTGTTCGCCAGCGCCAATCTGACATCGGTCTACAGCGCGTGGTGGTTTTTGCTGATCCTGGCCTTTTTGGTGGTGAGCACGAGCCTGTGCATTGCCCGCAACACGCCCAAGATCCTGACCGACTTCAAGGTCTACAAGGAAAACATCCGCGAGCAGAGTTTGAAGGCGTTTCCGCACCGCGCTGAAAGCACGCTGGTGGAGACGCCGCAGGCGGCGGCCAACCGCATCGGGCAGACCCTGCTGGGTTCGGGCTGGAAGGTCAAGCTGCAGTCGCGCGACACGCCACAAGGGCAGGGCTGGATGGTGGCGGCCAAGACCGGCGCCGCCAACAAGATCGGCTACATCGCGGCGCACAGCGCCATCGTGCTGGTCTGCATCGGCGGCTTGCTGGATGGCGACCTCATGGTGCGCGCGCAGACCTGGTTCAACGGAAAGTCGGCGTTCACCGGCGGTGGCCTGATTGCCGATGTGCCGGCCCAGCACCGCCTCTCGTCCAGCAACCCGACCTTCCGCGCCAACCTGCTGGTGACCGAAGGCACCACCGCCAGCACGGCCATCCTGGCCCAGCCCACCGGTGTGCTGCTGCAAGACCTGCCGTTTTCGGTCGAACTCAAGAAGTTCATCGTCGAGTACTACGAGACCGGCATGCCCAAGCTGTTCGCCAGCGACATCGTGATCACCGACCTAGAGACGGGTGAGAAGAAGGAAGCGCGCGTGGAGGTGAACCATCCGGCGAGTCACCGCGGCATCAACATTTACCAGTCGAGCTTTGACGACGGTGGCTCGCGCGTGAAGCTGCAGGCCGTGCCGTTGAACCGGCCCACGCGGCCCTTCGAGATTGAAGGCACCATTGGCGGATCGAGCGCCTTGAGCAACGGCGACGACAAGCTGATGCTGGAGTACACCGGCCTGCGCACGATCAACGTCGAGAATTTTGCCGGCGTGAACCCGGCGGCTGCGGGCGTGGACGTGCGCAAGGTCGATCTGCGCAGCTCGATCGAGAGCCGCCTGGGCAGTGGCCACAAGACCACCACCGAAAAAACCCTGCGCAACGTGGGGCCGAGCATCACCTACAAACTGCGCGACGCAGCTGGCCAGGCGGTGGAGTACCACAACTACATGCTGCCGATGGAGATCGAGGGCGCGCGCATGTACCTGCTGGGCCTGCGCGAGACGCCGTCCGAGCCTTTCCGCTACCTGCGCATCCCAGTGGATGAGAACGACAGCATGGACGGCTTCGTGCGCCTGCGCGCCGCGCTGGATGACCCCCAGATGCGAGAACTCGCTGTGCGGCGCTACGCGTTGTCGGCGGTCGAAGACGGGCGCCCGGAACTGGCCGAAGCCCTGGTGGCCTCGGCCACACGCGCACTCGCGTTGTTTGCCGGGGTCGAGCCCGCCGCGCAGATCACGCCGGTGGCGAACGCCCCCGCCACCAAGCCCCCGGTGCAGGGCGGCTTGCAGGCCGTGTCGAATTTCCTCGAGAACAATGTGCCCCAGGCCGAACGCGAGCGCGCCAGCGAAGTGCTGGTTCGCATCCTGAACGGCACGCTGTTCGAGCTGCTGCAGATCAGCCGCGAGCGTGCTGGTCTCGCGCCGGTGGAGCGCAACGACGCTACCCAACAGTTCATGACGCAGGCCGTGATCAGCCTGAGCGACACCTTTTTCTATCCCGCACCCATGACGTTCCAGCTCAAGGACTTCACGCACGTGCAGGCCAGCGTGTTTCAGGTCGCGCGCGCTCCGGGTCAGAACATCGTCTATCTCGGCTGTCTGCTGTTGATCGTGGGCGTGTTCGCCATGCTCTACGTGCGTGAGCGTCGCCTGTGGGTGTGGCTCGCCCCCTCGGCAGACCAGTCATCCACCGCCACCATGGCCCTGTCGTCCAACCGCAAGACGATGGAAGCCGACCGTGAATTTGAAGTTCTGAAGACCCAGTTGTTGAAGGTGCCAGCATGAATACCGCCACCGCGAACCAGACCATTGAACTGAAAAAAGACCGGGGTGGCCAAGGCCTCGAGCCCAGCTACTTCGCGCGCCGCAATGTGTGGGATTGGCTGTTTGCCGCGTTGATCGTGGCCGGCACGGCCATCGCGTTTGCGCTGTACGGCGCGTCCATGGACGGGTACGAAAAGGCCATCCTGGCGGGCACCGCCCCGTCCTTGATCTGGCTCGGCTGGTTCTGGCGGCCTCTGCGGGCCTTGTCGGTGACGGTGGCGGCGTTTGCGTTGCTGGCGATCTGGCTGTACCAGACGCCTGCGGGCACCGCTGATCTGGCGCGCGCCGACCAGATGTTCATGCTGAAGTACTTCATCTCCAGCCAGTCAGCCATCCTCTGGATGAGCATGTTGTTCTTCATGAGCACTGCGTTTTACTGGATGGGCATGTTCACCCGAGCTGGCGACACGTTCGAGCTGCTGGGTTCGCGCCTGGCCTGGGTAGCCGTGACGCTGGCGCTCATCGGCACCATGGTGCGTTGGTATGAGAGCCACCAGATCGGCCCGGACATCGGCCACATCCCGGTGAGCAACCTCTACGAGGTGTTCGTGTTGTTCTGCTGGATGACGGCTGCTTTCTATCTGTATTACGAAGACCAGTACAAAACCCGCCGCATGGGCGCGTTCGTCATGCTGGTGGTGAGCGCTGCCGTGGGCTTCCTGCTCTGGTACACGGTGATTCGCGAAGCCCATGAAATCCAGCCGCTGGTGCCCGCGCTGCAAAGCTGGTGGATGAAGCTGCACGTGCCCGCCAACTTCATCGGCTATGGCACCTT
>PNMH01000132.1 GCA_013823505.1 Polaromonas sp. | reverse complement strand
AGGCTCGGGGGGGCGCACGGCCCGCACTTCGGAAGCGACCTGACCAACGCGCTGACGGTCCGAACCCTTGATCAGGATTTCGGTCGGCGTCGGCGTTTCCACCTTGATACCGGCTGGCATGTCCATCACCACGGGATGGGAGTAGCCCACCGTCAGGTTGAGTTTGGTGCCTTGCGCCTGGGCTTTGTAGCCCACGCCCAGCAGCGTGAGCTTCTTCTCGAAGCCCTTGCTGACGCCGTTGACCATGTTGTTCACCAGCTGACGCATGGTGCCCGACATGGCGTTGGCTTCGCGGGACTCGTTCACGGGAACGAAAGTCAGCGCGCCGTTGTTGCTTTCGACCTTGACCAGCGCGTTTTGCGCCAGCGCCAGGGCACCAAGGGTGCCCTTGACGTTGATCAGGTCGTCTTTGACGGCGATCTCGACCCCGGCAGGGATGGAGACCGGCAGTTTTCCAATACGTGACATTAATTGCTCCTCAACGCCCGCATCAGGCGACGTAACACAGGACTTCGCCGCCGACACCGGTGGCGCGAGCCTTGCGATCGGTCATCACACCCTGAGGCGTGGTGACGATGGCCACACCCAGACCGTTCTGGACCTGGGGGATGGCGTTGCGACCGCGGTAAACGCGCAGGCCGGGGCGGCTCACACGCTCGATGCGTTCGATCACGGGACGGCCAGCGTAGTACTTCAAGGCGATTTCGAGTTCGCTCTTGCCGTCGTTGTTCTTGACCTGGAATCCGTCGATGTAACCCTCGTCCTTCAGGACTTGGGCGATCGCGGCTTTGACCTTGGAGGCCGGCATCGACACGGTGGACTTCTCGACCATCTGCGCGTTGCGGATGCGGGTCAACATGTCGGCGATAGGATCACTCATGCTCATTTGTGGTTCTCCTAGGGCTTACCAGCTGGCTTTGGTGATGCCGGGGATCTCGCCGGCAAACGCCATTTCACGGACCTTGGCGCGAGCCAGGCCGAAATGAGCGAAAGTGCCGCGCGGACGACCAGTGATCTCGCAGCGGTTGCGCTGACGGGTCGGGTTCGAGTTGCGGGGCAGCTTTTGCAGACCCAGGCGGGCCGCATCACGCTCTTCGTCGGACTTCTTGACGTCGTTGGCGACGGCTTTGAATTCGTTGTATTTCTTGGCGAACTTGGCGGCGAGTTTTTCGCGCTTGAGTTCACGTTGCAGTAGTGCTTGTTTAGCCACGCGCCACCTCAGTTCTTGAACGGGAAACGGAAACCAGCCAGAAGAGCCTTGCACTCTTCGTCGTTCTTGGCGGTCGTCGTGATGCTGATGTTGAGGCCGCGCAAGGCATCAACCTTGTCGTACTCGATCTCAGGGAAAATGATCTGCTCTTTGACGCCGACGTTGTAGTTGCCACGGCCGTCAAACGAGCGACCGGAGATACCACGGAAGTCGCGCACCCGGGGCAGAGCCACGGTGACAAAGCGATCCAGGAATTCGTACATCTTGGCGCCGCGCAGGGTCACCATGCAGCCGATGGCTTGCTGCTCGCGGATCTTGAAACCGGCGATCGCCTTGCGGGCTTTCGTCACCACGGGTTTCTGGCCGGCGATCTTGGTCAGGTCGCCCACGGCGTTGTCCATGACCTTTTTGTCAGCCACTGCTTCGCTCACACCCATGTTCAGCGTGATCTTGGTGATGCGGGGCACCTCCATGATCGACTTGTAGCCGAACTTCTCCACCAGGCTGGGCGCGATGGTGTCGCGGAAAATGTCTTGCAAACGTGCCATGGTCATGCCGCCTTGATTTCTTCGCCGCTGGACTTGAAGACGCGCACTTTCTTGCCGTCAGCCAGGAGCTTGATGCCCACGCGATCTGCCTTGCCCGTGGCGCCATTGAAGATGGCGATGTTGGACTGGTGGATGGGCATGGTTTTTTCGATGATGCCGCCGGTCACACCCTTCATGGGGTTCGGCTTGGCGTGCTTCTTGACGATGTTCACGCCCTCAACGACGAGCTTGCTGTCGTCGGCACGGAGCACGACCTTGCCGCGCTTGCCCTTGTCGCGTCCTGCGATCACGATGACTTCGTCACCACTGCGAATCTTGTTCATGATGATTCCTCAGAGAACCTCGGGCGCCAGCGACACGATCTTCATGAACTTTTCGGTGCGCAGCTCGCGCGTCACCGGTCCGAAGATGCGGGTGCCGATGGGCTCCAGCTTGGCGTTGAGCAACACTGCTGCGTTGCCGTCGAATTTGATGAGAGCGCCGTCTTGACGACGGATGCCCTTGGCGGTGCGAACCACCACAGCGTTGTAAACCTCGCCTTTTTTGACGCGGCCACGGGGCGCTGCTTCTTTGATGGTGACCTTGATGACGTCGCCCACGCTGGCGTAACGCCGCTTGGAGCCGCCGAGCACCTTGATGCACATCACGGACTTGGCACCCGTGTTGTCGGCAACATCGAGTCGAGATTGCGTTTGGATCATTTGATTTAAGTCCCAACTTGAATCCCCCCAGCCACCACGGCCGGGAGTGATCAGTCTTGGGCCCGTCGTCGAGAACCGGAGCGGCTTGACGCCGGCTCCAACTCTGTCCGAGTGGGCAGATTGTCTCGCTTTTTTGGAGCGAAGCCGCGCAGTATCACATGGATTCAGCGGACTGTCAACGTACTGGCCTGCGAAATACCTCTAAACTGCGTTGGAGGCGGGCAGATACCGGGTGCACAGGTCCAGAAACGACCGCAGCGCCGGGTCCGTGCCCAGCTCCTGCTGGAGGATGTTGGCCACGGTGGGCGCCAGTCGGGCGGCCTCGGCGGCGTCCAGGAACAGGATGCGCGAGCGCCGTGCGAGCACGTCCTCCACCGTCTGCGCGTGTTCGAAGCGGGCGGCGTAGCGCACCATGGCTTCGGTCAGACCACCCCCCAGGGCGTTGCCTTGCCCGGGGCAATCGTTCACCTGCGCCCCGTCTGAGCCATACAGATGCAGACCGGGCGCAGCATGCAGGGGTATGGCCGGGCTGCCCACCGCGGCGCCTTTGAGCGCATGCGCCGCGCTCTGCCCGCCCGCCCGTCGCGGCAGGAGCTGGCCGGCGAAGCAGCGTTCGAGCACGTCTTCGGCCATCGCACGGTAGGTGGTCCATTTGCCACCGGTCACGGTGACCAGGCCGTTGGGATCGACCACGATGGTGTGTTCGCGCGAGAGCACCTTGGTGCCGCCCTCGGCAGCGGCAGGCGCCGCCACCAGCGGGCGCAAGCCCACCCAGATGCTTTTGATGTCTTCGCGGCGCACCGGTCGGCTCAACGCTTGGCTGGCCTCGCTGAGGATGAATTCGAGTTCTTCGGCAAAGGCGTCGGGTTCGCGAGGCAGGTCTCGGCGCGGTGTGTCGGTGGTGCCCAGCACCAGCTTGCCCAGCCACGGCACGGCAAACAGCACACGGCCATCGCGCGTCTTGGGGACCAGGAGCGCATGGCCGCCAGGCATGAAGTCGCGGTCGACCACGACGTGCACACCCTGGCTGGGACTGACCATGTGCGAAGGTGTGCCCGGGTTGGCGGGCGGCTGGGTGTGGTCGCGCAAGGCATCGACCCAGACGCCGGTGGCATTGACCACGCAGCGAGCGTGCAACTGGAGGCTCGCGCCACCCAGTCGATCCGTCACGTCCAGCGACGACCGGGGGGCTTCGCCACCTGCGATCTGGCGCACCGCCGTCACCTCGGCGTAGTTCAACACCTGGGCGCCGGCGGCCTCGGCGCTGCGGGCCAGGGCCAGCGCGAGGCGAGCGTCGTCGAACTGTCCGTCCCAGTACTTGACGCCACCGCGCAAGCCATCAGGGTTCACGCCGGGTAGGGCCTGCAGGGTTTGTGCGCGGCTGAGGAATTCGGTGCGACCGAGCCCGGCGCTGCCGGCCAGCAGGTCGTACAGCTTGAGGCCGATGCCGTAAAAAGGGGTTTGCCACCAGTGGTAGGACGGCATGACGAAGGGCAGCGGCTGCGCCAGATGCGGTGCGATGCGGAGCACCGTGGCGCGCTCGGCCAGCGCTTCCCGCACCAGCGCCAGATTGCCCTGAGCGAGGTAACGCACGCCTCCGTGCAGCAGTTTGGTGGAACGGGAAGAGGTGCCGCCCGCGAAGTCGTGCGACTCCAGCAAGACGACCGAAAAACCACGCAGCGCGGCGTCGAGCGCCACCCCCAAGCCGGTGGCACCACCACCGACGACCGCCAGGTCGTACACACCGTGGCGGGGCAGTGATTCAAGCAGGTCTGCGCGTTTCATGGGGAGGGGAGTGGCCCTCTGCGCCAGAGCGGCACAGAGGGCAGGTTGCTACAAAAACCGATGCATCACATCAGCGTGCCTTGCCATTCTTCCATGCGTTGAGCAGCTGGTCGTAGGCAATGGTCTCTCCCTTGGGCTTCTCGTTGGCCAGCTTCTTCCAGGGGGCGGCCTTGTCGCTCAGGTACTTGGCGGGATCGCCTTTGGGATTGAGCTTGGGCGCGCAGCGCTCCATGCCCGCACGCTCCAGGCGGCTCATGACCTGGTCCATCTGCTCGGCCAGGTTGTCCATGGCCACCTGCGGCGTCTTCTCGCCCGTCACGGCCTGCGCCACGTTCTGCCACCAGAGCTGGGCCAGCTTGGGGTAGTCGGGCACGTTGGTGCCGGTGGGCGTCCACGCCACGCGGGCCGGGCTGCGGTAGAACTCGACCAGGCCACCCAGCTTGGGCGCCAGATCGGTCATGGCCTTGCTCTGGATGTCGCTCTCACGGATGGGCGTGAGGCCCACGATGGTCTTTTTCAGCGAGGTGGTCTTGGCGGTCACGAACTGCGCGTACAGCCAGGCGGCTGCCGTCTTGTTCTCGTCGTGCCCGTTGAAGAAGGACCACGAACCCACGTCCTGGTAGCCGTTCTGCATGCCCTGCTTCCAGTACGGGCCGTTTGGACCGGGCGCCATGCGCCACTTGGGCGTGCCATCGGCATTCACCACCGGCAGGCCGGGCTTGGTCATGTCGGCGGTGAAGGCGGTGTACCAGAAGATCTGCTGCGCAATCTGGCCTTGGGCGGGCACCGGGCCGGCTTCGCCGAAGGTCATGCCGGTGGCTTCCTTGGGCGCGTACTTCTTCATCCAGTCGATGTACTTGGTGAGCGCGTACACAGCGGCCGGCGAGTTGGTGGCACCACCGCGCGAGACGCTGGCACCCAGCGGTGTGCAGCCGTCGGCGCTGGCGCGAATGCCCCACTCGTCCACCGGCTTGCCGTTGGGAATGCCGATGTCGGCGGTGCCGGCCATCGAGAGCCAGGCGTCGGTGAAGCGCCAGCCCAGCGACGGGTCCTTCTTGCCGTAGTCCATGTGACCGTAGATCGGCTTGCCGTCGATGGTCTTGACGTCTTCGCTGAAGAAGGCGGCGATGTCCTCGTACGCGCTCCAGTTCAACGGCACGCCCAGGTCGTAGCCGTACTTGGCCTTGAACTTGTCTTTCAGATCTTGACGAGCGAACAGGTCGGCGCGGAACCAGTACAGGTTGGCGAACTGCTGGTCGGGCAGCTGGTAGAGCTTGCCGTCGGGCGCAGTGGTGAAGCTGGTGCCGATGAAGTCCTTGATGTCCAGGCCCGGGTTGGTGTACTCCTTGCCCTTGCCGGCCATGTAGTCGGTCAGGTTCATCATCTTGCCGTAGCGGTAGTGCGTACCGATCAGGTCGGAGTCGCTGATCCAGCCGTCGTAGATCGACTTGCCCGACTGCATGGAGGTCTGCAGCTTTTCGACCACGTCACCCTCTTGAATCAGGTCGTGCTTGACGGTGATGCCGGTGATCTCGGCGAAGGCCTTGGCCAGCGTCTTGCTCTCGTACTCGTGCGTGGTGATGGTCTCGGACACCACCGAAATCTCCTTCACGCCCTTGGCCTTGAGCTTGGCTGCGGCGTCGATGAACCACTTCATCTCGGCGGCCTGCTGGGCCTTGGTGAGGGTGGAGGGCTGGAACTCGCTGTCAATCCACTTCTTCGCGGCGGCCTCGTCGGCCCAGGCGGGCAAGGAGCCCATGGCGAGCAAGGCTGCCAGGGCCAGTGGTGTGTGTCGCAATCTCATGTTTGTCTCCTCGATCGGTGTGCTTCCCCGGTGTGTGACAGGTCTCGGCCCCGGGGAAGCAACGGGCCGAATACCGAAGACCATGAAGCGATCAGCCCTTGCGCAGCGCCAGTACCAGCCAGGCCATGGACGCAACGAAAGAGATCCAGATGCTGGGCTCCTGCTCCAGCGAGAGCCACTGCGTGAGCCAGCCGGCCATGCCGATGAAGGCCAGGTTGATGTAGGCCGCGCCGAGCAGGCCGATGAAGAGGCGGTCGCCGCGCGTGGTGACCATGGGCAGGAAGCCTTTGCGCTCGACCGTGGGGGACTTGATTTCCCACACGGTCATGCCGACGAGCATGAGCGCGATGCAGGTGAAGAAAACAGCGACCGGTGTGGTCCAGACCATCCAGGTGAACATGTCAGACCCTCCCCATGGCAAAGCCTTTGGCGATGTAGTGCCGCACGAACCAGATGACGATGGCGCCGGGCACGATGGTGAGCACGCCCGCCGCAGCCAGCGTGGCCCAGTCCATGCCGCTGGCGCTCACGGTGCGCGTCATGGTGGCCACGATGGGCTTGGCGTTCACGCTGGTGAGCGTGCGCGCCAGCAGCAGCTCGACCCAGCTGAACATGAAGCAGAAGAACGCCGCCACACCCACGCCGGCCTTGATCAGCGGCAGGAAGATGGTGAAGAAGAAGCGCGGGAAGCTGTAGCCGTCGATGTAGGCGGTTTCGTCGATCTCGCGCGGGATGCCACTCATGAAGCCTTCCAGAATCCACACCGCCAGCGGCACGTTGAACAGCAGGTGCGCCATGGCCACGGCGATGTGCGTGTCCATCAAACCGAGCGTGGTGTAGAGCTGGAAGAACGGCAGCAGAAACACCGCGGGCGGTGTCATGCGGTTGGTGAGCAGCCAGAAGAACACATGCTTGTCGCCCAGGAAGCGGTAGCGCGAAAACGCGTAGGCCGCCGGCAGCGCCACGGTGAGTGAAATCACCGTGTTGATACCGACGTAGATCAGGCTGTTGATGTAGCCCGAGTACCACGACGGGTCGGTGAAGATCGTCTTGTAGTTGGCCCAGGTGAAATCGGCTGGCCACAACGTGAACGAGGACAGGATTTCCTGGTTCGTCTTGAAGCTCATGTTGACCATCCAGTAAATGGGCAGGAGCGCGAAGACCAGGTAGGCGATGAGGAACAGCGTCCTCTTCTTGAAACGCCGGTTATCCATGGCCCTGCTCCTTTTCCGACGTGCCCAGGCTCTGCATCCAGTTGTAGAGCACAAAGCAGAACAGCAGGATGATGAGGAAGTAGATGAGGGAGAACGCCGCCGCCGGCCCCAGGTCGAACTGGCCGACCGCCTTGGTGGTGAGGTACTGCGACAGGAACGTGGTGGCGTTGCCGGGGCCGCCACCGGTGAGCACGAAGGGCTCGGTGTAGATCATGAAACTGTCCATGAAGCGCAGCAGCACCGCGATCATGAGCACGCCGCGCATCTTGGGCAGCTGGATGTAGCGGAACACCGCCCACTTGCT
>PNMH01000131.1 GCA_013823505.1 Polaromonas sp. | reverse complement strand
CGATGAAGTCGCGGTACGGCTCGCATAGGGAGGTGGCCACTGACGTGGGAGCCGGTGGCCAGGGTGGGGGAATTTGCGCGGCCACGTGAGCGGCCATGGCATCAGGGCCGGTGGCCACCCCGGGGGAATTTGACTGCTCGGCCTGCCAGCGACATTGGTAACTCCTGACGGTCTTGCGGTCGATGCCGGTGATGCGCGCGATCTCGCGCTGGGTGCTGCCACGCTCGAGCAGCGTGTAGACGGTGGCCCGTTGGTTGGGTTTCAAGACATTCACTCCTAGGCCTCCCCTCAGGGAAGACCAGAACTACTGTCCTGCCAACAGGTGCCAGCGGCGCCGGCGTTTACCCCCTGTCCCCGATCAACTCAGGTGGGGGAGTTTGAGGTGGCCATCAGTGGGGGAGTTTGGGTGGCCGCCGGGGGTCGCGATAGTGTTTGACTGCGGCTGCCCAGTCGGGCTCAACAGAGTCGAGTGACTGTAGCCACGTAACCCAGTTTCAATGTGCCAGCAGCGTCGCGGAATTTCAAGCGCTTCCGCTGCTGGGACCCTGTCAGTTGGTATCTCCGCGCGAATTACTTTATGGTGAAACGCACGGTTGCAGGCTTGCCTGCCACCGTGACGACAGCGACGGCCTTGGTACCCGCTCCGACTTTGAAATTGCCCGAGGCTTCGAGCTTGTCACCAGCGGGTTTGAGTTCAACCTCCTGCTTCTCGGTGCCGCTGAGCATGGTGACCTTTGCCGTCGCCTTTGACACGTCGGCTGGTTTGCCATGGTCGCGCAGGTGCAACTGAATGACGGTCGGCTTGGCAACCAGTTCGTAATCAATGTCCTTGACCTCTACGACCACACCGCCATGCAGCGGCTTGTGCTCATGGGCATGGTCGTGTTTCTCGCCAGCTGCAAAGGCCGAGGTGGCCAGGGTCAAGGCCATCGTGGATAGCAGTGTTTTTGTCTTCATGGGAATCCTTTCTGGATAGTTGATAGGACAGGGTGAAATCAAAGCGCCTCGGCGTTCTTGTCGTTCATCAGCGATTCGGCCGGCTTGCGCCCAAACAACCAGAACATCGCGGGTGTGAGGAAGGTGTCGAGCAGGGTCGAACTGATGAGACCGGAGAAAATCACCACGGCCACCGGGTGCAACACCTCAGTGCCTGGCTGCTCTGCTTCAAACAGCAGTGGCGCCAGCGCGAAGGCCGTGACGAGGGCGGTCATGAGCACGGGACTCAGTCGCTCAAGCGAGCCGCGCATGATCATCTTCTGATCGAAGGACTCGCCCTCGAAGCGCATCAGGTTGATGTAGTGGCTGACCTTCAGAATGCCGTTGCGCACCGAGATACCCGCCAGCGTGATGAAGCCGACCAATGCCGCCACACTGAGAGGCTGCCCCGACAACCACAGCCCGATCACCGCGCCGACAAGGGCCAGCGGAATATTGACCATGATCAACGCCGACAGCGCTGCCGATTTGTAGCGGCTGTATAAAACCACGAACATCAAGGTCAGCGACACGATGGACAGCAGGCCGACCAGGCGTGAGGCTTCCTCCTGCGCCTGGAACTGGCCACCCAGCGTGATGAAGTAGCCTTCTGGCAACTTCGTCTCGGCCACGATTTTGCGGATGTCGGCAACGATCTCAGACAGCGCACGTCCTGACGCGTTCGCCGACAACACGATGCGGCGCTTGCCATCGTCACGACTGATCTGGTTGGGACCATCGCCATCCTCAATGGTGGCGATTTTTGACAACGGGATGCGGCCGTTCGGCGTTTCGATCAGTATCTGGCCCAGGCCTTCGACCGAACGAGCGGATTCTGGCAGCTTGACGACCAGCGCGAAGCGCCGACTGCCCTCCACAATCTGCGTGACCTTTTCACCTTCAACCAACGCCTGCAGTGCCGACAAGACCTGAGGCGCTGGAACGCCGTACTGCGCAGCTGCTGCGTAGTCGATACGCACCTTGATCTGCGGCGCCAGCACCTGCTTCTCGATCTGGAGGTCGGCAATGCCCGGAATGGTCGCCAGCTTCGCGCGCAATGCGTCGGCCTGGCCACGCAGGGCATCCAGGTCTTCGCCAAAAATCTTGATGGCGATTTGAGAGCGCACGCCCGAGAGCATGTGATCGATGCGGTGGGAGATGGGCTGCCCAATCTCCAGCGCGGCGGGCAGATTGACCAGCCGGGCACGGATATCCGCTTTGATCTCGTCCATGCTGCGCGTCAGCTCTGCTGTCGGCTTAAGACCCACATCAAGCTCGCTGACGTGGACACCTTCGGCATGTTCATCCAGCTCGGCGCGACCACTGCGGCGCCCCACGTGGGTCACTTCCGGCACTTGACTGACCAGCACCTCAGCCTGGCGCGCAAGTGCGGACGATTCCGTCAGCGTGACACCCGGGTTCAGCCGCAGACCGATGAGCAGTGTGCCCTCGTTGAATGGTGGCAGGAACGTGGTGGGGAAAAACGGCACAGACGCAGCTGCCATCAAAACAGTCACTCCGGCAACTGCAATGGCCGCCTTGGGTCGGTCCAACACGCCTTGCAGGCTGCTTCGATACCGCGCTTTCAACCACGCCAGGACCTTGGTGTCCCCATGCTCCAGATTCTTCATGCGGGGCAGCAGGTAGAAACTGAGCACGGGCGTCACAGTCACCGAGACGATCAGTGAAGCGAGTGTCGAGACGATGAAGGCGATGCCGAGTGGCACGAACAACTTGCCCTCCAGCCCCGGCAGTGCAAACAGCGGGATGAAGACCAGAACGATGATGACTGTCGCGTAGAGGATGGCTGAGCGGACCTCCATCGTCGCGTGGGCAACGAGTTCGATCGGATGCAGTCGGCCGTGCGGGTGGGCGGCGCGGTCCGTCTTCAATCGTCGGAGGACGTTTTCAACACCGACCACGGCGTCGTCTACCAGTCCGCCAATTGCGATGGCCAGGCCACCAAGCGTCATGGTGTTGATCGACAACCCAAAATACTTGAAGACCAGCGCGGTGATAAAGATCGATACGGGAATTGCCGTCAACGCGATGATGGTCGGACGCAAGGTGCCCAGGAAGAAGAACAGGATCAACGCCACGAAAACCGATGCACCAATCAGCTTGCCCTGCAAGGTGGTGATGGATGCTTCGATGAAGCTGGCCTGACGGAAAGTGACTCGTGGGGCCTCCATGCCGGCCGGCAGTGAAGCCTTCAGCCCCACCAGTGCGTCCTCAATGGACTTCGTGAGCGCGATGGTGTCGGCGGTCGGTTGCTTCTGGATGCCAAGAATCACAGCAGGCTTGCCTTCAAAGCCCGCATCGCCGCGTTTGAGCGCCGCTGCAAACGTTACCTCGGCTATCTGGCGAAGAAGGATGGGTTGCCCGTCCTTGGCGGTCAACGCCAGATTGCTCAGGTCCTCCAACAGCGAGGTGCGGCCCAGGTTGCGGATCAGGTACTCGCGCCCGTTGAGCTCAAGAAAGCCGCCCGATGTGTTGCTGGAGTAGCCCTTCAAGGCCGCCTCAAGCTGCTCATGCGTGATGCCCAATTCCGCCATGCGAGTGGTGTTGGGTTGCACTTGGAACTGCCTGACCTCGCCACCGATGGGGATGACTTGAGCCACACCGGGGACCGACAGCAGCCGAGGCCGTAACACCCAGTCGGCGTATTCGCGCACCGCCATGGAGCTGATCTTGCTCGGATCAACGGGGATGGCGATCTGCATGATCTCGCCCATGATGGAGCTGATTGGGCCCATGCGCGGAACGACGCCTTCGGCAATACCTTCCTCCATCGAAGACAGGCGCTCCGACACCAATTGCCGTGCGCGGAAGATGTCGGTGCTCCAGTCGAATGTGACGTAGAGAAAAGACAAGCCAGCCGACGACGTGGACCGCACCGACTCCACGCCGGGCAGACCGTTCATGGTCGTTTCGAGCGGGAAGGTGATGAGCTGCTCCACCTCTTCGGCGGCCATGCCACCGGCCTCGGTCATGATGGTGACGGTCGGCTTGTTGAGGTCGGGAAACACATCCACCGGGGTGGTGGACAGAGTGAATGCGCCGTAAGCCATTAGAACCACGCTGGCGATGATCACCAGCAGCCGATTGGTCAGGCTGTTATCGAGTAGCCACTTGAACATGTCAGCGTACCTGGTTGATCAAGGTGGCACCTTGGGTCGCGACACGGTCGCCGGAAGTCAGGCCCGATGTGACGGCAGCGTTGACACCATCCAGCGGTTCTGTTGTGACAGGGCGAGGTTCAAATCGCTCTGGCCCGGTCTTGACCCAGACCACCGTCTGGTTGGCTGGATTCTTCATCAGCGCGGCAACTGGAACGGCAATGCCTTTGACCTTGTCCTTGGTCTGGACAAACACGCGTACCGGCTGTCCAACGGCCAATTGGTCGAGGGCTGCGCCCTGAGCACGAAAAGCCAAGGGCAGGGCCTGCTCGCGCAAGCTGCGCGACGCACCGATGAACGTCAAAGGGATGCGCTGTTCACCGACAGCCACAGTGGCACCGCCAATGTTGTTGGCAACAGCGGCATCGAACGCCAGGGCTTCAATTCGCAGACGTGTGGGGTCCACGATCTCGAAAACCAACTCGCGCGCATCAACCACTTGACCGGCGACCACGTTTGCAGACGCGATCACGCCGGAGACTGGGGCAACCAGCGCTTCGCGACTGGACAGACCGCCGCCGACAGCCGCGATGCGTGCCGACAGGCTCGCAGACTCGCTCTCAACCGCTTCGATTTCTTTGCGTGGCACCGTATCAGACAACTCCTGCAAACGCGCCAGGCGTTTGTCCGCCAGCGCTTTCGCTGCCCGCAGTTCGGCCAACTGTGCAGCCTGGTTGGAACGCTCAATGGGCGCTGCCGACGAAGCAACGTATGCCAGCACCTCACCTTTGCGGACAGTTTGCCCGGGGTTGGGCAATCCGCGCGGACCAGGTTCAATGCGACCGGCGTTCAATGCCTGCACCTTTCCACCTGCGTTGGGGTCCATCAGCACTTTGGCGCCCAACTCCAGCGTCCGTGGCAGTTCGGCAGCCTCTGTGACAACGGTTCTGACTCCCAGCTGGCGCTGAGCAGGTTTTGGCAGAAAAACACTGCCGTCCGGTTGGCGCTGGGGCCCATTGGCGCTGGGCGTCGCAGATGCGTCGCCGTGATCATGCCCCTCACCGGCATGGACAGAGGTGAGGCTGGACAACGCGATGAAGAGTCCCAGGCTGGTGGAGATGAGCGTGCGCTTCATGCTGCACCTCCCACGCGAGCGCTGCGTGCGCTAAACATGCGCCGCGCACCCACAAACACGAAGGCAAGCGCAGCGATGCCTGCGGCTACCCAACCGGCATATTTCGTCCAGGGCTGCGCCGCCTGGACTTCCTCTGAATGCGCCTCCTCGTGGATGTCAAGTTCACCCGCAAGAAGATCGACCTCGTTGCCGGCTGTTACCGTTGCAGTAACAGCAAGAACACCGGGCTTGGGAGCCTCCGGCAACACGACCTCATATTCGTCTTCACCTTGTTTGTCGGCTTTGAATTTGGCGCTGCCGATTTCGAGTTCGATTTGCGCGTCGCGGACCGGGCTGTTGTCACTGAATCGATCCAGGTAGAGGGTGATCTGTTTGCCGCTGAGAACGCCTACAAGCTCGAAGGTCTCTGAAACCGCAGAAAAACGTGGCAGCGCTTGGCCGACCGTTGCAGGCGCGGCTTCACCGTGGTCATGACCTTCACCGGCCCAGGCGGGCGCTGCGGTGAAGAACGCTGCGCACAACAGCGCGTACGGAAATTTGAGGTAGTTCATGGAGGTTTACTGGAATGAATGAATGGCTGCAGAAGGAACAGGCCAACTGCACGTCACTGGGGCAGCAGACCGAGGGTCTGTCGTTTCGTGGATATGGCTGCTGCCAGTTCGATGCGGATGATTGCCACTTGGCGCTCAGCTTCGGCAGCTTCGGCTTCGATGCGCAGCCGTGTGGGCAGGTCGGTCTCACCCAGGCGGAAAGACTTGTCAAAGAAGCCACGGGATTCGCGCGCAAGTGATGCGCGTTGCTCGGCAGCTGCAAGCTGTGTGCGGGCTGCCTCGACCCGCACCCGGGCAGCTTCTTGCTCGGCGGCCAGACGCTCTCGTTCCAGGCCGAGTTGGGCTTGAACCTCCATGGCGTCAGCAAGGGCTTGAGCCGTCCGCGCGTTGTGGCGCGCACCACCACCAAACGGAATGCGCACACCCAGCGCAAAGGTTTGCTGCGAGGCTTCCCCGAAAGCACCGCGATCCCGCGTGGTCGTGAGCGTCACTTCGGGGTTGGCGCGGGACTGGATCGCTGTGAGTGCTGCACTTCGCTCAGCCACCACCACCTTGTCCTTCAGCTCTTGGACTGCGGCGTGCGTTTCAGCCTGAGCCGTAGAGGTGCTGGGGTCTTGCTCCACACCACCCCCATCAACATCGCCTGCAACTGGTGCGACACCTGCAAGCGCCTGCAATTGCTGCCGGGCTGCAGAGAAACTGGCTTCAGCCTGTGCAAGATGGGCTTGCGCGCCAGCGACAGCTCCCTGCGCTTGGTGCTGGTCTGAGCGGGCCAAATCGCCCGCCCTGGTGCGCCGTTCCACGTCAGCAGCAATTTGCTGCGTGTTTTTGAGCTGGTCGCGCGCGATGTCGACTTCGATGCGTGCGCGCTGCCACTGCCACCACGCCTCGCGGACAGTGGCTGCAATGCGCAGTTTCGCGGCCATGGTCCTGCTTTCAAGGGCTACCGCCTCCGCATCTGAGAGTGCGGCGCTTTGCGCACGCTCGCGAGGCAACCAGAGGGGCACCGACACACCCACCTCGATTTCGCTTGCACCCTGGTTGCGGTTGAGCCGGTCGGTTTTGTAGCCCATTTCCAGGGCAGCAGGTTCAGGCGTCCAAGCCTGCGCGGCACTTTGCTGCGCCCGTGCAGCATCACGTCGCGACGGCAGGGTCAGTGCCTCGGGCTGGCGAGCCCAAGCAGCCTCAAATACTTGCTGCAGGTTTTGTGGTGCCGCTGCCTTCGCGGGTGTGGTGACCACGGCTGGGGACTGCGCTTGCGCTGCTGCACTGCAGAAGATAGCAGTTACCACCAGGCCGCCATGCAGCCGCCAACTCTTCGTTCGAGATCCAAATGTCATCCGATGCTCCAGTGTTGAAAACAATCCACAGGAGATCGGCAAGCAGCGACCCAACGGTCGCGTCGAGCCCGGAGCGGCAGCGTCTTGCTGCGCGCTCAGGCGCGAACGGGCTTCAGAGGAAGAAGTAACCCGTCTCGCCGATCAGGCGAGACTTGACCACTGGGGTCTATCGGGCGGGGTTGGTGCGTGAGACGCACCCCCTTCATCACGTGTGATTTTGGGTGGCGCTGCAGAGAAGGCTGCGGGTATATGAGGAGGCGCGATCAACATCACACTGCAGTAACCGTGGCAATGCCCACAATCCAGATCGGTGCCCCCAGGTGCCGTGCCATTCGCGCCGGCATCGTCCGTGCCGGACAAACCAGTGTCAAGATAATCACCGAAACTGACGTCTTCTTGATGCTGATGCTCATGGTGCCCCAAGTGCGTTGCGCCCACCTGGGTTTC
>PNMH01000130.1 GCA_013823505.1 Polaromonas sp. | reverse complement strand
AGTTTAACCATGGCGAACGACTTTCTTTTCACCTCCGAATCCGTCTCTGAAGGCCACCCCGACAAGGTCGCCGACCAGATTTCCGACGCGATTCTGGATGCCATCTTCACGCAAGATCCCCGCAGCCGCGTGGCCGCTGAAACGCTGTGCAACACCGGTCTGGTGGTGCTCGCTGGCGAGATCACGACCAACGCTCACGTGGACTACATCCAGGTGGCACGCGACACCCTCAAGCGCATCGGCTACGACAACACCGAGTACGGCATCGACTACAAGGGTTGCGCGGTGCTGGTGGCCTACGACAAGCAGTCCAACGACATTGCCCAGGGCGTGGACCATGCGTCCGACGACCACCTCAACATCGGCGCCGGCGACCAGGGCCTGATGTTCGGCTACGCCTGCGACGAGACGCCCGAGCTCATGCCAGCACCGATCTACTACGCACACCGTCTGGTGGAGCGCCAGGCCCAGCTGCGCAAGGACGGCCGCCTGCCGTTCCTGCGGCCCGATGCCAAGAGCCAGGTGACCATGCGCTACGTGGACGGCAAGCCGCACAGCATCGACACCGTGGTGCTCTCGACCCAGCACAGCCCCGACCAGAGCGAAACGCAGCACAAGATGAAGGCCAGCTTCACCGAGGCCATCATTGAAGAAATCATCAAGCCGGTGCTGCCCAAGGAATGGCTGAAAGACACCAAGTTCCTGATCAACCCGACCGGGCGCTTCGTCATCGGCGGCCCGCAGGGCGACTGTGGCCTGACCGGCCGCAAGATCATCGTGGACACCTACGGCGGCGCTTGCCCCCACGGCGGCGGCGCGTTTTCCGGCAAGGATCCGTCCAAGGTCGACCGCTCGGCCGCCTACGCCGCTCGCTACGTGGCCAAGAACATCGTGGCCGCCGGCCTGGCCAAGCAGTGCCAGATCCAGGTCGCCTACGCCATCGGCGTGGCGCGTCCGATGAACGTGACGGTTTACACGGAAGGCACGGGCGTGATTCCCGACGAGCAGATCGCAGCCCTGGTGAATGAACACTTTGACCTGCGTCCCAAAGGCATCATCCAGATGTTGGACCTGTTGCGCCCGATCTACACCAAGACCGCCGCCTACGGCCACTTTGGCCGCGAAGAACCCGAGTTCGTCTGGGAGCGGACCGACCGTGCCGCAGCCCTCAAGAAGGCTGCCGGCTTGTAAGCGTTCACTTACAGAACAACACCAAAGCCCCGGTGCGCGAGCCCCGGGGCTTTTTTTCGCCAGAAATACCCCCGATTCACCCCGCATTCCGGTGATCAGACGCGGCTGAATTTTTGCCGCCAGCGACCGATAAGGAAGTACGAGCAACCCTTTGCCACGATCTGAACCGACCTGGAGCCTTCCACCATGGACACCTCTGCCACGACCACCGAGCAGCAGCTGGCACCCATCACCGACGAACTGCTGGCCGCCCTGAGTGCCGCCCGCGCCCTGTACGACAACGCGCCCTGCGGCTTGCTGGCGCTGGACGCCGAGCTGCGTTGCGTCAACATCAACCAGACCTTGCTGGACTGGCTGGGCACCGACCGTGACGAGGTGGTGATGTTCAGGAAGTTGACCGACCTCGCCGCACCCGCGTCGCGGGGGCTGGCCTCCCAGCATGTGGAGCAACTGTTGATCAGCGGCCGCACCGAGCCGCTCACGCTGTCGCTTTGCCGTGCCAACGGCGACTTTTTGCAAGCTCGACTCACGTCGACCGCCGTTTACGACGCCGAGGGGCGCTTCCTGCACACCAGCACGATGGTGGCCGATCTGGGCAACGTACCGGCCGGTCACACCGCCGACGCGCCGCAAGACGCCATCTTGCGCAGCATCACCAACCGCATTCCGGCCAGGCTGGCCTACTACGACAAGAACCTGATTTGCCGTTTTGCCAACGCCGCACATGCCCAGCGCTACGCCAAGACACCTGAAGAGATGGTGGGCTCGCACCTCAGCGAGGTCGTTCGGCCCGAGGTCTTGCCCGAAATCATGCCGCGTGTGCTCGCCACCCTGGGTGGCCAGACGCAGAACTTCGAGGCCGAACGCACCGCCGCCGACGGTGGGCGCAGTTACTTCGAGATCCACTACCTGCCCGATGTGCAGAACGGTGAAATCGAAGGCCTGTTCATCGAGCTGCACGACATCACCGAACGCCGGCGCACCGAAGAGTTCGTGCTGCACGCCAACCAGGACCTGGAAGATCGCGTGCGCGAGCGCTCCGAGGAACTCTTTGCCAGCGAGCAGCGCTACCGCCTGATGGTCGACGCCATCCAGGACTACTGCATTTATTTTGTGGATGAGAACGGCACGGTGGTCGACTGGACCGAAAGCGCCCAGCGCCTGCACGGTCACCATCGCTCACAGATCGTGGGCCAGTCGTACGAGACGCTGATGTGCACCGACAACGCCGGTGAAGACGAGGTCGACCCGGGCCAGGTGCTGCGCCTGGCGAAGGAACACGGCCAGTGGGAGTCGCGTGGCTGGCGCCTGCGTGAGGACGGCTCGCGTTTCTGGGCGCACACCGTGCTCACCGCGCTGCGCAACGAATCGGGTGACTTGCAAGGCTTGTCCAGCATCACGCGCGACATGACAGCGGCCAAGAGCCTGGAGGACGTGATGAACGACCTCAACCGCGAACTGGAAAAACGCGTGGCCGAGCGAACACAGCAGCTGGTGGCGGCCAACAAGGACCTGGACGTGTTCTCCCACATGGTCTCGCACGACCTGCGCGCACCGCTGCGCCACATCGCCAGCTTTGTGAGCCTGCTGCAAGAGCAAACCGGGAACTCCACCGACAACCTCGCCCGCCAGTACCAGACATCGATCGCCATGGCGTCCAAACGCATGAGCCTGATGATCGAAGGTCTGCTGGAATACGCCCGCCTGGGCCGGGTGGCGCTGGATTCGCAAGCAGTGCCGATGGCGCCCTTGCTGCACGGCGTGATCGCCCACCTCAAACAGGAGCATCCTCACCGCCATATCGAATGGACCGTCGATCAGGACCTGCCGGTGGTGCGCGGCGACGCCATGCTGCTGGCCCAGGCCTGGGGCAACCTGCTCGACAACGCGGTGAAGTACACCGCCAAGCGCAGCGATGCCGTCATCAAGGTGGGCTGGAAGGTCAACCCGATGGGCGGGCGCACCTTCTACGTGAGCGACAACGGTGCCGGCTTCGATCTGGAAAAGGCGCACAGCCTGTTCGTGATGTTCCAGCGTCAGCACCATTCGATGGACTTCGAGGGCACCGGCACCGGACTGGCCCTGGCGCAACGCATCATCGACCGCCACGGCGGCCGCATCTGGTCGGAGACGGCGCCCGGTGCGGGCTGCACCTTCTACTTCACGCTGCCGCTGGAGACCGTGGAGCCCGACCTCGCCTTCCCGCAATCCGCGATGGCCGAACTCACGGCCTGAGCAGACGCGCCGCACGGCGGGTGGGGTGCGCGCCGATAATTCGCGGGTGAATCCCACCGCCCCGAATCCCACCCCCCTCTTCTCCCTGCAAGGCCGAGTGGCCCTGGTCACCGGCGCCAGCCGCGGCCTGGGCCTGGCCATGGCCACGGCACTCGCCGCCCACGGAGCCGAGGTCTGGCTCAACGGGCGCGAAGCCGACAGCCTGCGCGCAGCCGTTGAACACGCGAGCGCCGCCGCGAACGGCTCCCAGGTCCACGCACTGCCGTTCGACGTCGCCGACGAGACCGCGGCCACCGGCGCCATGGCCCGCGTGCTCGCCGAGAGCGGACGTCTGGACATCCTCATCAACAACGTGGGCCAGCGCCGGCGTCAGCCACTGGACGAGCTGCCTGCACAGGCCTTGCGCGATCTGCTGGAGGCCAACCTCGTGTCGGCCTGGCACTTGTGCCGCGAAGCCGCCCGGCCCATGCGGGAGCAGGGCTTCGGCCGCATCATCAATGTGACCTCCATCGCCGGGCCCATCGCACGCGCTGGCGACGCCGCTTACACCACCAGCAAGGGCGCGCTCGAAGCCCTCACCCGGGCGCTTGCTGCCGAACTCGGCTCACAGGGCATCAACGTCAACGCCATCGCGCCCGGTTTCTTTGCCACCGAGGCCAACGCCGCCATGACAGGCGATGAAAAGACCCTGACCTGGCTGCAGCAACGCACCTCGCTCGGCCGCTGGGGTCAGGCCGACGAGATCGCCGGCGCCGCCGTATTCCTGGCATCACCGGCGGCCAGCTACGTGACGGGGCACACACTGGTGGTGGACGGCGGCTACCTCGCCCACTTCTGAAGCCAGGCTGAAGTCAGACCGCCTGGGGCAGGTGCAGCACCACCTTGCGTGGATCGTCTGCGAGCCGGTCCAGCGCGTGGTGCAGGCGCTCCATCAGGCGGGCATCGTCCACCGACCCGTCAGCCTCGGCGGGCATGGCCGCTGACACCAGGCGAAAACGCAAGGCCATGTCTGACGGCAGCTGGGGCACCCGCTCCAGGCCTTTGGCCACGATGTGCTGGCCCAGCAGCTTGAGGTCCTCGGGGCCTTCGACCAGCACCGCAAAACGCGTTTCGGTGATGCGGCAGACCGTGTCCACATCGCGCACCACGGCCGAAAGTCGCGAAGCGGTCACCACCAGCGCCCGGTCCCCCGCCTCGCGCCCCGCGCGCTCCACGATGGTGGCGTGGTTGGACAGCTCCACCAGCACCAGCCCGAAGCGATGGCCGTAGCGGCGCGCGCGGCGCAAGGCATCGCGCAGGCGCAGCAACAAGACTGGAGAAATCGTCAGCCCGGTCAAGGGGTCGGTGCTTTCGATCGCCCTCAGGCGGGCGCGGTTCTCGCTGAAGTCCTTCGCGCGGCGGTGCAGGATGTAGAGCAACAGCGGAATCTCGATGGCGGAGCCGATCAGCACCGCGTACTGCGTGGCCCAGCTGTCCGGCAACACGCCAGCGCTGCGCAGCGCCGGAAACGGGTACGCCAGGTGCACCGGCAGAAAACCCAACGCCATCCAGCCCGCGTAAGTCTCGCCACGGCGCCATGTCCAGATGCACAGACCAAAGCTCAACAGCACTGAGAGCAAGCCGTAGAGGTTGAGCACGATGAAGGCCGGCCGGTTCAGCAGCAGCAGGTACACCGCCGGGAACAACAGACCGAACACCGACCAGGCGAGCACAAAGCGGTCGACCCCGCGATGGTGGCGCGAGACCACGCACACCTCCCGCACGAACCAGATGCCGGAGGCGGTCAACCAGAGCATGAACACGGCGGGCGCCGCGTCGTTCCAAGCCGCGTGCTCAGGCCAGAAAAACAAGCCACCCACGCCGGTGAAGGCGGCCTGGAAACCCAGCATGCTGGCCACGTAGCAGCAGTAGGCAACAAAGGCCCGGTCGGCGTACAGGCGCGCATGCACCCAGCCCAGGAACAGCACCAGCAGGCCAAAGCCCAGGTAGCCACCCACCATGAGGAAGGTCCACTGGCGTGTGTCCTGCAGCTGCCGCTCGTCCAGCAAAACCAGACGCGGACTCAGCGGCGCCGGGTGGTTTTCCAGCCGCAGCCACACGGGGCCAGTGGCCTGAGGATCCACCAGGAAAACAGGCGTCTGGTCCGGGTGATCCCACTGCGACACGGGCAAGTGGTCGCCAGCCTGCTGGGCCGTCCACCCACCCGACGGGCTGGCGGTGTACAACGTTGCGAGGTTGGTGAAGGCCCCGGCGCTCAACATCAGGTACCAGCGGCGTGCGCTGTCGCGTGGTGGCAGTTCCAGACGCAACCACAGCGCTGCGCCGTCCAGCTGGAAACTGCGGTATTCCTCCATGGGTTCAAAGTCACCGGCCGGGCGCTGCGCCACCTCTTCGATGCCCACACCGCCGGAGGGGTCGGTCCAGTGACGCGCCTGAAGCGTGACATCGGTTTCGCCGCCCGCAGCGCGGGCCAGGTCCGGCCAAAACGCCAACCAGAGGCCAAGCAAGAGCACGGTCAGTCCCGCCAACAAGCGAAACTGAAGCGCAGAGCCGGGGGTCGGGTCGGTGGAGGGCTTGTAACAATCCATGTCAGGATCGTAAGCGTTCGAGATGGCAGGCTGGACAGGGGCCGTGCTCGGGGAGACAGTCGGGTGCAGCCCCAAATCACCTATCCTTTCAGGCATGTCCTTGTACCGTGCCCTGATCTGGCTCAAAGCCGCCGAAAACCGACTCTGGGTGAAGCCTGCCGTGGGCAGCGTGGTGGCGGTGCTGATCGCGATGGCGGCCGCCGTGGGCAACCGGCTCATCCCGGCCGGCCTGCTGCCCGACATCGACCGAAGCACGCTGGACAACCTGCTCGGGGTGATCGCATCGAGCATGCTGGGCGTGGCTACCTTCTCGCTCTCGATCATGGTGGCGGCGTTCTCATCGGCAGCCGTGGGCGCATCACCCCGTGCCATCCAGCTGGTGGCCGGGGACGCAGACACACAAAACGCCATCACCACGTTCATCTCGGCTTTCATCTACGCCATCATCGCCAACACCGCTCTCGGACTGGGTCTGTACGGCAGCACCGGGCGTTTCATCCTGTTCGTCTGCACCATGGGTGTGTTGCTTTACCTGATCGTGACCCTGGTGCGCTGGGTGAAAACGCTCTCGGTGCTGGGTCGCATGGAGAACACTCTGGCCAAGCTCGAAGCTGCGGCCGTGGGTGCCATGGGCGCTTACCGGCGTTCACCCGGCATGGGTGCACGTACAGACCATGGCGCAACTCCAACCGGCGAGCCGGTGCACGCCAACAAGGTGGGGTACCTGCGCCACATCGACATGCAGACACTGCAAGAGCAGGCGGTGGCGGCCTCGACCCGGCTGCATCTGCGCGTGCGACCAGGCCAGCTGGTCCACCCCGGCACCGTTCTGGTGATCGTCGAAGCCGGGGCCAATGCCGACAATCCACCCGACCCCGCTGCGTTGCGCCAGGCTTTCGTGCTGGGCGACGGCCGCAGCTTCGACCAGGACCCGCGTTTCGGCCTGATCGTGTTGTGCGAGGTGGCGCAGCGCGCCTTGTCTCCCGCCGTCAATGACCCTGGCACGGCCATCGCCGCCATGAACACCATCACCCGGGTGCTGGTGGACACTCCCACCGACCAGGTGGCCCAGGAAGCGCCGCTGGACCGGCTCTCGCTGGTGCCCCTGGACCAATCCGACTTCATCCACCAGGCGTTTGATCCCATCGCGCGGGACGGCGCCGCGGTGCTGGAGGTTCAGCTGCGCATGCAAAAGTTGCTGTCGATCATTGCCGTGGGTTGCGACGAAACACTGGCACATGCAGCGCGCCGGCAGGCGGCGACCAGCCTGCAAAGGGCCAGCCAGGCCTTGGTGCTGGACGCGGACAAGGTACGCCTGAGCGAACTGCACACCACGCTGTTTTCGAGCTCTGACCGCGCATCGTGAAGGCGCCTGCAGAGCGGCAAGGCAACACCCAACCCGGGACGCAGGGATGAAAAAATCCCGATCGACCTTGTAAACCTCCGGGGTCGCCCTTATCATTAGCACTCGCTGGGGATGAGTGCTAACAAGCTTTCCTGTCCCCAAGTGATCGGCGGCATCGTCTGGCCCCGTGCCAGCGCCGCCGACCTGAATCCTTTTCCATCCGTTCCAACTCC
>PNMH01000129.1 GCA_013823505.1 Polaromonas sp. | reverse complement strand
CACGCGAAGAATGCCGCCCTGCTGCCGGCCTACAACGCCATCGCCGCCGAGGTGGGCTGCACGCCCTCGCAACTGGCCATTGCCTGGCTGCTGCACCAGGGCGGTGACATCCTGCCCATCCCCGGCACGCGCAGCGTGGAACACCTGATGGACGACCTGGGGGCGGTGAATGTGCAACTGTCGTCCGACGTGATGGCTCGGCTGGACGCGCTGATCAACCAGCACACCGTGCACGGCGACCGCTACAACGCGCAGGCCAACAGCGAGGTGGACACCGAGGCGTTTGCCTGATCGTGGCCTGTCGCGGCCTGTCGCTCGGGCCTTTCTTTGTGCCCCCTATTGATTCGGCCCGGTGAAGTCTTGACTTCCGTTCGGGTTGAGCTGGTCGTTGCCTTGCTGCCCCGATCATCCTGAGCCTGTCGAAGGACAAGCTCAGGGCGAACGGTTCAAACTTCACAGGGCCGGAGCAATAGAATGCAACGAGAGGAAACCACGACATCAAGGCGCTGGTGTTTCCGCAGGCGCTGCTGCTGCAGGTGAAGGCGCGACCGGAGCTGGGGCGGCCTGTATCCCTTTTCTCATGAGCCACCATGCGCCAACTTGATCTGTTCTCCTCCCTTCAGTCCAGCACCGAGGGCATCGACACCGAATTCAAGTCGGCACGGGGCGGGTTACCTGGCAGTTTCTGGGAGTCGTATTCCGCGTTCGCCAACACGCAGGGCGGCACCATCGTGCTGGGCGTGGCCGAAAAGCCCACCGGGCTGGTGTGGGAGGGCGTGCCCGATGCGGCGCAGTTGCGCACGGTGCTCTGGAACCAGTTGAACGACCGCAACAAGGTCAGCGCCAACCTCTTGCGCGATGACGATGTGCGCACTGTGGACGACGAGGGGCGCCAGTTTGTGGTGGTGAACGTGCCGCGGGCTTCGCGGCTGCAGCGCCCGGTGTTTGTGGGGCCGAACCCCATGAACGGCACGTTTCGCCGGGCGGACGAGGGCGACTACCGCTGTTCGGACGACGAGGTGCGCCGTATGCTGGCCGACCAGTCGGACACGCCGGCCGATTCGCAGGTGGTGGAGCATTTTGGCCAGGCCGACTTTGACCCGGAGACGGTCAAGCAGTACCGCAACCGCTTTGCATCCCGTGCGCCAGACCACCCCTGGCTGTTGCTGGACGATGCACCGCTGCTCACCAAGTTGAGCGCTTTGCGCCGCGACCGTGCCACGGGGCTGGAAGGTGCCACGGTGGCGGGGCTGCTGATGTTTGGCCGGTTCGAGGCCTTGCGCGATGCGCTGCCCGGTTTTCATGTGGACTACCGGGAGCGTTTGTCGGACGACCCGGCCGTGCGCTGGACCGACCGTGTGGTGCCCGACGGCACCTGGGAAAACAACCTGTTCCAGTTCTACGTGCGGGTGATGCAGCGCTTGTCGGGCGATTTGAAGATGCCTTTTCAGCTGGACCGGGAGCTGTACCGCAAGGACGATTCCGCCGTGCACGAAGCCTTGCGGGAAGCGGTGGTCAATGCCCTGGTGCACGCGGACCACCGGGGCCAGGGCGGGGTGGTGATCGAGCGGTATCTGGACCGCATCGAGTTGTCCAACCCGGGCTCCCTGCTGGTGTCTCGGGTGCAGTTGTTGCAGGGCGGTGTGAGCGAGTGCCGCAACAAGAGCCTGCAACTGATGTTTCAGCTCATGGGTGGCGGCGACAAAGCCGGGTCGGGCATGGACAAGATCCGCGCCGGGTGGCGGTCGCAACATTGGCGTTCGCCCCGGTTGGAAGAATCGTTGCAGCCTGACCGCGTGAAGCTGGTGCTGCCCATGGTCAGCCTGATTCCGGACGAGGTGGAAAAGGCGCTGCGCCTGCGCTTTGGCGACCGGTTTGCCCAGCTGGACAAGACGGCGGTGCAGGCGGTGGTGACGGCGCAGGTGGAGGGCAGCGTGACCAATGGCCGTATGCAGGAAATCACCGGCGAACATTCCAAAGACATCACCGGCGTGCTGCAAGGTCTGGTGCGCGATGGCCTGCTGACGCAGCAGAACCAGCGCCGGTGGGCCAGCTACCGGGTGGCGGAGGACTCCCCCCAATCCGGCCGTGACTCCCCTCATTTGGCGGGGAACGCCCCCCAAGACTCCCCCCAATGGGCCGGGGACTCCCCTCATTTGCCAGGGGGCTCCCCTCATTTGCCGTCAGAACTCCTGTCATTGGCTGAGCCCGCGCGAAACAAAAAGAAGCTGCCGGTGGCTGAAATGGAGAGTCTGGTTCTGCTGCTGTGTGGGGCGCGATGGCTGACCTCCAAGGAGCTGGCCGTCCTGCTCAGCCGTGATGCGGAGAACCTGCAAAGTCGCATCCTCGGCGGGATGGTGAAAAGACATCTGTTGGAACTGCGCTTCCCCGATGTGCCCAACCGACCCGATCAGGCGTATCGCACGGTCGCCAAGGCACCTCAATGAACAGCATGAGCACCCCTTTCTCCCTCCGCATCTTCGTCGCCGACGGTGACCCCGACGGCCTGCGCATCGTCGAGCGCTTCAACGCCAGCGCCCGCGCCGTGGTGTTCCCGCGGGCCTTGCTGCCGCAGGTGAAAGCCCGGCCCGAACTGCAGCAGACCGGGGTGTACCTGCTGCTCGGCCCACGGCCGGACGGCGAGGGCGAGTTGCTCTACGTGGGCGAGGGCGATCCGATCCTCCCGCGCCTGCAAGACCACCAGTCGAAGAAAGATTTCTGGACCCGCGCCATCGGCTTCGTGGCGGTGGGCGGGTTGCTGAACAAGGCGCATGTGCAGTTTCTGGAGGCGCGGCTGATCGCGCTGGCCCGCGCGGCCAAGCGCGTGCCGCTGGACAACGGCAACTTCCCCGGCGAACCCACCCTGAGCGAGGCCGACCGGGCCGACATGGAGGTGTTTCTGGCCCACATGCTGGGCATGTTGCCGGTGCTGGGGGTGCATGCGTTTGAGTCGGCGCCAGCCGTGGCCGCCAAAGCGAGCCCGGTGCTCAACTGCAAGGGCAAGGGCGTGCTGGCCAGCGGCTACGAGGCGAGCCAGGGTTTTGTGGTGAAGGCGGGTTCGCAGGCGGTCAAGGCGGTCACGCCCAGCTTCACCCAGATGGCCGCAGCCTGCGAACTGCGGGCCGATCTGCTCAAGAACGGGGTGCTGGTGGAGGATGGCGATGCCTTGCGCTTCACGCAGGACTACGTGTTCTCCGCGCCGTCATCGGCGTCAGACATCGTGCTGGGCGGCTGCACCAACGGGCGTCTGACCTGGAGGGACGCGCAGGGGCGGACGCTGAAGGAACTGCAGACGGCGGAAGCTGGCAGTTGATGGGGTACTTGGATCGAAAACGCTGAAAGCAGCGAACGGGCTGCGAAAGGGAGGGGGGGCATGAAAGAACTACACGTGCTGGTGGACTACGAGAATGTCCATCCAACGATTGAAGAGCTTTTGAAGCTGGCGCCCAAGCTCACCGACGTGTGGCTGTTTCATGGGCCCGGTCAGATCAAACGCGCCGAGCAGCTGAAGGCTGCGCACGAGCGGGTGACGCTGGTGCCGCACTCGGGCAAGGGCAAGAACGCGCTGGACTTCCACCTGTCGTTCTACCTGGGTTACGTGGCCGCCAAGCACCCGGAAGCCACCTTGCTGGTGGTGGCGAACGACAAGGGCTACGACTCGATGCTGGCGCATGCCAAGTTGCTGGGCTTCACCGCGACACGCATGGGTTTCAAAGCCAAAACAGCGCCTACCGCCAAGAAGGGCACCCCGGTGAAGAAAGCCGCTGCCAAGAAAGCCGCACCGGCCAAGTCGGCAACTCCGGTGGCTGCCAGCGTGGCAGCACCTGCAGCGAAGGTGCCGCCTGCAGCCAAGAAGGCCGCAACCAAACAAGCGCCGGCCAAGAAAGCACCGGCGAAGAAGGTGGCAGCCAAGAAGGCCCCTGCGCCGAAAGCCGCTGCGAAGAAGGTGCCAGCGGCCAAGGCTCCGGCACCCAAGGCAGCAGCGAAGCAGGCGGGAGCGGCGCAGGCAGCGCCCAAAGCAGCATCAACCCCGGCAGACAAGGTACTGGCGCGAGCAGTCAAAGGGCTGGCCAAGATGGGCGAGAAACGACCGACCAAGCTGAAAAAGCTGCTTGGGCAACTGAAATCCTTCGTGGGGCATGGGGGAACCGCCGACGATGTGGACGCCTTGTCGCGTCGCTTGGAAGACGCGAAGGTCATCCAGGTGGTGGGTGATCTGGTGCTGTACCCCTGACGGGCGCGCTTGGGCGCTGACCAGGGAGACGGGCAGGGGCAGCCTCTGAAGGCATTGCAAGAGGCGGAGGCAGGCGCTTGTGTCGACAACTTCCGTGCAAGTCGCTTTCTGTATGAAAATCCAGTGCGGTGCATCAACAAAAGACACAAAAAGGGAGGGTCTTCGGAGCATCTCTTTGTACTCCGAGGATTTCAAGGTGTTAAGCTTTGCCTAAACAAATTCGCTTTCTGACCGAAATCTGTCCAGAGGACTTCGGGCTGAGTACCGGGGGTGCTCTGCCAGATGGGCGGTTTCGGCCGGTTTCCCTGTGTGCAGAAGCGACCCGTGAGAGTGCCAGTGTGTTCGGTGCTGTACGGGCTTTGTCGGTGGCCGATCAGCGGGCTGCGTTGAAGGGGTTGGCCCACCTCGTGAAGCTGGCGCACATGGGGAAGCCGTTCAACCAGCTGGTGGATGAGAAGGCGGTGCACGAAGCGTTCGAGCCGTTTTACTGCAAGGTGACCAAGCGAAAAGAAACCGTCTGGCGGTACAGGCATGGCGATATCCGCATCCTGTTTTATTACGCGAGTGGCAAGGTGGTTCTGTTGACCGACGTGCTGGCCAAGCGCAAGGACAAGTTGTCCGAAAAAGAACAGAACAAGGCTAAGCAGGCTGTGATGGATTTTCTGGAGGCGTCCCAATCGGAGGGCGGCATCCAGTGGGTTGAATGACCGATTGATTGAAGCGAGAACATGACATGGCACACAAACCGCTTTTTGGTGATCTGATCGCCGCCCACGACGGGCTGGCTGATGAGCTGAAGGCCGTAGACGTGGCAGCCGACCTGACCCTGCTGCTGAATCACGCTGGCGTTTCTCGTGCCGATCTGGCGCGCAAGCTGGGGTGGAGCCGGGCGCGTGTATCGCAGGTGCTTTCTGGGCAGGAGAACATCACGGTACAAACCATCGCAGCAGTGGCCGGTGCGCTCGGGTACACGTTTGACACGGTGTTTCGCAAGGCCGATGTATCGGCTGCATCGCAACCCTGGACACAGCGCACGGCGTTGACCCTGGAGATGGTCGATGAGCCAGACGTGGCTTCCTGGATGGGCCGAAGGGCCATGAAACCTGTTCAGCAGCGCTTTCATGGGGCTCGTGAGTTCCTGAGAACGGGGCTGACGCTGGATGCTTCCAATGGCGAGTACATGTTGGGAGAGGAAGCCTGTGCAGCTTAGTCCTTTGCAATTGCTGGAGTACGTCTTTGATGGCGTGTCGGTGCAGCCGGTCGAGGGTTACAAGATCGACCCGGAAGTCTCTCCAAATCTGGTGTTTTTCCCCGGCAAGCTGAGCATTTCAGCCGAGGTGGGCATCGACTTGTTGGCAGAAGAGCCCAAATACTCGGATTACGGAGTCAGCCTCGCTTTGAAGGTCGGCCCGAAGGCTGACGAGCAGGCTCCATATGAAGTGCACGTCACCGCGAAGGGACTGGTTCGCATGCATCTGGTTCAGGCTGAGGGGCAGGCCGAAGAGCGCCGGGTGCGAGCGATGGTCAATGGCGTGTCTTTGCTGTACGGGGCGGTACGTGATCAGGTGATGACGATCACTAGCCGGTCGGTGCACGGACCGTTTCTGCTGCCCTCCGTGTCGTTTGCCGATCTGGCCTTGCCCAAGCCTGCACTGACGACTCGAAAGTCGGCTGCTAAACGGGGAAAGAAAGTGTCGAAGGCGCCAATCTGATCGCGGCAGGCAGCGGTTGATTGGTTTGACTGCTTTCTGGCGTGAGGGCAGTCATATGCAGTTTGCATACTGCAGACGCTAGGCGCTTTTGTCGTTCCAAGCTCTTTTGATGGCGACTTGACTCGCAGCCAGCACGGAATACGACCTTGAACACCAACACCCTCGTCCAGAAACTCTGGAACTACTGCAACGTGCTGCGTGACGACGGCATGAGCTACGGCGACTACGTGGAGCAGCTGACCTACCTGCTGTTCCTGAAGATGGCGCACGAGCGTTGCCAGCCGCCGCACAACCAGCCGAGCATCGTGCCGGCGGGCTACGGCTGGCCCACACTGCTGGCGCGCGATGGCGATGCGCTGTTTGACCACTACCGCCACACGCTGGAGCGCCTGGGGCTGGAGCGCGGCACGCTGGGGCTGATCTTTGCCAAGGCACAGAACAAGTTCCAGGACCCGGCCAAGCTGCGCCGCGTGGTGGTCGACCTGATCGACACCGAGACCTGGACCATCCTGGGTGCGGACGTGAAGGGCGACGCTTACGAAGGCCTGCTGGAGCGCAACGCGCAGGACACCAAGAGCGGCGCGGGCCAGTACTTCACGCCGCGCGCGCTGATTCAGGCCATGGTGGACTGCATCGCGCCGCAGCCGGGCGAGACGGTTTGCGACCCGGCCTGTGGCACGGGCGGCTTTTTGTTCACGGCGCACAACCACATCACCGCGCACCACAAGAACCTGACGCGCGACCAGCTCCGGCACCTGAAGGAAAAGGCGTTCACCGGCTACGAGCTGGTGCAGGCCACGGCACGGGTCTGCGCCATGAACCTGATGCTGCACGGCATTGGGTCTGAGAAGTCGGTGCCGGTGGTGGTGGGCGATGCGCTCGGATCGGACCCTGGCGCACGTTTTGACGTGGTGCTGGCCAACCCGCCGTTTGGCAAGAAGAGCAGCACCGTGATCGTGGGCGAAGACGGTCGCACCAGCACCGAAAAAGACATCATCGAGCGCGACGATTTCTGGGCCACCACGAGCAACAAGCAGCTCAACTTTGTGCAGCACATCAAGACCCTGCTGGCCACCCAAGGCCGCGCGGCGGTGGTGTTGCCCGACAACGTGCTGTTTGAAGGCGGGGCGGGCGAAACCATTCGCCGCCGCCTGCTGCAGGAGTGCGACCTGCACACCCTGCTGCGCCTGCCCACCGGCCTGTTCTACGCGCAAGGGGTCAAGGCCAACGTGCTGTTCTTTGACAAGAAGCCCGCGAGCGAAACGGCGTGGACGAAACAGCTCTGGATCTACGATCTGCGCACCAACAAGCATTTCACGCTGAAGACCAACCCGCTGCGGCGTGAAGACCTTGAAGAATTTGTGGCGCTGTTCCAGGTGACCAATCGCCACCTTCGCCAGCCCACCTGGTCACCCGAGAACCCGCACGGCCGATGGCGCGTGTACGGTTACGACGAACTGGTGGCGCGCGACAAGGGCAGCCTGGACATCTTCTGGCTCAAGGATGAGTCGCTGGCCGACAGCGACAACCTGCCGCCACCGGAGGTGATTGCACAGGAGATTGTGGAAGACCTGCAGGCAGCGCTGGAGCAGTTCAAACTGATCGCGGGTGACTTGTCGGGCACAGAAGTGGACCGCTGAGGAGGCCGCA
>PNMH01000128.1 GCA_013823505.1 Polaromonas sp. | reverse complement strand
GGTGGCGGACATCCTGGCGCGCACCCAGGCACAAAACGGCGACATCATCTTCTTCGGCGCCGACAAGGCCAAGGTGGTGAACGACGCGATCGGAGCGCTGCGCCTGAAGATCGGCCACAGCGAGCTGGGCAAGAAAAACGGCCTGTTCGAGAGCCGTTGGGCGCCAATGTGGGTGGTGGACTTCCCCATGTTCGAGCACGACGAGGAAGCCGATCGCTGGACCGCCGTGCACCACCCCTTCACCGCGCCGAAAGACGGCCACGAGGACTGGATGGTCACCGCGCCCGAGAAGTGCATCGCCAAAGGCTACGACATGGTGCTCAATGGCTGGGAGATCGGCGGTGGCTCGGTGCGTATCCACACCGCTGCCGTGCAGCAGAAGGTGTTTGACGCCCTCAAGATCACGCCCGAGGAAGCCCAGGTCAAGTTCGGCTTCCTGCTGGATGCGCTGCAGTACGGCGCGCCGCCCCACGGTGGCCTGGCGTTTGGCCTGGACCGCATCGTCACGCTCATGACCGGCGCCGAGTCGATCCGCGACGTGATTGCCTTCCCCAAGACCCAGCGTGCACAGTGTCTGCTGACCCAGGCACCCAGCCTGGTGGACGAGAAGCAGCTGCGCGAACTGCACATCCGCCTGCGCAACACGGACCTGGCCAAGACCGCCTGATCGGGCGCGATGGTCACAACCGAAGGGCGGCACAGGCCGCCCTTTTTTGTGGACGCTGGGCGGGGTTCCGCACCGCGCAGGTGCAGTAACGAAACGTAGTGCCGGGTGCGGGAGAGGGTTTGTTAGGATGGCTTTTTGAAAGGAGCCTACCCATGAGCAAGAACGCCCAAGACACCCTGGCCAACAAAGAGAAACTGGTCGCCGACCTGCAGCGCGTCATCGCCGATGCCGAAGAGCTGATGGTGGCCACCGCCCACCAGACCGAAGGCAAGGTGGTGGAGCTGCGCGAGCGCATCAACGAAAACCTGCGCCTGGCCCGCCACAAGCTGCTGGACGCGGAAGACGCGATCAAGGAAAAGACCCGCGAGATGGCGCGCGCCACCGACGACTACGTGCACGAGCACCCCTGGCGCGCGGTGGGCACGGCTGCCGGTATCGGTCTGGTGATCGGCCTGCTGATCAGCCGTCGCTGAACGCGCGCGGCATGTCTGTGCCACCGACCCGCCTCTCAGCATCGCTCAAGGGGCTGACCGCCACCGTGCTCGAGTTGCTCCAGCTGCGGCTGGAGCTGCTCAGCGTGGAGGCGCAGGAAGAAGTGCTGCGCGTGGGCGGCCTGCTGGTCTATGGCGCCGTGGCCGTGGCCTTCCTCAGCCTTGGGCTGGGCTTTCTGGCCATGCTGATCACCGTGGCGCTGTGGGACAGCCACCGCCTGTTGGCCCTCGCACTGTTCGCAGGCGTGTTTCTCGGCCTGGGCGTGGTGGCGGCCTGGCTCGCCCGTGAGCGCGTGCGCAGCGGCACGCGGCTGTTCTCGGCCACAGTTGAAGAGCTCAAGCAGGACCGAGAGGAGCTGCGCTCATGAGCGCAGGTGGACCCGACCGTGGCGAGCAGCTGGCTCGCCGTCGCCAGTCGCTGGTGAGGAGATCCGGCCAGTTGCGCCAACAGGTGGTGGACCAGTCGCAGGCCCTTCAGCCCGCGTTGCTCTGGGCCGACCGGCTGCAAGACGCGTGGATCTGGTTGCGCGCCAACCCGCTGGTGGTCGCCGGCGGCGTGCTCGCCGTGGCGGTGTGGCGGCCGCGCCGCTCGCTGGGGCTGGCACTGCGCCTGTGGTCGGGCTGGAAGCTTTTGCAACGCGCCCGATCGGTGGGCAGCACCGCTTCCCGCCTGTTCTGACCCCCGCTTCCATGCCGCCCAAGATTCCGCAGTCGGTGCTGGTGGTGATCCACACACCGGCACTCGATGTGTTGTTGATCGAGCGCGCCGACGCGCCGGGCTTCTGGCAGTCGGTGACCGGCTCCAAGGACACGTTGGATGAATCCTTCGAGCTCACCGCTGCGCGCGAGGTGGCCGAAGAAACCGGGCTCGATGTCGGGGCGCCCGGCCACACACTGACCGACTGGGCGCTGGAGAACGTGTACGAGATTTACCCACAGTGGCGCCACCGTTACGCCGATGGCGTGACACACAACACCGAGCACCTCTTCGGCCTGTGCATCCCGCGCGCTGTGCCTGTTGTGCTCAGCCCTCGAGAGCACCGCGACCAGGTGTGGCTGCCCTGGGCGCAGGCGGCTGAACGCTGTTTCTCTCCGTCGAACGCCGAGGCCATTTCCTGGCTGCCCAGACTAGCCGCCCGTCTGAATTGAATGACACGTGTCGCGCGTGGTCTTGGTGGCATGATTTGCCCATGAGCATTCTTCGCGTCGCCACTTACAACATCCACAAAGGCGTCCAGGGCCTGGGCCCCGGGAGGCGGCTGGAGATCCACAACCTGGCGCACGCGGTGGAGCAGTTCGATGCCGACATCGTGTGTCTGCAGGAAGTGCGGCAACACAACCGCAAGCTGGAGAAGCACTTCACGCGCTGGCCCGACCTCGACCAGGCCAGTTACCTCACACCCGATGGCTACGAGGCCGTGTACCGCACCAACGCGACCACGCGCCACGGCGAACACGGCAACGCGCTGCTCTCGCGCTGGCCGGTCATCGGCACCCAGCACTCTGACGTGTCCGACCACCGCTTCGAGCAGCGAGGACTGCTGCACGTGCAGATCTTGATCGACGGCATCGAGGTGCATGTGGTCGTGGTGCACCTGGGGCTGATCCACGCCAGCCGGGCACGGCAGGTGCAGCGCCTGGGCGAGTACATCGCCACCGGCGTACCCGAGTCCGCGCCGTTGATCGTGGCTGGTGACTTCAACGACTGGGGCGCGCAACTGCTGGGACCCATGGCCGATCTGGGTCTGCGCACCTTCGAAGGCATCCGCCTGCCGACCTATCCCTCGCGCCTGCCGCTGCTGCACCTGGACCGCATCTTTGTGCGCGGCCTGCGGCCCGTCTCTGCACAAGTGCCGCATGGACGCGCCTGGGCGCGCATGTCGGACCACCTGCCGCTGATCGCCGAGCTGGAGCTGTGAAAGCGAAAGCCTTGTCTTCGCGCCGCCCGCGTGCCGCGCACGGCGTCCTGCGAGGCGGCCACCAGTTGCTGCTGTTGCAAGGCGGTGCCGAGTTTTTTCCAGCGCTGGTGGAGGCCATGGACGCCGCGCGCCGCGTGGTCCACCTGGAGACCTACATCTTCGAATTCGCTGGCTCCGCGCTGAGCGTTGCCGAGGCGCTGGAGCGCGCCGCGCAGCGCGGCGTGGTGGTGCGGCTGGTGATCGACGGTGTGGGTACGCCGACCATCCCGCAGGCGTGGCGCGACCGGTTCGACGCTGCGGGCGTGCACTGGCACATCTACGCGCCGCTGGGTCGCTTCGGCCTGCTGCTGCCCAGCCGCTGGCGGCGCCTGCACCGCAAGCTTTGCGTCGTGGACGGCACGGTGGGTTTCTGCGGTGGCATCAACATCATCGACGACCAGGACGACGTGGCGCTGGGCAAGCTGGACGCACCGCGGTTGGACTTTTCGCTGCGCGTGGCCGGCCCGCTGGTGCACGACATGAGCGACACCATGGAGCAGCTCTGGTGGCGTTTGCAGGCCGCGCGCAGTGCGCGCCGGCGCGAGTTCAAGGCGGCATGGGAGGCCTTGCGCGAATCGCGGCCGGTGGGAGACTTCTCGCGCCTGCTGCAGAAGCTGGACACGGTCCGCACCAGCGTTCAAGGCTCGGGTGGCGACAGCGCGTTTGGCGACAGCAGCGCCGCCCCCCTGGGCGTGGACAGCGCGCGTGCCACGCTGCTGCTGCGCGACAACGTGAGCCACCGCCACGACATCGAACGCGCGTACCTCAAAGCCATCGGCGCGGCGCGGCGCGAGATCATGATCGCCAACGCGTACTTCATTCCCGGGCGCAAGCTGCGCCGCGCGCTCATCCTGGCGGCGGCGCGAGGTGTTCGCGTGCGCCTGCTGTCGCAGGGCAAGTACGAGAACTTCTTTCAGTACCGGGCCGCGCGTCCGGTGTACCAGTACCTGGTCAACGCGGGCATCGAGATCCACGAGTACGCACCGAGCGCCCTGCACGCCAAGGTGGCGGTGGTGGACGAACGCTGGGCCACCGTGGGTTCGACCAACCTCGACCCGCTCTCGCTGCTGCTGGCGCGCGAGGCCAACGTGATGACCACCGACCGGCGCTTTGCCGAGTTGCTGCGCAGCCACCTCGACGGCTTGGTGCAGACCGCTGGCGACATGGTCGACGTGCAGGCCCTGAGCGGCCGGCACTGGACGCAGCGGGTGCTCGACCGCATCGCGTTCGGGATCATGCGCGCGACTTTGTTCGTGACGGGCCACAGGTATTGAGTTGGCCATGCAAGACGACCTGATCGTCCAGCGCCCGCAAGGCTTGTACTGCCCGCCGGGGGACTTCTACATCGACCCCTGGCGCAAGGTCGAGCGCGCGGTGATCACCCACGCACACGCCGACCACGCGCGCCCTGGCCATGCGCATTACCTGGCCACGGCGGTGTCCGAAGGCCTGCTGCGTTCGCGCCTGGGGCAGGGCATCACGCTGCAGGGTCTCGCGTATGGCGAGACGGTGGAACACAACGGCGTGCGCATCTCGCTGTACCCGGCCGGCCACGTGCTGGGCTCGGCGCAGGTTCGGGTCGAGCACGGCGGGCGGGTGTGGGTGGCCAGTGGCGACTACCGCACCACACCAGGCGGCGCCACGCCCGACCGCACCTGCACGCCATTCGAGTCCGTGCGTTGCGATGTCTTCATCACCGAGTCCACCTTCGGCCTGCCCGTCTACCGCTGGCGGCCCGACACCGAGCTGTTTGGCCAGATCAACCAGTGGTGGGCCGACAACGCTGCGGCCGGGCGCGCCAGCGTGCTGGTGTGCTACAGCCTGGGCAAGGCCCAACGCATCCTGGGTGGGGTCGACGCGTCCATCGGCCCCATCGTCTGCCACGGCGCGGTCGAGCCGCTCAACCGTGCGTATCGCGCAGTGGGCGTGGCGCTTCCCGACACGCTGATGGTGAGCGACGTGACCGACAAGGCCAGCTTGCAGCGCGCGCTGGTGCTCTGCCCCGGCAGCGCGCTGGGCACACCGTGGATCAAACGCTTTGGCGATTTCTCCGACGCGTTCGCCAGTGGCTGGATGCAGGTGCGCGGCCAGCGCCGGCGCGGTGGCCACGACCGCGGCTTCGTGCTCAGCGACCACGCCGACTGGCCCGGGCTGCTGGGGGCCATCGGTGCCAGCGGCGCCGAGCGTGTGATCGTCACGCATGGCAGCGTGCCCGTGCTGGTGCGCTACCTGCAGGAGCAAGGCCTGCAGGCCGAGGGCTTCGACACCGAGTACGGCGATGAGCACGAGACCCGGGCTGAGACCGTTCCTGCGGCCGAATCGACGCTCACGCCATGAAGCGCTTCGCCGAGCTGTTCGCCGATCTCGACGCAACCACGTCCACCAGTGCCAAGGTGACCGCGCTGCAGCGCTATCTGGGCGCTGTGGACGATGCCGACGCGGCGTGGGCCGTGTACTTCCTCTCGGGTGGCAAACCGCGCCAGCTGATCAAGACCGCGCAGTTGCGTGCGCTGGCGGAAGAGGCCTCGGGCCTGCCCGCGTGGCTGTTCGACGCTAGTTACCAGGCCGTGGGCGACCTGGCCGAAACCATCGCCCTGGTGTTGCCTGCGCCCGAGAGTGCAGATGGCCTGTCGGCCAGCTTGAGCGACTGGATGGAGCAGCGCTTGCTGCCCCTGCGCGGGCAGGGCGACGAGGCGGTTGCCTTGGCCCTGCGTGCCTGGTGGCGCGAGCTCGACGCCACCGGGCGCTTCCTGCTGGTCAAGCTGGTGGGCGGCGGTTTTCGGGTGGGGGTCAGCAAGCTGCTGGTGCAGCGCGCGATTGCCCAGCACGCGGGGCTGGACGCTAAGCAGGTGGCCGCGCGCATGATGGGGTTCACCGACGGCAAGCGCCTGCCCACCGCCGCCCAGTACCGGGCGCTGCTGGCGCCGGCCGAGGCGCCGGGATTCGAGCAGGCGGGGCGCGAGCCCAGCCAGCCTTACCCGTTTTTTCTCGCCAGCCCCTTGGGCATGGACGCCAGCGACGATTTGCTCGACATGGAAGTCGCCAGCACCGGCATCGCGGATTCCATGCAGTCGCGCCTGGGCCCAGCGAGCGACTGGCTGGCCGAATGGAAGTTCGACGGCATCCGCGGCCAGATCGTCAAACGCGCCGGGCAGGTGTGGGTGTGGTCTCGCGGCGAAGAACTCATGAGCGATCGCTTCCCCGAGCTGCAAGCCTTGGCGCAACGCTGGCCCGACGGCACCGTGGTCGACGGTGAGATCCTGGTCTGGAACGATGAGGACACCGCCGGTGCCCTGCCTGGCAGCGACCGGCCCGGTCGGCCCGCGCCGTTTGCCTTGCTGCAGCAGCGCATTGGCCGCAAGACGCTCAACGCCAAGGTGCTGGCCGATGCGCCCGTGAGCTTCATGGCTTACGATCTGCTGGAAGCGGACGCGCAAGACTTGCGCGCGCTGCCCCAGACCGAGCGCCGCGAACGCCTGGAGACCCTGGCTGATGATCTGAACGCGGGGGCTGGCCCCCGATTGTGGCTCTCGCCGCGCGTGGAGGGCAGCGACTGGGCTTCACTGGCCGGGCAGCGGGCCCGGTCGCGCGACCTCGGCTTGGAGGGCCTCATGCTCAAGCACCGCCACAGCCACTATGGCACCGGGCGGCAGAAACGCTGGGCGGGCCCGGACGGCAGCACCGCGGAGGGCGTGCTGGCCTGGTGGAAATGGAAGATCGACCCGCTGAACATCGACGGCGTGCTGATCTACGCCCAGGCCGGCCACGGCCGCCGCGCCTCGGTCTACACCGACTACACCTTCGCCGTGTGGAACCGCGCGCCGGCCAGCGCCGAAGAAGCCCGGTCGGTGGTGGAGGCGATCGCCCGGCGCGAACCCGCCGTGCCGGGCGCGCTGCAACTGGTGGCCTTCACCAAGGCCTATTCGGGCCTCACCGACGCAGAGTTCAAGGCGGTGGACGCGGTGATCCGCCAAAACACGCTGGAAAAGTTCGGCCCGGTGCGCAGCGTGCGGCCCACGATGGTGTTCGAACTGGCTTTCGAGGGCATCGCCCGCAGCACCCGCCACAAGAGCGGCGTGGCGCTGCGCTTTCCGCGCATGCAGCGCATCCGGCACGACAAACCTCTGCACGAGGCGAGCACCCTGCAGGACCTGGAGCATTTACTGGCGAAAACCCCAGCGAAAGTCGGTCAAGACGGCTGAGACTTGCCCGCGCGAAGTCGGGTGATAGCATGCTCCATGCTCATGAAATCCGACGCCCCCATGACCCCTGACACCCCCGACGACGACATCGGTACACCCGTTTCCGTCAAGATCCGCGAACGCGTGAAAGCAGCTCGCCAGCGCTTCCATTCCAACGACAACATCGCCGAATTCATCCAGCCGGGCGAGCTCGAGCTGTTGCTCGACGAGGTGGCCGAGAAGATGAAGGGCGTGCTCGACAGCATGGTCATCGACCTCGACAACGACCACAACACCGGCGACACCGCGCGCCGCGTGGCCAAGATGTACATCAAGGAAGTGTTCAACGGCCGCTACGTCAAGGCGCCCAGCATCACGGAATTTCCGAATGCCGAACACCTCAACGAGCTGATGATCGTGGGGCCCATCACGGTGCGCAGCGCGTGCAGCCACCACTTCTGCCCGGTGATCGGCCGCATCTGGATCGGCGTCATGCCCAACGAACACACCAACGTGATCGGCCTGTCCAAGTACGCGCGGCTGGCCGAG
>PNMH01000127.1 GCA_013823505.1 Polaromonas sp. | reverse complement strand
AAGCGGGTGTTGGCCGACTGGAAGTTCCTGGTCTTGTGTGGCGCCGGCAGTCGGGCGGTTGATGTTGGCGAACTGGCCGCCGTTGGGCGCGCTCCAGGTCCAGACAGCGGGTGGGACGTATTCAGTTGGGGTGGTCATGGGCGGGGTTACTCAGGTGTCTGGGAAGACAGACACGAAGCGGAGTACGGGTGGACGGTTCATGTTACGGGAACGCGGTGTCACGTCGCGCGCCGCACCTGAATTGCCCGGAGTACCGCTTGCCTGTAGGCGCATCAAGCGCCGTGCCCCAACAACGCAAGTCCTACAACGTCTGCAGCACCCCGAACAGTTGACTCTCAAGGTCTCTGACTGCTAGGGCCCGAATGACAGCAATAGAGCAACGACCACTCGGGCTCTGCTGCAACCCTGCCGTCGGCAATCGCTGCCAAGCCGATCCTGAGATTCGGAAGGGCAGGTCAAGACTGAACTCGGACGTTCGTGGTCGGGGCGCCGATTCGTCACAACTTTGTCTTCCAGTCATCGAGGCATGCAGCGCTCGAACGGCCGCAGGTCCTGCCATACCTGTAATTCCACCGTCTTCGTTTAATGTGACCTCCGAGCGCGGCTTGCATCGATGGATCACTGCGGCATGCGCCGCACCTGATCAGATCTCCTTCTGCTCGGAGATCTCAAGCGCGTCATCTACCTCGATACCAAGGTATCTCACTGTTGATTCCAACTTGGAGTGTCCGAGAAGCAGTTGAACAGCGTGGAGGTTCACGATGACCAGTGCTTGATTGACCTCTGTACCGTCAAGGGCTGACTCGAAATCCCTGCATTCACGAAAACTTGGGTTGCTACAACAAGGCAGGGACAAGATTTGCGGAATTCATTTCCTTGCCCGGCTTTGCCAGTATGAATCGCTCATTCAGATGATTGCTCGTATGCCCAAGTCCGAAGTCAAGCTGCGGAGCAGATTGACGAAGTGAGCGATTGGGGGAGTTCGAGCGCCTGGTACCTTGGCCAGATCGTCGTAGCGCCTCAATCGAACAGCAGCCTGAGCGTGCGGATTCTTAATGAACCGGTCGGCCTGCTCCCCATCAAGTGCGCCACCTTGCAATTGCAGGCTGCGCACGGAGGCCAGTGAGAGCGTGTCAAGGTAAGCCGGATCGATGTGGCAGAGATACCGCTTGGCGTCGACATGCAGGCGAATCGGCTCTAGCACTTCATCGCAGAAGGTCGCGCGAAGGAACGGCAGCGCGATGTATTGGTGCAGGTCATCGCGTGGAGCCCCCGACCCACCGTGGTCTGCGCCATCGGGTTTCAGCAGGTGCCCCAGATCGTGCAGCAAGGCAGCGGCGATCGTCTGCGACGACTCACCCGCCAATTCGGCGAGATGAGCGCACTGCAGCGCATGCTCGAGCTGACTGACCGGCTCCCGACCATATTGCTGGGCGCCCTGGCGCAAAAGCAGCTCCTCGATGCCGTCAATGCTCATGCTCAAAGGCTTGCTCAAACCGCGATCTTGCGGATGTGGGCCGAGACGACATCGATCACGCTCACGGTGACCACGATGATGATCATCACGGCACAGGTTTCGGAATACTGGAAGCCGCGGATGATCTCCCACAGCACCACGCCAATGCCGCCGGCGCCCACCATGCCCACCACCGATGCAGAGCGGACATTGGCTTCAAAGCGATAGAGCGTGTACGAAATCCACAGCGGCATCACTTGCGGGATCACGCCGTACACGATCTCGTGAAGTGCGCTGGCGCCGGTTGAGCGGATGCCTTCAACCGGCTGAGGATCGATGGCCTCAACCGCTTCAGAGAACAGCTTGGCAAGCGTGCCAGTGGTGTGGATCCACAAAGCCAGCACACCCGCGAAGGGCCCAAGGCCTACAGCCACAACGAACAACATGGCGAACACCATTTCGTTGATGGCGCGAAACGAATCGAGCAGGCGGCGCACCGGCTGATGCACCCACCAAGGCGCAATGTTGCTGGAGGCGAGCAGCGACAGAGGAATGGCCGTGACAACAGCCAGGGCCGTTCCCCACAGCGCAATCTGCAGCGTGATCACCATCTCTTGCACGTACAGCCGCCAGTCGCCGAAGTTCGGCGGGAAAAACTCCGACGCGTAAGTCGCCATGTTTCCCGAATCGCGCCAGAGGTCGAGCGGGCGCATGTCGGCGCCGTTCCACGACGCGGCCAACAGCGCCAGCAGCGAACCCCACGACAGGTACCAGACCAGGCCGTGTTTGGGCGCTGCGCTCTCTGCGAGCGTTTGCCATTTCGGGTGGGTGAGGGTGTTCATGGGCGCGTCGGGTTGGCGGTCAGTTCAAGGCCGAGAGCTGCTGGTCGATGGTGGCGAGCTGCGTCTTCTTGTCGGCTTCGCTCATCGTGGGGTCGCTCTCGATCTTGTTGCGCTTGCTGAAGAGGTCGAGCTGGCGGATGGGGATCAATTGGTCGTTCGACGAAGCCTTGAAGCCCGACAGCTTGGACAGCTTCATCACGATCTCCTTTTCCTTCGGGTCGGTCTTGGCGTAGTTGACGAAGAAGTTCTTGATCTTGACTTTGGTTGCCTCCGGCATGCCTTTGTGCATCACCAGTGGATCCAGCGGAATCAGCGGCGAGGTCCAGACGATTTTGATGTCCTTGAACTTCTCGGGCTGGCGCTCCTGGATCTTGCTCAGGTTCTCGCTGTTGTTGGTGGCCACATCCACCTGCTTGTTGGCCACGGCCAGTGCGTTGGTTTCGTGGTTGGCACTGCGCGCCACCTTGAAGGCGGATTTGGGGTCGACCTTGTTCTTGGCAAACACGTAGAAGCCGGGCACCAGGAAGCCGCTGGTCGAGTTCGGGTCGCCGTTGCCGAAGCTCAGCGACTTGGCGTTCTTGAGCACATCGTCCACCGAAGCGAGCGGACTGTCCTTGTTCACGATGAGGTGCGAGTAGTAGCCCTGGGTGCCATCAGCGTTGACCATCTGAGCGAACACTTCGCCGTTGGCGCGGTCCACGGCTTCCATGGCCGACTTGTTGCCCAGCCAGGCCACCTGCACCTTGTTGAAGCGCATGCCCTCAATGATGCCGGCGTAGTCGGGCGCGAAGAACGCCTTGACCTTGAGACCAGTCTGCTTCTCCATGTCGTCCAGCAACGGCTGCCAGTCGGCCTTGAGGTTCTGGGTGGATTCTGTCGAGATGATTCCGAAGTTGATGTCCTGGGCATGTGCTAGGGTGAAGGTGAGGCCGGCGGCGAGCGCGACCAGGGTGCGTTGGATCATGGGTAGCTCCTGTATGTCAGTAAGGAAGGATGGAAAGGGATGGAGGAAAAATGGCGCCGTTCAGGCGACCCGGGGAATCGGTTGAACCCATGCGGCAGCGGGGCCTGTGGACAGACGCGTAACGCCGGTGTGAACGCTTTCGCTGCCGTTCAAGATTTCGTCCGCCTGCATGCCGTAAAGATCGCGCAGCAGAGCGGTGGTCAATTCGGCGGATGGGCCGTCGAACACCACACGGCCCTGGTGCAGGGCCACGGTGCGGGTGCAGAAGCGGCGGGCCATGTCCACCTGATGGAGCGAGACCACCACGGTGCAGCCGTCTTCCCGACAGATGCGTGAGAGGATCTCCATTACATTGCGCGAGGACTCGGGATCGAGCGAGGCGATCGGCTCGTCGGCCAGCACCACGCGAGCGCCCTGCACCAACGTGCGCGCGATGGCGGCACGCTGCTGCTGACCGCCCGACAGCGTGGAGGCCCGCTGCGCATGGCAGTCGGCGATTCCCACACGGTCTAGTGCTTCCAGCGCAAGCGCGCGCTCCCGCACAGTGAAGATCCGCGTGACGGCTCGCCACCAGGGCATTTGGTGCAAACGGCCCACCAACACATTGACAAGCACCGGCAGGCGGTCGACCAGGTTGAACTGCTGGAACACGAAGCCGATGCCGGCACGCGTGCTGCGCACGTCCCGCTGAATCTTTCCGCCGAGTTGGACGCAGTGACCGTTGACCTCGATGCACGAGTCACCCCCCGTGTCGGATGGCATGAGGCCGGCAATGTGGCGCAGCAAAGTGGACTTGCCTGAGCCAGACGCACCGATCAGGGCAACCATCTCTCCCTGGCCGATCTCCAGATTGATGTTGCGCAAGGCGTGCTTCCCATTGCCGAAGTGCTTGTCAAGGTTGCGGATTCGCAGGCTCATGTCGCTACCACTCCTGAAAGATGTCTATACAAGCCAGTGTCAAAGGTTGCTGTGACAGTTTCTTGACGCACAGGGGAAGTTTTCGCGGCACACGATCAAAGGACACGCTGGCCTTCGCGCCAGATAGCTCGCACCACACCGTGCTGCGAGCCATCGGGCAGGTCCACCAGCCGCACCTGGATCAGGTCGGCGCGCAGGCCGTGCTGCAACGCACCCCGGTCGCGCAGTCCGGTGGCGCGCGCCGGGTTCAGTGAGACCATGGAAACGGCCTCGGGCAGCGTGGCCAGACCATCGCGCACCAGCCGCAGCGCAGCGCTCAGCAGGCTGCTGGGCACGTAGTCGCTGGAAAGAATGTCCAGCAGCCCCTGTCGCGCGAGTTCAGCCGCGGCCACGTTGCCCGAGTGAGAGCCACCCCGCACCACGTTGGGTCCGCCCATCACGGTCAACAAACCACGCTCGTGCGCGGCGCGTGCGGCGGTCACGGTGGTCGGGAACTCGGACATGCTCGCGCCTTCGGCGTGTGCCTGAGCCACATGTCCTTCGGTCGTGTCGTCGTGGCTGGCCAGCGCAATGCCGTTGTCGCGGCAGTGGTCCACAAACCAGGCACGGTGCGGCGCCACATAGCGCGCCTGTAGCTCTGTCGACAGGGCCAGCTGGCGCTTGAATTTCTCGTCGCTCCAGCCCTTCTTGCCAGTGAAGTAGGTTCGGGCCTGTTCGATGTCTTCCCACTGGCGTTGGCCGGGCGTGTGGTCCATCAGCGAGATGAGAGACAGGCGCTCGTGCCCTTGAAAGGGTTCAAACAGTTCGATGGTGTTGGGCGCAGGCAATTCGCAGCGCACGTGCAGATGATGGTCGGCGCGCAGCAGGCCCGTCTGGCCCGCGTGGTCGATGGTGTCGAGCACGGTATGCCAGGTGCTGCCACGCAGACTTTCGGGATCGGCATCACCCACGCCCAGTGCGTCAAACACTGTGGTGATGCCAGCTGCGGCCACCTCGGCGTCGTGTGCGATGAGCGCGGGCAAGGTGGCCCACTGTACCTTGGGGCGCGGCATGAGATGGCGCTCGAAGTTGTCCGTGTGCATCTCCACCAGGCCGGGCATGAGGTAGTCGCCATCACAGTCGATGGCTGACGCCAGCGCCACGTCGGAGTCGATGGCGTCGATTCGCCCGTCTTTCACGGACAGGCTGCCCAGCACAACCTGGTCTGGAAGCACCATCCGGGCATTGCGGAACGAAGTGCTCATGCCGCCCTCCGAAAGCTGGCCACGTCCACGTGCCGGGTGGCCACCGCGTCTCCCACAACGCGGTCGTGAAAGATGCCGATCACAGCCGAGCCGGCGTTCACTGCTTCGCGAATGAGTTCGATCACGGTAGCGGTGTTGGCGGCGTCCAGCGAAGCGGTGGGTTCGTCCAGCAGCAGCAGCGGGCGCTGGCGGATCATGTTGCGCGCGATGTTCACGCGCTGTTGTTCGCCACCCGAAAACGTGGCCGGTGGCAGCGACCACAGGGGCTCGGGAATGCGCAGGCGTGCGAGCCATGTTCTTGCAGTTGCCCGCGCGGCCTCCTGCGGCACACCCGCTTCGACCAGGGGCTCGGCCACCACGTCGAGCGCGGGCACGCGCGGGATCACGCGCAGAAACTGGCTCACATAGCCCACGGTGTCGCGGCGGATGCGCACTAGTGACCGCGCCTCGGCGGCGGTCACGTCTAGCTCGGGCTCTCCGGGCGGGCGCAACACGATGCGCCCGGCGCTGGCGAGGTAGTTCGCATAAATGAGCTTGAGCAAGGTGCTCTTGCCCTGTCCCGACGGTCCGTCCAGCACCACGCACTCACCGGCGGCCACGCGCAGGTCGACCGCGTCGAGCACGTGCAGCTCGGTGCCTTGCTGGTGGTGCAGCGTGAAGGTCTTGCTCACGCCGCAAAGCTCGAGCATGGGTGTTGTGGTGGTGTTCATGGCTGCAGGACGGATGAAACGAGGAGCTGGGTGTATGGGTGTTGCGGGTCGTCCAGCACCTGGTCGGTGAGACCGGTCTCGACGATGCGTCCGCGTTGCATCACCACCATGCGGTGGGCCAGCAGGCGCGCCACGGCGAGGTCGTGCGTGACGACCACCACCGCCAGCTGCATCTGCTGGCTGAGCTGGCGCAGCAGGTCGAGCAGGCGCGCCTGCACCGATACGTCCAGGCCCGAGGTGGGTTCGTCCATGAACACCAGGCGCGGGTGCGTGACGAGGTTGCGCGCGATCTGCAGCCGCTGGCGCATACCTCCCGAGAAGGTGCGCGGCGTGTCGTCGATGCGCGCGGGGTCGATCTCCACGCGCGCCAGCCAGTCGATGGCGGTTTGCCGCAGCCGCCCGTAGTGGCGCTCGCCCAGGCCCATGAGCCGCTCGCCCACGTTGGCGCCGGCAGACACGTCCATGCGCAGGCCTTCCGCGGGGTTCTGGTGCACGAAGCCCCAGTCGGTACGCGCGAGCAGACGTTGCTGCGCCTCGCTGAGCCGGTGCACGTCGTGCATGAGCCCGTCGCGCGCCAGAAACTCCACGGTGCCGGAGGATGGGCGGTTGCGAGCCGCCATGGCATTGAGCAGCGTGGTCTTGCCAGATCCTGATTCGCCCACCACTGCCAGCACTTCGCCAGGCCACAGATCGAACGAGGCGTCTTGCAAGGCCATGCGAGAGCCGTAGTGTTGGCCAACCTGGCGCACGCGTAGCAGCGGCAGGCTGGATGCCACAGGAGGAAAGGTTGTCATGAGAGGTTCCGGGAGGTGTCGATGAGAAAGCTCAAGCCGTGCTGCTGAAAGCCCAGAGAGCGGTAGAAGGCGTGGGCGCTGGCGCGCTTTGCGTTCGAAGACAGCGCGAGCTTGTAGCAACTCGCCACACGAGCCTGCTCAATGGCGTGGGCCATCAACTGGCGACCTAGGCCTCGGCGCTGGTGGGCATCACTCACCACCACGTCTTCGGCGATCGCCGACGGTGTTCCCTGGTGCGCCAGGTTGTGCATGACGAGCAGCGCATAGGTGGCCACCACCGCGCCGCCTTCCTCGGCGACGAACAGGCGGTAGCTGGGATAGCGCGCGAACTGGCGCCACGTGTCGCGCGCCTGGTCCAGCGACAAGACCCGGCCGTCGTCGAGGCCAGGTTGCGCGTAGAGCGCCAGCACGGCCGGCAGATCGGCTTCGTCGGCCTCGCGTATCAAGGCGCTCACGCGCCGGCTCCATCGGAGTTGGCGCGCCGCTCCTGGCAATGGTCCGAGTCCGAACACACGTGCATGCGGTCTCCGCGGTCGCTGGTGATGATTTCGTCGAGGAAGGAGTCGGTGGCGCCGCAAAGCGAGCAGGCGGCATCCCACTTCTGCACTTCAAACGGATGGTCGTCGAACGCCAGACTCTCCACCGGCGTGTACGGCGGTACCGCGTAGATGCGCTTCTCGCGACCGGCGCCGAAGAGCTGCAGCGCCGGGTTCATGTGCAGCTTGGGGTTGTCGAACTTCGGTATGGGCGACGGCGCCATGAGGTAGCGCCCGTTGACCATGACCGGGTAGTCGTAGGTGGTGGCGATGTGGCCGTGGCGCGCGATGTCCTCGTAGAGCTTGACGTGCATGAGCCCGTACTCGGCCAGCGCGTGCAGGGTGCGTGTCTCGGTGGCCCGAGGCTCCAGCCGCTGCATGGGCTCGGGCACCGGCACCTGGTACACCATGATCTGGCCCTCGGCCAAGGGTGTCTCGGGAATGCGGTGGCGGGTCTGGATGACGGTGGCCTCGCGAGTGCGCGTGGTGGTCGCCACCCCAGCGGTGCG
>PNMH01000126.1 GCA_013823505.1 Polaromonas sp. | reverse complement strand
TCAGACCGCCCCGTACGTTTGCTGACGATCCAAGACGTCGTGGCCGAATTGCAGTCCAAGCCGAAAGGACATGGCAGGCGGTGAGCCGGGGACGCAAATGCCGCGCAATGCGGACGCGGGTTCAATTCCCAAACCGGGAATCGAACTGACTGCGTTACTTCAGTCCGTACCACACGCCGCGTCCACTGCCGTGCTGCTCCAGATGGTTGCGTTCGGTCAGGTCACGGAAGTGCTGCTTGAGGGTGTTGCGGCTGGCTCCGGTCAGTTTGATGGCATCCATCATCGTGACGCGCCCGTGCTCTCGGGCGAATTCCACGATCTGCAGTGACAGTTCGGGCAACGCGGCCAGCACGATCTTCTCGCGCTCGACCTTCTTCTCCAGACGCCGCACCTGCTCGGCCAGCGAGCGCAAGAAGAACACCAGCCATGGCTGCCAGTTGGGCGCCTCTGTGCGGATGGTGCCTTGGGTCTGGCGCAGGGCCAGGTAATAGGCTTCCTTGTTCAGCTCGATCACACTCTCCAGCGAGCTGTACGGCACATAGGCGTAACCGGCCTGGATCAGCAGCAGGGTCGTCAGCACCCGGCTCAAGCGTCCGTTGCCATCCTGAAAGGGGTGAATCTCCAGAAAAACCACCACGAAGATCGCGATGATCAGTAAGGGGTGCAGATGCCCCTTCTCCCGCTCGTCATTCACCCACGACGCCAATTCGGCCATCAGCCGTGGCGTGTCGAACGGTGTGGCGGTCTCGAAGACGATCCCGATCTGTGTTGCGTTTTCATCGAAGGCGGCGACGCTGTTCGAATGGGTCTTGTACTGTCCCCGGTGGCGCGCATCCTTTTCGCTGTGGCGCAGCAGGATCTGGTGCAGTTGCTTGATGTGGTTCTCGTTGAACGGGATGTCCTGCCACGAGCTGAACACCAGATCCATCAATTCGGCATAACCGGCTACCTCCTGCTCGTCGCGGGTTTCGAAGGACTGAATGGCCAGGTTGGAGAGCAGGCGCTCCACCTCTCGGTCGGTCAGCTTGCTGCCCTCAATACGGGTGCTTGATCCGATGCTTTCGATGGTCGCGACCCGCCGCAGCGCTGAAAGACGCTCGGGCGCAAGCGTTCCCAAGGCCCGCCATGCGCCTTTGAATTCGTCGATCCGGGCAATCAGGCTCAGGATCTCGGGGGTGATCTGGAGGGTGTCTGAACGTAGCATGCAACCAATACTACACCCATTTACACCCATTTCGAGACTGCGCGGTTTCAAAATGGGTGTAAATGGGTGATATTTTGGTTTGATCTGGATCGAACGCGCTACGCCTCGGCTTCGTCAGGCAAGCGACGGCAACCCTGGCCAGAAGCCGAAAAAGTGCTGAATGCGCTCAGGCGCTGCAGGTAGGCCGGCACAGCTCGTTGGACAAGGGGTCGCCTCAGAAAACGGGAAAAATCGTACGTTAAGCCGATTGGCTGTCCCGTTGCATCCTGATGCGGCGGCTTGCCAAGCCAATACAAAATTTTGTATAATTGCATCGTGACCGATTCCAAGCCCGTCGAGTTCCGGGGCAACTCCCTTGATGACCTTCGCGCCTTTCCGCTCTCGGCAAGGCGCGAGGCAGGTCACCAGCTCGACCAGGTACAGAACGGACAGGAACCGGACGACTGGAAGCCCATGAACACCGTGGGTCAAGGTGTGAAGGAAATTCGGATTCGAGATGCTGCCGGTGCGTTTCAGGTCATGTACATCGCCAAGTTCGCCGATGCTGTCTATGTGCTTCACTGTTTCCAGAAGAAAACAGTGAAGATCAGCAAGACCGATCTGGACTTGGCCGCGAAACGTTACCGTGACTTGTTGAAGGAGCTAGGCCAATGAAAAACCAACGATTTGCCAGCGTCTGGGATGCCATCGAGGACACCCCGGAAGAAGCAGAAAACATGAAGCTGCGTTCCGTCCTGATGACGGCGTTGAAGAACCACTTCACCCGTACCGAAATGAGCCAGGCGCAAGCCGCCAAGCTCTTCGGTGTGACTCAGCCGCGCATCTCGGATCTGATGCGCGGCAAGATCAACTTGTTCGGTCTCGATGCGCTGGTGAACATGGCAACAGCTGCCGGGCTTCACATCGAAATGCGGGTGCTCGAAGCAGCCTGACATTCTCGAAACTCACCGTTCTGCTCTGCGTCAAGCGAGAACGGTTTTTGAGAACATCCAGACCGCATCGGCGCTGATTCCGACGAACGTGACCGCTGCAAACGGTCACGCCAATCGGCACGGCGGTATACGCCATCGGTGCGGTGTTGCGCATAAACCCAACCCGCGGGTCGGGTAGCTTCTTGCCTTTTTTAGACAAGGAGCCCCATGCCTTTAGTCCCGTTCGGGCTGAGCCTGTCGAAGCCCTTCGACAGGCTCAGGGCGAACGGTTGATACTTCATCGGGCCGGATCAATAAGCAAGCCAAGCTCAAGCGAACAAGCCTGGCGACGGTCGGCCACATATGAACATATATATTGACACAGAATCAGTCGAAGATAAAATATACGCTTATGGCCAAGCAATCTCAAGCCGTTCTTAGCCTCACGCCAGCCACGTTGAGCGCCATCGAGACGATGGGGGCTCACTTGGCGGTGGCGCGTGTGCGGCGCAAAGAGTCTCTGGCCACACGGGCCAAGCGCATTGGCGTCTCGGTGCCGACCCTGAGCCGCATGGAAAACGGTGACCCCACGGTCTCGCTGGGTGCCTACGCGCAGGCGCTGTGGCTGATTGGGCGCGATGGGGAGTTTGCGCGCATTGCCGCCCCGGAGTTTGACGCGCAGGCCTTGGAGATGGACGTGAACGATGCCATCAAGCTGGGCCGACAGCGCGCGGCTCGGGCCGCGAATGTTCGGCTCAGTCGCCTGCGCAACAAGACGCCAGCCGCAGGTGCTGAGCCCCCCAAAGAGAGCGCTGGCAGCTCATGAGCCCGAGCACGCCCGGGAAGATTCAGCCGGTCGTCGTCCCGCAGCGGCTGTTTGCCTGGTATCTGGCCGCGCCCGAGCGCCCGGTGCTGGTGGGTGAGCTGGGGCGCCTGAACAATGGCGATGCCAGCCTGCACTACGCGCCAGCCTGGCTGCAGGCTGGCTTTGCGCTGAGCGAAGACATGCCGTTGCGGGATCAGACATACGCGCCGGTGCACCGGCGCCACAGAGAACCCGCTGCGGCCGGTGCGCTGGACGATGCCCGCCCCGACCGCTGGGGTGAGAAGGTGATCCGCTACCTCTACAAAAGAGGGGCGACGCTGATGGACCATCTGTACTTGGCGGGCGACGACAGGTTTGGCGCGCTCGGCGTGTCGGCATCTGGCGACGCGTATTTGCCGTTCAACCGGCGGCCTTTGCCGCGGCTGCAAGATGTGCCCGCGTTGGCAGAAGTCGCTGCTGTGATCCAGAGTGGCGAAGGTGAGCTCACGGCGCAACGCATGCAGCTGGCGGGTGCGGGCGGCAGCCTGGGTGGTGCCAAACCCAAGGCGGTGATCAACATCGACGGCGAGGCATGGGTTCTCAAGTTTTTCGATGGCGAACCCTGGGATCAGCCTCTCATCGAGCACGCCTGCATGGCACTGGCTCACGCAGCGGGGGTGAACGTGGCGCAAACGCGCGTGATCCGCTTGCCGACAGAAAACGCGATCGCCGTGCGCCGTTTTGATCGCACCGCGCAGGGCGCTCGGGTTCACTGCGTTTCGGCTTCGACGCTGCTGCGCGCAGCCACTGCACCGGGCGAGCAGCCGCAGTATGGCTACCCGCACCTGGCCCGGCGTCTGCGCGCCATGGGCAACGTGCAGCGACTGGACCAGGACTTGCAGGATTTGTTCAGGCGCATGGTCTTCAACATCCTGATCGGCAACACCGACGACCACGAAAAAAACCATGCCGTGATGTACGAGTTGCACAACGGCGCGCCCGTGGTCAAGCTGAGTCCGGCGTACGACGTGGTCACCTCGGGGTCCGGCGCGGTGCACCACGAGTTCATGATTGCCGACGACGTGGCCACCCCCGACCTGGAAGCGGCCATCTCGGTGCACAACGATTTCGGTCTGGACGAACAGCCAGCCCGGGAGGTGGTCGCTCAGGTTGTGCATATGGTGGACGGCTGGAAGGCGCGGTTCACGGCACAAGGTGTCACTGCGGGCGACGTTGAAGCGCTGGCCGAATTCATCGACAGGGATGACCTGAAGGCGCAGCGCCAGCGGCACCGAAACCCGCCACCACGCACAGTGGCTCCTGCGCGGCGCCAACCCAAAACCGGAACCCCGTCGATTTTTCGCGGGAGATGAGGCCGCGCTGAACAAGCCCCGGTGGACAGCGCACGGTGGGCCGAAAGCGCGGCACACCGCAGCCATGCGTTTGACATTCCAGGCCAGGCCAGGCCAGGCAAACCAGATTCCATTCGCCGGTGTCTGCCATCAGGGCTTTTGACATCGCCCGGCTTGGCTGCTTGATCCAGCAGGATCTTCAGGCGAAAAGTTCGGGCTCATGGTTCCACCATGGCCCGGATTTGCAACGACATCAGGGGCAAAAAAACGCGGTTTTATGTTCCAGATAGCGCGCAACACCACCAACCCCGTTGCACTTGGGGCTTGAAACTGCCCTCTCAAAAGAATGTGTGGCGCTCGAACTTTTAGCACAGGAAGATACTATTCTGGCCATAAAATAGAAAAACCAACATAGAAGACAAAATTATGGACTTTAGTTTTGCCACTCCAGATGAAATCACCCAAGAGCTGGCTCGTCGGCTGAAGGCGGTGCGCCTGGCGCAAGGCATCCAGCAGCCCGAACTGGCGTTGCGAGCGGGTGTGTCAGTGGGAACCGTCAAAACGCTGGAGAACAAGGGGCGCAGCACCCTGGCCTCTTTGATTCGGGTCGTCCAGGCGCTGGGGCTGACGCAGGACCTGCAGCAGGCTTTTGTGCTGCAAGTGCACTCGATTGCGGACATGGAGCAGGCTCAGAAGGCTTCGCGACAGCGCGCCCCTCGTCGGTCGCGCCCGGCAGGCTCTGCTGGCACGAAGGCCTGAACATGAAGAAAATTTCGGTCTTCTATGAGGGCTGGGGTGAGCGGTGGCTGCTCGGCCAATTGGCCGACGACGGTGAGCGTTTGCTGTTCGAGTACTCTGCCAAGGCCCTGCAGGAGGGCCTGGAACTCTCGCCGCGACACTTGGCCCTGCGCGCGGCAGCGTACGGCGATTTCCCTGCTCAACAGCTGCGCCTTCCGGGGCTGGTGGCCGATTCCCTGCCCGACGGGTGGGGGCTGCTGTTGATGGACCGCATGTTCCGCAAGCAGGGCCGCGACCCTTCTACCGTCTCTCCGTTGGACCGCCTGGCATTCATCAGCGACCGGGCCTTGGGTGCACTCACCTTCGAGCCATCACAGCAGCTGGACTTGCCACTGCAGGACGTGCAACTGCTGGCACTGGCACAACAAGCTCAGGCCCTCGTTGCAGGCAAGGACAGCGATGCCTTGCGCCTGCTGGCGCTCATGGGCGGCTCGCCCCATGGTGCACGGCCGAAGGTGCTGGTGCACCACGACATGGCCACCGGCTTCATGAGCACACACCCCTTTGCTGGGTCAACTCCGTGGCTGGTGAAATTTCAGGCTCAGCACGAGCACAAGGAAGTGTGCGCCATCGAAATGCTGTATGCCGACATGGCGCGAGCATTCGGCCTGGACATGCCGACCACACGCTATTTCGACTTGAACAAGCAGCTGGCGGGCTATGGCATTGAGCGCTTCGACGTGGAAGGCGGGCTGCGGGTGCCCGTGCACACGCTGGCGGGTCTGCTGCACGCCAACTTCCGGCTGCCGTCCTCGGTGGACTACGTGACCTTCCTGCGTGCAACACGGTTTCTGACGCGCAGCCAGGTGGAGGTCAACAAAGCCTATGAGCGCGCCGTGTTCAACGTGGTCTTCAACAACCGCGACGACCATACCAAGAACTTCTCTTATCGCCTGGGGCAAGACCGCGTTTGGCGGCTGGCTCCGGCCTATGACCTGACGTACTGCGCCGGCCCCAACGGCGAACACCAGATGGACGTTTGCGGAGAGGGTCGCAGCGTCGGGCGCGAGAAGCTGCTGGAGCTGGCCCGTCTGGGTGGCGTGGATGCGCCCTTTGCCCATGGTGTGCTGGACCGCGCGCTGACGGTAGCAGGCACCTTCGCTGCGCGTGCCAAGCTGCACCCCATTCGGTCGGCAACAGTCAAGTCCATGTGTACTGCCGTCGAATCCAATCGCAGTCGCTTGGGCTGAGGGGCGAACGGTGATACTTCACCGGGTCGGATCAATAGCTGCCTGTTTGGCTCGCAGGTGATTGGCTCCGAGGTTGACACCCCTACCCCCCTTTGCATCGCACCGCTTTTATGCACACCATCCTGCTCACCGGCGGCGCCGGTTACATCGGCAGCCACACCTTCGTGGCGCTGCGCGAAGCTGGCTTCGAGCCGGTGATCCTGGACAACTTTCGCAACAGCAGCCCGGTGGTGCTGGAGCGGCTGGAGCGCATCACCGGGCGGCCGGTGGTGCTGGAGCGTGGCGACGTGCTGGACACGCCGTGGGTGGAGGCGGTGTTGCGCCGCCACCAGCCGGCCGGCGTGGTGCACTTTGCGGGTGACAAGGCGGTGGGCGAGAGCGTGGCGCAGCCACTCAAGTACTTTCACAACAACATCGGCGGCGCGGTGAGCCTGCTGCAGGCCATGGCCGCGGTGCATGCCGACGGCGGTGCGCCCACTGCTGCACACCCGCCCACGCTGGTGTTTTCCAGCAGCGCCACGGTGTACGGCGACCCGGCTTCGGTGCCGATCACCGAAGACTTCCCGCTCAGCCACACCAACCCGTATGGCCACAGCAAGCTGGTGATTGAAGAGATGCTGGCGGCGCTGCGGGTGGCCAGCCCGGTGTGGCGCGTGGGGGTGTTGCGCTATTTCAACCCGGTGGGCGCGCACCCGAGCGGGCTGATCGGTGAAGACCCCACGGGCACGCCCAACAACCTGATGCCGTTCGTGGCGCAGGTGGCGGTGGGCCAGCGGCCGGTGGTGAATGTGTTTGGCAGCGACTACGCCACGCCCGACGGCACCGGGGTGCGCGACTACATCCACGTGCAGGACCTGGCCGCTGGCCATGTGGCGGCGCTGCAGGCGCTGCTGGGCCGGGGCGAGAGCTTCACGGTGAACCTGGGCACGGGCCGGGGCCACAGCGTGCTGGAGGTGGTGCGCGCGTTTGCGGCGGCCTGCGGCCGACCGGTGCCGTACCAGCTGGCCCCGCGCCGCGCGGGCGACGTGGCGCAGTGTTACGCCGACCCGGCGCTGGCCCGGCGCCTGCTGGGCTGGGAGGCGCGTCACACGCTGGCACAGATGTGCGCCGACGCCTGGCGCTGGCAGAACGGCAACCCGAACGGGTACCGGGGTTGAGACGGCAACTGACACTCCCATCAAAACCGGTGTGGAATACCTGCCTGCTTCATGACCGCATTTGCTGTGTGACGCGATGTGCAGTTTGTAGAGACTGTCACGCACAGCTTGGACTTACACCAAGACTGATGTGACCCCTTCTGCCCAGACAAAGAAAAACCGTGCTGTTTGAGCACGGTTATCACTTGATCGTAGAAGCCATTCATGCGGGGGAGAACTCTCCCGGCCACGCAGTTGTGACAGATCGCGAATTCGGCGCACGAGAAAGCAACTCCCCCATGAGCATCTCAACACACCCATGAATCTCTTTGTGCATCTCTTCTGCGCTGGTGTTGTCGGGCGCTTCAACCACCAGCCCCTTCAAGTCGGGACTTGTGACAATGAGCACGCGGGCATCTTTGTCGTGCATAACTTCCAGCTTTACCAGAAGTGGCACGTTTAACCGTGCTGCCACCTTCCACAGTGGAAATCCGACTCTGTACATGATCTTCTCCAGGGCTTTTTCGCTTCGGTTTGAGACGCCTTGTACGTGCAAGACGCCTTCGGTATCGACAGGATTGTGACTCAGTGAACCGTTTATGGTTCGCCGACCATCGGATACCTGAGCCCACGCTGGCGCCGAACTGG
>PNMH01000125.1 GCA_013823505.1 Polaromonas sp. | reverse complement strand
GCCTGTCGGTAATGGCTCATGGTGAACGGCTGGAAGCCGAACACCGTTTGCAGTTCGACCAGGTGCTCGCGCCGGGTCTGTTCCCGCTGCCCGTAGTCGTTCCAGCTTTCAACACCGACCTTGAGCTGGTCGGCGACCAGTTTCAGCAAGGGCAGGAACAGCGGCTGATCGACGCCAAGGAGAATGCCGGGAAAGCGCAGGTAGCAAAGCTGCACCGCGAAGCCCAACCGGTTCGCAGGCCCGCGCCGCTGCCGGATGATCGAAAGGTCACTATCACTGAGCGAGTAATGCCGGATCAAATCGTCCTTGGTGTCCGGCAACGCCAGCAGGCTTTCCCGCTCGGCGGCGGACAGGATGGAACGACGAGGCATATTTACTGATCCGTTCTCAAGTATTGATACAGGGTCTCCCGACTGACGCCGAACTCGCGCGCCAGTTTCGACTTTTGTTCGCCTGCGTCGGCCCGTTGACGTAACTCGGCCGCACGCTCTGGCGACAGGGCTTTCTTGCGGCCCCGGTAGGCACCGCGCTGCTTAGCCAGCGCAATGCCCTCGCGCTGCCTCTCGCGGATCAGGGCACGCTCGAATTCGGCGAATGCACCCATCACGGACAGCATCAGATTGGCCATCGGCGAATCCTCGCCGGTGAAGGTCAGGCATTCCTTGACGAACTCAATTCGTACGCCGCGCTTGGTGAGCTTTTGCACGAGGCGGCGCAAGTCATCGAGGTTGCGCGCCAGGCGATCCATGCTGTGCACCACCACGGTATCGCCTTCGCGCACGAAGGTCAGCAGCGTGTCGAGCTGCGGGCGCAGCGTATCTTTGCCCGACGCCTTGTCGGTGAATACCTTGTCCACCTGGACCTGCTCAAGCTGGCGATCCGGGTTCTGATCGAAGCTGCTGACCCGCACGTACCCGATGCGTTGACCTTTCAAGGGTGTCTCCTGCACAAATGTGTCAGGAAAGAATTTATAAGCCTTTGCTACATGTGTCAATAAATATTCATTAATACTCTATCCTGACGCATTTCGAGTGCAGCACTTGACGCCAAGTTAGGGTATAGCTTAACCGGACACATCGGCCTCTGTGCCTCTACTGCTTTTCGGTACAACCGTCAAGAACAGGCAGAGCGCTCCGATAGTTATCGCCACATCAGCGAGGTTGAAGGCGGGCCAGTGCACAAGCTGCCAATGGAAGTCGAGGAAATCGACAACCGATCCACGCAGCACACGATCCACGACATTGCCGAGCGCACCACCAAGGATCAGGCTGTAGCCCACCGCTTCAAGGCGTGGCCGCTGCTGGCACAGCATGCGGCCCAGCCAAGCAGAAACGACCAGACCCAGCGCCATGAGAAAGTAACGTTGCCAGCCGCCAGCGTTCGCCAGAAAGCTGAATGCCGCGCCGGGATTCAGGACATGGACAATGTTGAAGAAGGTGCTGACTTCGACCTGTTCACCGTAGGCAAACGTGCGGGTGATGGCGAACTTTGCGAGCTGATCTGTCATGACAGAACTGGCGGCCACTGCGAACCAGACCCAAGTCGATGTGCGGCGAGCCGATTGCCACACAGGGACGGCCAGCGGCATCAGCCACCCGGCGAGCGCCGTGCAACTCAATCCAAGTACCCACCCCGCCAGCACATCGGCAGGAAAGTGCATTCCGGCTGCGATGCGTGACCAACCGACCAATGCGGCGTACAACACCAAGCCGATGCGGCCACGACGGCCTATCAAAGGCCAGAGCGCGCCGACCACCAGCGCGGCATAGGTGGCATGCCCGCTGGGCAGGCTGTAGTGTCGTTCGATGCCCCCGATAACGCGCACCATGTCGCCAAAAACGGCAGGCGGGCGTGGAAAGTCGATCCATAGCTTCAAGATGGTGGCGACGAGAAATGCCAACGCAAAGGCCACGCTAAAGACTCTGAGTCTGTACCGGATGGCATCGGCCCGCGTTGGGTCAGGTGCCGACTTTGACCATCCCCACATCGCCAAGAGCATCAGTGGTGCAGTCCAGTAGTTGCCTATCACAAGGTTGAAGAACGATGCCAGCGGTTCCAGCGCTGCAGGTGTGCTCATGTTGATGGCTTGGAACAACGCGATGTTCAGACCACCCCAGTCGTAGAGAAAGAATTTCCAGCTCATTTGCGCAACAGCCTCAAGCCATTGCCAACGACGAGCAAGCTGGCCCCCATATCAGCAAACACCGCCATCCACATGGTCGCTTGACCCGTGAAGGTCAGCACCAGAAATACTGCCTTGATGCCAAGGGCCAGCACAATGTTTTGCATCAGCACCTGCGCCGTCGCACGCGACAGGCGCACGAAGGTCGGAATCTTGCGCAGGTTGTCGTCCATCAGGGCCACGTCGGCGGTCTCGATTGCGGTATCTGTGCCAGCCGCTCCCATTGCAAAGCCGATGTCCGCACGCGCCAAGGCCGGGGCATCGTTGATGCCATCACCGACCATGCCAACCTTGCCGCTTCGGGCCAGTTGCTCCACTTCGCGCAATTTGTCATCTGGGAGTAGGTTGCCTTGCGCACGGTCGATTCCGGCTTGTGCGGCAATGGCCTGTGCCGTATGGGGGTTGTCGCCGGTCAGCATCATGGTGTTGATGCCCAGTGCGTGCAGCTCGGCGATGGCGGTCCTGCTGCTGTCCTTGATGGTGTCCGCTACGGCGAATAAGGCATGTACCGCCTTTGCGCCTACCAACATCACGACGGTCTTGCCAGCGGTTTCCAGCGCAGCGATGCGCTGCTCCAGCTCTGGTGTGCACTGCCCCAGCTCTTCGAGCATCCGGTGGTTGCCCAGATGGTAGGTCGCACCGTTGATTTGGCCTTGCACACCCCGACCGGGCAGCGCGTTGAATTCGGCCACGTCGAGCAAGGCAACCCCGTCCGTCTGCGCGGCCTGTGCCACCGCCTTGGATACAGGATGGTCCGAGCGGGCCGCCAGACTGGCAGCGATGCTGCGGCTGTCCGAGGCGAGTGCATTGCCCCATGTGACAAAGTCGGTCTGTGCGGGCTTGCCGTGCGTGATCGTGCCGGTCTTGTCCAGAGCCAGCCAGCGCAGCTTGCGGCCTTCTTCCAGATAGACGCCACCTTTGATGAGAATGCCGTGGCGGGCGGCGGCGGCCAGGCCGCTGACGATGCTGACCGGTGTAGAGATCACCAGTGCGCACGGGCAGGCGACCACCAGCAGAACCAATGCACGGTAGATCCAGTCGAGCCATGCCGCACCCATGAACAGCGGCGGCAACAACGCGACGGCGATGGCAACGCCGAATACAACGGGGGTGTACCAGCGGGCGAACTGATCGACAAAACGCTGAGTCGGCGCACGACTACCTTGCGCAGCCTCTACCGCGTGAATGATCCGGGCCAAAGTGGAGTTGTTGGCCAAGGCGGTGACGCGGTACTCGAACGAGCCGGATTCGTTGATCGTGCCAGCGAACACCGAATCACCGGGGGATTTTTCGACCGGGAGGCTTTCACCCGTGATCGGGGCTTGGTTGACGGCAGAGCGGCCTTCCAGCACCTCACCATCAAGGGCGATGCGCTCACCTGGTTTGACCCGGACGCGGGCGCCGATGGTGATTTGCTTGGCGCCCACCTCGCGCCATGTGCCGTCAGCCTGCTGTACCGTGGCCTGTTCCGGGGTCAGGTCGAGCAGGCCACGGATGGCATTGCGGGCGCGATCCAGCGACTTGGCTTCGATCACCTCGGCCAGCGCGAAAAGCACCATCACCATTGCCGCCTCGGGCCAGTGCCCGATCAACATGGCACCCGTGACGGCAATCGACATCAGGGCGTTCATGTTGAGATTACGGTTCTTGAGCGCAATCCAACCTTTCTTGTAGGTGGACAGACCGCCGGTGAAGACCGCGACGAGCGCCAGAACGACGACCGACCAATGATTGCCGTTGTGGAGCCAGTAGACCGCCTCGGCCGCCGATGCAGTTACAAAGGAGATGCCCAGCGGCCACCAGTTGGTCGGCGTGGTCACAAGGGATGCGGATGGCGATGCGGCCTCTGCGGTGTCCAACACCTGCGCCTCGAATCCAAGCGCTTGCAGTGCCGCGAGCACGTCCGGCAGAACCTGGTCCGCATGGCGTACCGACAGCGTGCGCTGCATCAGGTTGAAATCGAGATCGGCAACTCCGGCCATGGTACCGAGCTTGTTGCGGATCAACGTCTCTTCGGTCGGGCAATCCATTTTGGTAATGGACAGCTTGGTCGTTTGCCCGGTCGATGCCTGATCCATGCGCACGGCTTGCATGCCGATGGCGGTTAGCGCCTGCTCAACGGGAAACAACGAAGGCAGTTCGTGCCGAACGGCCAAAGTACGCTGCATCAGGTTGAACTCAAGACCAACCACCCCCGCCAGCCCGACCAGCTTGCCTCGGATCAGCGCCTCTTCCGTGGGGCAGTCCATGTTCTCGATGCGATACACCGCTTGAGCCGATCCGGTTGTCGCTGGGGCTTGTGTCGTGGGTTGGATGATCGGCCCAGCCGAGCAGCCACACGCCGTGGAAGCGCATTCGCTCATAAATAACTCCTTCAAATCTATACAACTTCCATTACAAACCCTATAGTTACTATAGAGTCAAGTGAAATAAAGGAGATTGATGCATGGAAATCAGAATTGGCGACCTCGCCAAGCGCTCTGGATGCGAGGTTGTGACCATCCGCTACTACGAGAAGGAAGGGCTACTGCCGAAGCCAGCGCGAAGCGGTGGCAACTTCCGGCTGTACGGTGAGGCGCACATTGAGCGCTTGCAATTCATCCGTCATTGCCGTTCGCTCGACATGACGTTGAGCGAGATTCGCGCATTGCTGGGTCTGCGAGACAACCCGATGCAGGACTGTGGGGAGGTCAACACGCTGCTGGAGGCCCATATTCAACAGGTGGAAATGCGTGTGTCCGCGCTGTTGCAGTTAAAGCGGCACTTGGTTGATTTGCGCGAGAAGTGTTCTGGCTCTCGATCTGTAGAGGCGTGCGGCATTTTGCAAGGGTTGGGCAATTGCAATTGCCATGGTGAAAGTGCCACGAAAAGTCAAACATCTGGGTAAGTAAGGGCTTAGCGTGCTTTATTTTCCGTTTTCTGAGGCGACCCCCATGGGTGGGGTCTGCCGGTGACGGCGCTGCGAACACGATCATCCCACTGTCGCTGAATCCTGTGACACCCCTTTGACGCTGGGGTTGCGCGCCAGGCGCTCCGGCTTTGGTGTCCGGCAGCGCGCCCAACATGCGGTCCTGCGTCTGCACCCTGCGCAGGTTGACGGCAAAGCGGTGGGCGCTCACTGGATGGCCTTCGCAGTGACGGGCTGTTTGAGGCTGGCCGCCGACGAAACCGGCGCCATCGCACGGGTCAGGGCTTGTTTGTCGCCGCTGAATTCACGTGCTTGCGCACCAGGCCGTCCATGGCGACCAGGTAGCCGTCCACGCCAAAACCAATCACGATGCCGGCCGCTGCGGGCGACACCCACGAGTGGTGGCGGAATGCTTCGCGGGCGTGCACGTTGGAGATGTGGCACTCGATCACGGGCAGCGGCTCCACGCCCTTGATGGCGTCGTGCAACGCGATGGAAGTGTGGGTGAGCGCGCCGGGGTTGATGACCACGCCCAGCAGTTCGCCCGCCTTGTGCTGGCGACCGGCTTCGTGGATGCGGTCGATCAGCGCGCCTTCCCAGTTGCTTTGCAGGCATTCGACGGCGTAGCCGATTTTTTCGCCGTGCGCCTGGCAGAAGGCTTCCACCTCGGGCAGGGTGGTGTGGCCGTACTGCGCTGGTTCGCGGGTGCCCAGCAGGTTGAGGTTGGGGCCGTTGAGGATGAGGATTTTTTTCATGCGCTGCTCCGGAAGGTGATGAAAGTTCAGGCGCTCAATTCGACCACACCGCCGTGCGTGTGATTATGTTTACATAATATACATCGTGGAATGTATTCAATGAATTCGCCCGTGCCAATTCGCCCGTGCCAGGCCCACCTGAAAAAACCCCGCCAGGCTTGCGCCCGGCGGGGTCTGTCTCCTCGGCTCCGTGTCTTTACGCGGGCTGTGCCGCCAGGCGGGCAAAGGCACTGACCACCTCGGGTGGCGCCTGCACCAGCTCGATCAGCACGCCCTCACCCGCAATCGGGAATTCTTCGCTCGCCTTGGGGTGTAAAAAGGTGATGTCAAAGCCCGCCGCACCCTTGCGGATGCCACCCGGCGCGAAGCGCACGCCGTGGGCGGTGAGCCATTCGACCGCCACCGGCAGGTTGTCGATCCACAGGCCGATGTGATTCAACGGCGTGGCGTGGACTGCGGGTTTCTTTTCCGGGTCGATGGGCTGCATCAGGTCCACCTCGACCTTGAACGGGCCGCTGCCGATGGCGCAGATGTCCTCGTCCACGTTCTCGCACTCGCTCTGGAAGCTGCCGGTTTTCTCCAGACCCAGCATGTCCACCCAGAGCGGCTGCAGGCGCCGTTTGTCCAGGCCGCCGATGGCGATCTGCTGCACGCCCAGCACCTTGAACGGTCTTGGGGTCCCCTTCATTTCTCGAACTCCACGATGGGCTGGTCCACCACCAGCGATTCGCCCTTGGACGCCAGCACCTTGGACACCACGCCGTCGGCCGCAGCGAACAGCACGTTCTCCATCTTCATCGCCTCGATCACCGCCACACGCTCGCCAGCCTGCACCTTCTGCCCCACCTGCACCGCCACATCGACCAGCAGACCCGGCATCGGAGAGAGCACGTATTTGCTCATGTCGGGGGCGGCCTTGAACGGCATGAGCTGGTGCAGTTGTGCCATGCGCGGCGAGACCACCATGGTCTCCAGCCGGGTGCCGTTGTGCTGCACCACCAGGGCCAGGGGGTTGCGCGGCGCGCCGCGTTCCATCTGGGCGGTGAAGGGCTGGCCATCGACTTCGCCTGTGATCACGATGTCATTCAGGCGCGAGGGCGAGCTGATCTTGTAGCGTTTCTCGCCGACCTGGACCGAGGCGAAGCCGGTCTCGCCGACAAACTCGTCCACGTGCACCGGGGTGTACTTGTGCCGACCAGCGGCGTCCAGACTGACCACCACGTAGTCCTTGCCGACCTTGACGCCGTAGCCCGGCAACTGGCCACTGATGCCGGTGGCGCGCTCGCGGCTCTTGCGGCGCACGAAGGCGGCCAGCGCCACCAGAAAGTCCGGGTCGCTGTGCGGCACGTGCTCGGCGCGGAAGCCTTGCGCGTAGTGCTCGGCGATGAAACCGGTGTTGAACTCACCGCTGACGAACTTCGGGTGCGCCAGCAGCGCGGCCTGGAACGGGATGTTGCTGCTGATGCCGCGGATCACGAAGCCGTTGAGCGCCTCGCGCATCTTGGCGATGGCCTCATGGCGGTCCTTGCCGTGCACGATCAGCTTGGCGATCATCGAGTCGTAGTACATCGGGATCTCGCCACCATCGACCACGCCGGTGTCCACGCGCACGCCGTACAGGTCGGCGGTGTTGGACTGGTGCATGCTCTGCGCCGGTGGCTGGAAGCGCACCAGCCGACCGGTGCTGGGCAGGAAGTTGCGGAACGGGTCTTCGGCGTTGATGCGGCACTCGATGGCCCAGCCGTTGCGCTGCACATCGGCCTGTGTCAAAGGCAGCTGCTCGCCAGCCGCCACGCGGATCATCAGCTCCACCAGATCGACGCCGGTGATGCACTCGGTCACCGGGTGCTCCACCTGCAGGCGGGTGTTCATCTCCAGGAAGTAGAAGTCCTGCTCCTTGCCGACCACGAACTCCACCGTGCCCGCGCTCTGGTACTTCACCGCTTTGGCCAGGGCCACGGCCTGCTCGCCCATGGCCTTGCGGGTGGCGTCGGAGATGAAGGGCGACGGCGCCTCTTCGATCACCTTCTGGTGGCGGCGCTGGATCGAGCACTCGCGCTCGTTCAGGTAGATCACGTTGCCGTGCGAGTCGCCCAGCACCTGGATCTCGATGTGGCGCGGCTCCAGCACGTATTTTTCGATGAACACGCGGTCGTCGCCGAAGCTGTTGCGGGCTTCGTTGCGGCAGCTGGTGAAACCCTCGAAGGCTTCCTTGTCGTTGAAGGCCACGCGCAGGCCCTTGCCGCCACCGCCCGCGCTGGCCTTGATCATCACCGGGTAGCCGATGTCCCTGGCGATCTCGACCGCGCGCTCGGCGGTTTCGATGGCGTCGTTCCAGCCCGGGATGGTGTTGACCCTGGCTTCGTTGGCCAGCTTCTTGGAGGCGATCTTGTCGCCCATGGCCGCGATGGAGAAGTGGCGCGGGCCGATGAAGGCGATGCCTTCGTCTTCACAGCGCTTGGCGAAGGCTTCGTTTTCCGACAGGAAGCCGTAGCCGGGGTGGATGGCCTGCGCGCCGGTGGCCTTGGCCGCGGCGATGATCTTGTCGGCCACCAGGTAGGACTCGCGCGACGGTGCCGGGCCGAGCAACAC
>PNMH01000124.1 GCA_013823505.1 Polaromonas sp. | reverse complement strand
GCCCTGCATGCGCTGGAACCGCACCCAGATGTCGGCCTGGATGTATTCCATGATGTGGCCGATGTGGAAGTTGCCGTTGGCGTAGGGCAGGGCGGTGGTGACGAACAGGCGTCGCTGGCTCATGGGATGGGCTTTCTTCTGGGGAACCCGCGATTTTAGGGCGTCGGCTTGTCGATGTCCTCATGGCGATTGTGTGAATGACCCCGGTTGGGGTGGGGCGTTAGACTTCAGCCCGTCCTTGAGACCCGATACCCCCACCCCCTCTGGAGCCAGTTCCCCATGTCCGTTGATTCCCAGGCGCTGCTGACCGCGCTGCAAGCCGTCATCGATCCGAACACCGGACGCGACTTTGTCTCCAGCAAGGCGCTGAAGAACCTGCAATCCACCGACGGCGATGTGTCTTTCGATGTCGAACTGGGCTACCCGGCCAAGAGCCAGATGCCGGTGTTCCGCAAGGCCCTGATCGCTGCGGCCAAGAGCGTGGCGGGGGTGGACAACGTGTCGGTCAACATGACCATGAAGATCACGGCGCACGCGGTGCAGCGCGGTGTGCAGGTCATGCCCAATGTGAAGAACATCATTGCCGTGGCCTCGGGCAAGGGCGGGGTGGGCAAGAGCACCACGGCGGTCAACCTCGCGCTGGCCTTGTCGGCCGAAGGCGCCAAGGTCGGCATCCTGGACGCCGACATCTATGGCCCCAGCCAGCCCATGATGATGGGTGTGGAGGGCCGGCCCGAGAGCGCGGACGGCCAGACCATGGAGCCGCTGGAGAATTACGGCGTGCAGGTGATCTCGATCGGATTTCTGATCGACCGCGACGAAGCCATGATCTGGCGCGGCCCCATGGCCACGCAGGCGCTGGAGCAGTTGCTGCGCCAGACCAACTGGAAAGACCTCGACTATTTGATCGTCGACATGCCCCCGGGCACCGGCGACATCCAGCTCACCCTGAGCCAGCGCGTGCCGCTCACCGGCGCGGTGATCGTGACCACGCCGCAAGACATCGCCCTGCTCGACGCGCGCAAGGGCATCAAGATGTTCGAGAAGGTGGGTGTGCCCATCCTGGGCATCGTGGAAAACATGGCGGTGCACGTGTGCGAAAAATGCGGCCATGTGGAGCACATCTTCGGCGCGGACGGCGGCAAGAACATGGCCGCCGAATATGGTATGGACTACCTCGGCGCCCTGCCGCTGAACATGAGCATCCGCGTGCAGGCCGACAGCGGCATGCCCACGGTGGTGGCCGACCCCGAGGGCGAGATCGCCGGTCTGTACAAGTCGGTTGCGCGCCAGCTGGCGATCAAGATCGCGGCCAAGGCCAAAGACTTTTCCAACAAGTTTCCGAGCATCAAGATTTCCAAGGAAACCTGAAGCGGCGGTTTCGCCGCGAGTGCAAAAGCCGGTTCATAGCCGGCTTTTTTTGCGCCCGCGCCAGGTCATGGAAGTAGTGCCAATGCGGTATGGCGTGGCCCTTGCGTTTCGGATGTGATGCCTCATACCCCCGGGAGATCAACGTGCCACTTGCGTCTTACCAGATTCGACACATGACCCGAGACCACCTGTCCATCGCCCTGCGCTGGGCCGAGCGGGAGGGCTGGAATCCCGGGCTTCACGACGGGGATGCGCTGCACGGTCTGGACCCCGAGGGGTTTTTCATGGGCTGGTTGGGCGAAGGACCCGTGGCGTCGATCTCGTGCGTTCGTTACAGCAGCCGCTACGCGTTTCTGGGGTTCTACATCGTCGACCCGCTGCTGCGCGGGCACGGGCTGGGCAGGGCCATCTGGAGCGCTGCCATGAACCGCGTCGCGGGCTGCGTGGTGGGCCTTGACGGCGTGGTGAAGCAGCAGGACAACTACCGCCGCTCCGGCTTTGAACTCGCCTGGTACAACCTGCGCTACCAGGGCCGGGGTCGGGAAGGATCGGGTGTCCCTGACCGGCGTGTGGTGCCGCTGTCCGACGTGCCGTTTGAAGCGCTGACTGCCTACGACCACGCCTTTCAGCTCGAGCCGCGCCCGGCATTTCTGCAAGCCTGGATCCAGCTGCCGCAGAGCCATGCGCTGGGGTGGTGGGAGGACGGCGCGTTGCGGGGCTACGGTGTGCTGAGGGCCTGTGTGCAGGGCCACAAGCTGGCTCCCCTGTGCGCGGATTCGCCCGCGATCGCCGAGGCCTTGTTCGAGGCGCTGTGCGCCCGGGTGTCCGCCGCAGAGCCGGTCTTCATGGACGTGCCCGAGTGCAACCCTCTGGCCACCCAGCTGGCGCTGCGCCAGGGCCTGGAGGCCACGTTCCCCACCGCGCGCATGTACCGAGGCCCCTCACCGCAACTCGCGCTGTCGCGGCTGTACGCCCTGACGAGCCCCGAAGTGGGCTGATGCGGGTGCCCGGCGTCAGGCTCGGGGCGCTTCGCGTTCGCGAAGCCTGAAGCGCTGGATCTTGCCGGTGGCCGTCTTGGGCAACTCGGGCAGGAACTCGATGAAGCGCGGGTACTTGTAGGGCGCCAGCTTCTCCTTCACGAACGCCTGCAACTCGGCCTCGGTGGCCTGTGCGCCGCTCTTGAGCACCACGAAAGCCTTGGTCTTGGTCAAACCGTCGGCATCCGTTTTGCCGATCACGGCGGCTTCCAGCACCGCCGGGTGTTGCACCAGCGTGGCTTCCACTTCGAACGGACTCACATAGATGCCGCTGACCTTCAGCATGTCGTCGTTGCGTCCGGCGTAGGTGCAGTAGCCGTCGGCATCGCGCGAGTACTTGTCGCCAGCCTTGGTCCAGCCGCCCTGGAAGGTGTCTCGGGTCTTGGCACGGTTGTTCCAGTACATCAGCGCGGCACTCGGGCCCTGGATGTACAGGTCGCCGATCTCGCCATCGGGAACGGGTTGACCGTCTTCGCCGCGCAACTCGATCTGGTAGCCCGGCACCGGTTTGCCGGTGGTGCCGTAGCGCACGTCGCCCGGTCGGTTGGAGAGGAACACATGGAGCATCTCGGTGGAGCCGATGCCGTCGATGATTTCCACGCCGAAGTGATTGGTCCAGCGTTGGCCGATGTCTTGCGGAAGCGCTTCACCGGCCGAGGAGCACAGGCGCAACGCCACGTCGCCCTTCCTGGGCAGGTCGGGGCTGGCGAGCATGCCGCCAAAGCCGGTGGGTGCGCCATAGAACACCGTGGGTTTGAGTTCGGTGAAGCGCTTGAAGCAGGCCTGTGGTGTCGGCCGTTCGGCCATCAGCACCACGCTGGCGCCCACGGTCAGCGGGAAGGTCAGGGCATTGCCCAGACCGTAGGCGAAGAACAGCTTGGCCGCAGAAAACACCACGTCGCTTTCCCGCAGGCCGAGCACGGCCTTGCCGTACAACTCGGCCGTCCAGTACAGGTTGGACTGGGTGTGCACCGTGCCCTTGGGTGCGCCGGTGGAGCCGCTGGAGTAAAGCCAGAACGCGGGCTCGTCGCCGTGCGTGTCGGCCGGCTCGGCGGGCAGGTGGTTCGCGATCAGGGTGGCGAAGTCGTGAGCGCCCGCCGGCAGGTTGTCGGTGGCGCGCGAGACGATCAGGTGCTTCACCTCGGTGGCCTGCGAGGCCAGTGCGGTCTGCAGCGTGGGCAGCAGCGCAGCCGACACCAACACAGCCTGTGCACGGCTGTTGGCCAGCATGTAGCCATAGTCCTGCGCGGTCAGCAGCGTGTTCACCGCCACCGGCACCACGCCTGCGTGCAGTGCGCCGAGAAAGGCCACCACCCAGTCGCTGCTGTCGTGCATGAGCAGCAGCACGCGCTCTTCGCGCCGCAGGCCCAGCGCGGTGAGCGCGCTGGAGAACCGCCGCACCTGGTCGGCGAGTTCGCCGTAGGTCAGGCTGCCCTGGTCGTCGATGAGGGCGTTCTTGCTGGCGCGGCCGGTGTTGAGCGCGAGCAGGTGGCGCGCGAAGTTGAAGCGCTCTGGCGGCGGTGCGACGTGGTTGGCGGTCATGGTTTTGTCTCCTCTGCGGGCGTTTGGTGATCAGTATTTCAAGGCTACCGCCGAGGCGGCGAGCACGTCCAGCGCGGCGCTGCTGGCTTGCACCGCGCTGCGGCGGTGGTAGAAGCCCAGCGCCCGCAGGCCGCCGAGTTCTTCACCGCCACCGGCGCGGCCCGGGCCGCCGTGCAGCGACATCGGCATCACGTTGCCGTGGCCACTCTGGCTGGCCGCCACGTCGGGCGAGATGGCGTGCACGCGGCCGTGGGCCGAGCCGAGTTCAAGCGACGCGGCGGCGATGAAGGCCGGATCGGCGCTGTAGACCGAACACACCAGCGAGCCTTCGCCGCGCCGGATCAACTCGTAGGCCTGTTCGATGCTGTCGTACGCCATGAGCGTGGCCACCGGGCCGAACACTTCCACCTCGTGCAGCACGTTGGCCTTGGCCGGCTCGCGCGAACCCAGCAGCACCGGCGCCACGCAGGCAGAGGAGGCATCGGCGTCCACCAGCGCGGCGCTGTCGCCGTCGAACAGCACCTCGGCCTCGGCCCGCAGCTTGGCAATGCCCTCGATCACGCTGGCTTTCTGTTCCTGGCTCACCAGCGCGCCCATGCGCACGGCCTCATTGCGCGGGTTGCCCACCGACGTCTTGGCGAGCTTGGCGCCGATGGCCTGGGCCACGGCATCAAAGAGCGCGCGTGGCACGAATACGCGGCGGATCGCGGTGCACTTCTGGCCGCTCTTGACCGTCATTTCGCGAACGACCTCGCTCACCAAGTGGCCGAAGGATTCGCTGTCGGTTGTGGCGGTCGGGTCCAGCAGGGCGCTGTTGAGGCTGTCCGCTTCAATGTTGCAACGCACCGACCGCTCGGCCACGGCGGGGTGGCTGCGGATGATGCGCGCCGTCTCGGCCGAGCCGGTGAAGGAGACCACGTCGAAGGGCTGCAGCTGGTCCATCAGCCCGGCGGACGAGCCGCACACCACGGAGAGTGCGCCTGGCGGCAGGATGCCCGCGTCGATCACGTCTTTCACCATGCGCTGGGTGAGCCACGCGGTGGCGGTCGCGGGCTTCACGATCACCGGCACGCCCGAGAGCAACGCCGGGGCGGCCTTCTCCCACAAGCCCCAGCTCGGGAAGTTGAACGCGTTGATGAACAGGGCCACGCCGCGCGTGGGGCTCAGGATGTGCTGGGTCTGGAACACCGGGTCCTTGCCCATGCGGATGCGCTCGCCATCCAGCAGCGCATGGGCACTGCCCAGGGCTTCGCCCTGTTTGGCGTAGTAACCCAGCGTGAAGATGCCGCCGTCGATGTCGACCGCCGAGTCCCTGGTGGTGGTGCCGCAGTTGGCGGTGGCGATCTCGTAGTAAGCGTCGCGGTGGGTTTGCAGCACTTTGACGATGGCGCCCAGCAAGGCAGCGCGTTCGCCGTAGCTCAGGGCACGCAATGCAGCGCCGCCCTGTTCGCGGGCGAAGGCGAAGCCGGCGGTCAGGTCCAGGCCGGCGCTGCTCACGCGCGCCAGCTCGGTGCCGAGCACCGGGTCGAACAATGGCGTGCTCGCGCCGGTGCCGGTGACCCATTGGCCGCCGAGGTGGTTGGGGAGCAAGGGGGTGGTGGTCATGTGGGTGAATGGGGGTGGGCGAACCGCCAAGGCTGTTCGCGGATGGAGAATGGCGCTATAAATGCACTATCTTGCGTGCGTCGAGATGTGCATTAAAGTGCATGTTGCGACGCTTGGCAAGCCCCCGACGGGTTTTCCCCGAGCCCGATGAAACCGTTTGAAAGTTCAGGCACACCATGGATGCTGCCGATTCCGGCCTGATGGCCGCCGTGCCCGTCGACGCCGCCCCGGTTGACGAGGAGGCGAGAAATCCCTTTCTGGTGGCGCTCGGCGAGCGCGTTCGCACCCTGCGCTCGCGCCGCGGCATGACGCGCAAGGCCGTGGCCGTGGCGGCCGACGTGTCCGAGCGGCACCTGGCCAACCTGGAGTACGGCACCGGCAACGCCTCCATCCTGGTGCTGCTGCAGGTGTCGCAGGCCCTGCATTGTTCGCTGGCCGAATTGCTCGGTGATGTGAGCACAAGCTCACCTGAATGGCTACTGATTCGCGAACTGCTGGAAGGCCGTGGCGAGGCCGATTTGCGCCGTGTTCGCGTGGCCATTGGTGGCCTGCTGGGCGGCGGTGCCGTGCCCGGTGGTGACCCCGGCCGCAGCGCCCGCATCGCCTTGATCGGTCTGCGCGGCGCCGGCAAATCCACGCTGGGCCAGCGCCTGGCCGACGACCTGGGCTTTGCCTTCATCGAACTCAGCCGCGAAATCGAGAAGTTCGCCGGCTGCAGCATCAACGAGATCCACTCCCTCTACGGCACGCCGGCCTACCGCCGCTACGAGCGCCGCGCGTTGGAAGAGGCGATTCAGATTTACCCCGAGGTGGTGATTGCCACGCCCGGCGGACTGGTGTCGGACGCGGCCAATTTCAACCTGCTGCTCTCCCACTGCTCCACCGTGTGGCTGCAGGCCGATCCGGCCGACCACATGAGCCGCGTGGCCGCCCAGGGCGACATGCGTCCCATGGCCGCGAGCCGCGAAGCCATGGAGGATTTGAAGCGCATCCTGGCCGGGCGCTCGGCCTTCTATTCCAAGGCCGACATGAGCTTCAACACGAGTGCCTACAGCCTGGAAGACGCCTTCCAGGCGCTGCGCGTTCAGGTGCGCGAGCAATTGGGCCTGGTTACAAAACATGCATAAAAGTGCATTGACCTTTTTGGTTTTGTGAAATATTATTCACGTCATTGGGCTCCCGCTGGCAGTTGAATGCCGGTTTGTCGGGGCCTCCATGCAGCCCCGAGGAGACAAACCCATGAGTGACACCGCCATCGCCACCGCGCCCGTCGCAGCCGCTCCCGCCAACAGCACCGCCCCCACCACGGTCGACTACCGCACCGACCCCAGCCAGTACCGCCACTGGAGGTTGTCGTTCGACGGTGCTGTTGCCACGCTGGCCATCGACATCGATGAGAACGCCGGCATCCGCCCCGGCTACAAGCTCAAGCTCAACAGCTACGACCTGGGTGTCGACATCGAACTGCACGACGCGCTCAACCGCGTGCGCTTCGAGCACCCCGAGGTGCGCACCGTGGTCGTGACCAGTGCCAAGGACCGCGTGTTCTGCTCCGGCGCCAACATCTTCATGCTGGGTGTCTCCAGCCACGCGTGGAAAGTGAACTTCTGCAAGTTCACCAACGAGACGCGCAACGGCATCGAAGACTCCTCCAAACACAGCGGCCTGAAATTTGTGGCTGCGCTCAACGGGGCCTGCGCCGGCGGCGGCTACGAGCTGGCCCTGGCCTGCGACGAGATCGTGCTGGTCGACGACCGATCTTCGGCTGTCTCATTGCCGGAAGTGCCCCTGCTCGGCGTGTTGCCCGGCACCGGCGGCCTCACCCGCGTGACCGACAAGCGCCACGTGCGCCACGACCTGGCCGACATCTTCTGCACCACCAGCGAAGGCGTGCGTGGTCAGAAGGCCGTCGACTGGCGCCTGGTGGACTCCATCGCCAAACCTCAGCAGTTCGCTGCCCGCGTGAGCGAACGCGCCGCCGCGCTGGCCGCACAGAGCGACCGCCCGGCCACCGGCAAAGGGGTGGCCCTGCCGCGCATTGCGCGCACCGACAGCGCCAACGGCTTGAGCTACGCGTACGTGAATGTGGCGATCGACCGCGCCAAGCGCAGCGCCACCATCACGTTGAAAGCCCCCACCGACGCTCAGCCACAAGACATGGCAGCCATTGAAGCCGCGGGCGCTGCCTGGTGGCCGCTGCAGATGACGCGCGAACTCGACGATGCCATCCTGTGCCTGCGAACCAACGAGCTCGACATCGGCACCTGGCTGCTCAAGACAGAAGGTGACGCCGCCGCCGTGCTCGCCAGCGACGCCGTGATGCTGGCCCACAAAGACCACTGGCTGGTGCGCGAGACGCTGGGCCTGATGCGCCGCACCTTCGCCCGGCTCGACGTCTCCTCGCGCAGCCTGTTCGCGCTCATCGAATCCGGCTCGTGCTTTGCCGGCTGCTTCGCCGAGCTGGCCTTCTGCGCCGACCGTGCCTACATGCTGGCCCTGCCGGACGACGCCGACAAGGCGCCGAAGCTGCAGCTCGACGCGTTCAACTTCGGCCTGCTGCCCATGGTCAACGATCAGTCGCGCCTGCAGCGCCGCTTTTACGAAGAAGCCGGCCCGATGGCCGCTGCGCACGCTGCGATCGGCCAGGCGCTGGACGCCGATGCCGCGCTGGCACTCGGCCTGGTCACCGCCGCACCGGACGACATCGACTGGGACGACGAAGTGCGCATGGCCCTGGAGGAGCGCGCCTCGATGTCGCCCGACGCGCTCACCGGCCTGGAAGCCAACCTGCGTTTTGCCCAGAAGGAAAACATGGCCACGCGCATCTTCGGCCGGCTCACCGCCTGGCAGAACTGGATCTTCATCCGCCCCAACGCCGTGGGCGAAAAGGGTGCTTTGAAGGTCTACGGAAAAGGCGACAAAGCCACCTTTGATTTCAATCGCGTCTAAGGTCGCGAAGCCCGTTTCAGAAACGTTGTGCGGTGGGTATCCCGGTGGAGCCCGCAGCAACCGCAACAGACTCCACCGTTGAACTGCCCATTGGAGAGAAAGCCATGTCCAGCATCAACTACAGCGAAAAGATCCCCAACAACGTCAACCTGAGCGAAGACCGCA
>PNMH01000123.1 GCA_013823505.1 Polaromonas sp. | reverse complement strand
GCGCTCCACAGCCCCTTCCATGATGGCTTCATAGAGATCCGCAACGCTAGGCTCTTTGTTTTCAGCGCGGCGTTTGGCCTGGATTTCCTCCCAGGCATGGTCGAGATAGATCAGCATGATCACCCCGGTCTCGGCGGCCACACCCGCCAGGGCGATGAAGCCCACCGCGACGGCCACCGACATGTTGTAGCCCATCCACCACATGAGCCAGATACCTCCGACCAGTGCAAACGGCACCGACAGCATGACGATCAGGGTTTCGGTCAGGCGCTTGAAGTTCAGGTACAGCAGCAGAAAGATGATAAGCAAGGTGACGGGAATGACTACCTTCATCTTCTGCACCGCACGTTCCATCGATTCAAACTGTCCACTCCAGGTCGCGTAGTAGCCTGGCGGGAATTGGACCTGTTCGTTCACGGCTTTGCGGGCGTCTGCCACGTAGCCACCGATATCGCGGTCGCGGATGTCGACGAAGATGTAGGCTGATAGAAGCGCGTTTTCCGTGCGGATGCCAGGCGCGCCCTTGGCGATCTCAACGCGTGCGACCTGCCCCAGCGGCACCATGGCGCCGTCCATGGTCGGGACGAGCACCTCCCGTGCGATCTGCTGTGGGTCAGCGCGCAGTTCGCGCGGATAACGCACCGTGACACCAAAACGCTCTCGGCCTTCAACGGTGGTCGTCACCATCTCGCCGCCCAGCGCCGTGCCGATGACGTCCTGCAGTTCCCCCACCCCCAGTCCGTAGCGCGCCAGTTGCGCCCGGTCGGGCTCGATGTTGAGGTAGAAGCCGCCGGTAATGCGCTCGGCGAACGCGGAGGTCGTTCCAGGCACCTGCTTGACTACAGTTTCAATCTCGCGCGCCAGGCGTTCCATTTCGCCCAGATCCTTGCCGAAAACCTTGATACCGATGGGCGTACGGATGCCGGTTGAGAGCATGTCGATGCGCGCCTTGATGGGCATGGTCCAGGCGTTGGATACGCCTGGGAACTGCAGCGCCTGGTCTAACTCGGCGATCAGCTTGTCCATCGTCATGCCCGAGCGCCATTCGGATTCGGGCTTGAGATTGATGACGGTCTCGAACATCTCGGTAGGCGCCGGATCGGTTGCCGTATTGGCTCGCCCAGCCTTACCGTAGACCGACACCACTTCGGGAAAGCTCTTGATGATCTTGTTTTGCGTTTGCAATAGCTCAGCCGCCTTGGTGATGGACATGCCTGGCAGCGACGCGGGCATGTACAACAGCGTGCCTTCGTTGAGCGTAGGCATGAACTCGGATCCCAACTGGCTGGCGGGATAGATCGAAACACCCAGAACCAGAAGCGACGTAGCAATTGTCAGCTTCTTCCAGCGCATTACAGCGGCAATGATGGGACGGTAGGTCCAGATCAGGAACCGGTTCACCGGATTACGGGACTCAGGCATGATCCGTCCCCGGATGAACAGCATCATCAGTACCGGCACCAACGTCACGGACAGAAGCGCAGCCCCAGCCATTGCGAAGGTCTTGGTGTAGGCCAGTGGCGAGAACAGGCGCCCCTCCTGCGATTCCAGAGTGAACACTGGTAGAAAGGACACGGTGATGATGAGCAGCGAAAAGAACAGCGCTGGTCCCACTTCCTTGCAGGCTGCGATCATGGCCTCCACACGCTCAGCATTGCTGTGGTCGGCGGGCAGGCGTTCCACGTGCTTATGCGCGTTCTCGATCATGACGATTGCAGCATCCACCATGGCCCCGATAGCGATGGCGATGCCGCCCAGGCTCATCAGGTTGGAGTTCATGCCCAGCAATCGCATGGCGATGAAGGCGATCAATACACCGACGGGCAGCATCAAAATGGCCACCAGCGCCGAGCGGACGTGCATGAGAAAAACCATGCAGACAAGCGCGACGATCAGGCTCTCCTCCAGCAAAGTACGTTTGAGCGTGTCAATGGCACGGTGGATGAGGTCGGACCGATCGTAAACCGCCTCGATCGTGACGCCCGGCGGCAAGCCTGTCGAGACCTCGGCAATCTTTTCCTTGAGGTTGTGAATCACCTCCAGCGCGTTTTGGCCATAGCGGGACATGGCGATTCCCGAGACCACTTCGCCCTCACCGTTAAGCTCTGTCAGCCCACGGCGCTCGTCCGGCGCCAGTTCCACCCGGGCAATGTCTCGGATCAAAACCGGAGTACCTTTTTCGGCCTTGACCACGAGGTTTTCAATGTCGGCCACGCCTCGAAGGTAGCCCCTGCCGCGTACCATGTATTCGGTCTCGGCCATCTCCACGAGACGTCCGCCGACATCGCGATTCGACTCGCGCACTACCTGCGAAACCTTAGCCAGAGGAATACCATAGGCCCGCAGTTTCACCGGATCGACAGTGATCTGGTATGTCTGCACAAACCCGCCGATTGATGCAACCTCTGCTACGCCGTGTGCCTTGGTGAGCTGATAGCGCAGATACCAGTCCTGCAGCGTGCGTAGTTCGGCCAGGGTCTTGTCCTTGGCCAGCAGCGCGTACTGGTAGACCCAGCCCACGCCCGTCGCATCCGGGCCGATCTGTGGTGTCACGCCTTTGGGCATGCGCCCCGCCGCAAAGTTGAGGTATTCGAGCACGCGCGAGCGTGCCCAGTAGATGTCGGTGCCGTCCTCGAAGATGATGTAGACGAACGAGGCGCCAAAGAAGGAGAAGCCCCGCACCACCTTGGACTTGGGTACTGACAACATGGACGTGGTCAGCGGATACGTGACCTGATCTTCGACCACCTGCGGGGCCTGCCCTGGATACTCGGTATAGACGATAACCTGAACGTCAGACAGGTCCGGCAACGCGTCCAGCGGGGTTTTGAGCACAGCATAGACGCCGCCAACAATGACGAACAAAGTCGCCAGCAGTACGAGGAAACGGTTTCTTCCCGACCAATCGATGATCTTCGCAAGCATGGTGTCTCCCGAAAATCAGTTGTGACCGGCGTGGGGATTGGCCGTGGCATTGCCCGAGGGCTTGACTGCGGTGATCACCCATTCTCCTTGCCCGCGTTCGACGAACTCGAACGCCACCGCTGCGCCAGGCTTGAGCTGTTTCAGCAAATCGCTGTTCGCAACCTTGAATTCCATGGACATGGCTGGCCATTTGAGGCTGGGCACCGTGCCGTGCGCCAGCGTCACCGTGGAGGACTTCGTATCGATGTCCTCTACTGTGCCTTCGGCTTGGTGACCCACGCCTGTGACGGCCTTGGTGCTTGCTGATCCATCAGGGGCGGATTGAGTACCGTGTCCTGTATGCCCCAGGCCTCCGATGGCGGCTTTGAGGTTGCTTTCCGCGTCGATGAGGAAATTGGCAGCCACTACGACCATCTCACCGTCCTGCACACCCTCGATAATTTCGATGCGGTCCTCGCTGCGCGCGCCGACCTTGACTTCGCGGGGCTCGAAACGCCCCTCCTTGAGTTGCACCAGAACGATCTGTCGTGTTCCGCTGTCGATAACCGCCGACGTCGGTACCGTCAGCACGGCGCCCTTGGAGGCGGCGGGAAGTTCCACCTGTGCAAACATGCCCGGCTTTAGCAACCCACCTGCATTGGTCAATTCGACCCGCACGGGCACGGTGCGAGTTTCAGCCGTGAGCGTTGGATAGACGTAGGTGATGGAACCGGTGAATACCTTGTCCGGGTAGGCGTTGATGCGAACCGTGGCCTTTGCCCCTGTTTTGACCATGCCGATGTCCTGCTCGAATACATCGGCTATCACCCACACTGAAGACAGGTTAGTGACCTGGTAGAGCGCGTCGCCTGGCATGAAACGCATGCCCTGTACCGCCTTTTTCTCGGTCACGATGCCTGCCACCGGCGAGCGAAATGTGAGGGTGCGGCGCGCCGTGCCCGACTGAGTCAGCGCCTTCACCTGCTCGTCCGAAATATCCCAGTTGCGCAGGCGCGTAAGGCCCGATTCGGCGAGTTCTCGCATTCCTTTCTGTGTTTCCTCGCTGGCGCCCTTCAAGGCGTCGACCCCTTGGGCGGCAATCGCGTATTCGCGTTGCGCCGACACCAGTTCCGGGCTGTAGACCTCGAACAAGGGCTGGCCCTTGCCCACGGCCTGGCCGGTGGCGTTGACATGCAAGCGTTCGACGTAGCCCTCGAACTTTGGGGTGATGGCGTAGGTCAGGCGCTCGTCGGGTTCGATGCGGCCTGCAGCGCGCACCATCTTGTCCAGGTTGCGCAGGCTGACAGCCTCAACGCGCACCCCGAGCTTCTGAACCTTGTCGGTGCTGATCTTGATCTGGTTGGCGCTTCCGGCTTCCGGTTCCTGATCGCCCTCGTAGACGGGGATGTAATCCATCCCCATCGGGTCCTTCTTGGGCGTGGGGGACGTATCGGGCAAGCCCATCGGATTGCGGTAATAGAGAACCTTGCGCTCCTTCTTGTCGTTTGCCGAAGCAACAGTCGATGTCGCCTGCACTGATCCATGTGCAGCGGACTGGCGTTGCCCGTACCAATAGCCGCCTCCCGCAGCCAGTGCCGTGGCGGCCAGCACGAGCGCGCCCACCTTGATAGTTGTTGTCATAGATCTTCTCCCACGATGCGCTCGATGTCCGCCAGACGCATCTGGGCTGCAACTCCTGCTTTGACTTGATTGAGTTTGGCTTGTCGTATCTGTCTCTGTGCATCCAGCAGGGTGGCGAAATCCACCTTGCCCGATTCGTAGCCTGCCAAAGCCGACCGGAACGTCAGCTCCGACTGGGGTAGCAGGCTGTCCGTGGTCAACGCCAGCGTACGGCGAGCCGCATCCAGGCCCGCCAAGTTTTCATACAGATCCGCCAGTACCTGGTTGGTGGCCGCTTCGCGGCGCGAGCGGGCGGCATCCAGCATGGCCTGTGCTTCCTGCTCCTGTGCGCGCCGGGTGTCCTGCTGCAAGGGAATGGTGACCTCGACCATCAACTCCCATTCCCGGATCGACTTACCGTACTGGATGGGTGACACCCCCACCGCAAAGTCCGGATAGCGGTTCTTGTAGGTGAGTTCACGGTTCTTTTCTGCAGCCTGGATTTGTGACTCCTCGGTTCTCAGCAGCGGATTGCTGGACCGTGCACGCTGCTCCAGGACATCAAATCGCATGGTCTCAGGCGCCGGAAGTGTGCGAATGCTCTCTGGCGTAGCCAGCATCTCGCTGGCAGGGCGCCCCACGAGCGCTTTCAGCTTGGCCTGCAACTGACTTCGCTCTGCTTCGAGTGCAATCAATTCGTTGCGCATGGTGGTTTGCTCCAGCTGCGCACGAATGACATCCTGCTGTGCCGCGAGGCCACTGCCATATCGCACTTGGGCCACCTTCTCCAGCCGGGCCATCAGGTCCAGGATCTCCCGGGTCAGCCGCTCGTTCTGCTCCAGGTAGTAAAGCTGGGCATGTGTGGTCTTGATCCTGCTGACCAATTCACTCCAGGTGCCTGCCAACTTCCCCCGCGCCGCCTCGGCCTGCAATGCGGCGGCAGCGCGCTTGAGCTCCCGCTTTCCAAACCAGGGCAGCTCCTGTGTAAAGATGTAGCGAGTACTCCCCACGCGCCCAGGTAGCAACGTCGGGTTGCGCTCTCCCATCCGGGTGATATCGCGCAATTCCATGCTGAACTTGGGGTCGGGCAAGGCGCCGGCAGGAAGAATTCGTTCTGCGGCGGCATTGGCTTCGAACTGCATGCTGGCAAATTCTGGATTACCTTCCCGCGCCGCATTCAAAAGCCCCTCCAGATGGGCGCCAATGCGCCCCTCTTGACTGAAACTTGCCTGGGTAAATACGAGTGCCAGCAATGCTGCGCCGACGGACAGCCTCAACCGTATCTTGGACATCACTTACCTTTCGATCCACGCAAGGCCGCATTCAACTGGTCAACCACCTCTGCCCAATCCGCATCCAGCAATAGCTCATCCCGTAACAGGGCCGATTGGGCCTGACTCCAGAATGGCGCGTTTTCCAGCCGGATGGAAGGATGGAGCGGGCTGTGGTGCTCCAGGAAGTGCTGGATGCTCCGGGCGTCAGCGGCAAGCCCCAGTTGTTGAAATAATTCGGTGAACCGGTGGTAGGTTGAATCCATCGCGTTGATCCCCTCAGTGTTTTTCACGGTGTCAGCCGTGTTCTCCCGACGCGCTTGATCCGCAGCGCCATCCCATGCAGCCATTTTCGACAGGCCGGCCTGATAGAAGGATGAGCCTCAGATTACATTTGCGTAATCAAATCATTTTCTTGGGGCCGTCCATGGCATGCACAGAAGCACTGCTCGGAACGCGGTGATCCGCGCTTATCGAGGTGACACCGCATCCACATTGATTGAAGCCCTCAGTGTTGCACTTCACTTTTGAATCCGGCTTATCAATGTGCGCTCGGCTTCTCGCACCATTTGCCGAACACACCAGTGGGCATAGAAACTGCCGAGAATCCGTCCAAAACCATGCTGCAGCCCGCGTGCGGGCAGGTCGAAGTCAATCCATACTCGCAGTTGCGTCCCCCTATCGGTTGGTTGCACCTCAAAACCCATGCGATAACGCCCGATCACCAACAAGCGTGGATCACCGAGGGTTTCCCAGACTTTTCGCTGCCCCTTGCGACGTTCAACAACGGCCTCTTCCAACGAGAACTCTAGGCTCCACATTCGGCCTGACATGCGGATCACGGACCCCACAGCCCGGCCTCCCCGAGCATCGGTTTGCGTGCGCATGTAAATGCCGCCCATGACGAAAGAGTGCCGCCCCATGTGTGCACCGAGATGGCTAGGATCATCCATGAACGCGAACACAGTCTCGGCTGGGGCGGCGATGATTGCCGTTGCTTCATTGTGCTTGCAGTAGGTGGACATCTCAACGGTCGCGACGCAGGCGCAGCGCATTGAAGATCACCGAGGCCGAACTTAGGCTCATGGCCAGCGCCGCGATCAGCGGAGACAACAACCACCCGGTGAACGGGTACAGCACGCCTGCCGCAATCGGTACCCCGAGGCCGTTGTAGAGGAAGGCGAAGAGCAGGTTCTGGCGCATGTTCCGGACGGTGTTGATGGAGATGTCGCGCGCCGCAGTGATGCCGCGCAAATCGCCTTTCACCAGCGTGACTTGGCCGCTGTTCATGGCTACATCGGTCCCCGTGCCCATGGCCACACCGACGTCGGCCTTTGCCAACGCCGGCGCATCGTTGATGCCATCGCCGGCCATGGCAACAATGTGGCCTTCTTTCTGGAGCCGCTCCACGAGCGCCAGCTTGTCTGCGGGCTTGACTTCGCCATGCACCTCGTCGATGCCCAGTTTTGCACCCACAGCCTTGGCCGTGGTCAGGCCATCGCCAGTTGCCATCACGATGCGCAAGCCGCTGGCGTGCAAATTTTGAATAGCTTCCCGCGTGGTGGCTTTGATGGGGTCGGTAACGGCCAGAATGCCAGCCAGTTGCCGGTCCACGGCCAGATGCATCACGCTGGCGCCTTCACTGCGCAGACGCTCGCCATCAACCTTGAGCGCATCAGTGGCCACGCCTTCTAGCTGCATCAAGGCGGTGTTGCCCAGAACCAGATGCTTCCCGTCGATCATGCCGCGCACGCCGATGCCGCTGCCGGACTCGAAATCAACGGGTTTGACTAGTTCAAGACCTTTGTCGCGTGCGGCGCTGACGATGGCCTCTGCCAAAGGATGCTCGCTGCCTTGGTCCAAACTGGCCGCAAGGCGCAGTACTTCGTCCGCTGTAAAGCCAGGTGCGGCAACTGCGGTGTCGAAAGCGGGCTTACCTTCGGTCAAAGTCCCGGTCTTGTCCACTATCAGCGTGTCCACCTCGCGCATTTTCTCGATGGCGCCAGCATCGCGGAACAGCACTCCCTGTGTCGCGGCACGCCCTGTGGCCACCATCACCGACATCGGCGTGGCCAGCCCCAGCGCACAAGGGCACGCGATGATCAGCACCGCCACTGCGTTAATCAAACCAAACACCCAGCTAGGTTCCGGACCAAACAAGCCCCAGACAAAGAAGGTGGCAATGGCGATGAGCACCACCACGACCACAAATTTGCCTGCCACCACGTCCGCCATGCGCTGCATGGGCGCCTTCGAGCGCTGGGCATTGGCCACCATCTGAACGATCTGCGACAGCATCGTGGCAGCACCGACTTTCTCGGAGCGCATCACCAAGGCACCACTGGTGTTCATCGTGGCGCCAATCACATTGTCACCAGGGCGCTTGGTCACCGGCACAGGCTCACCGGTCAGCATGGATTCATCGACTGCACTGCTGCCTTCAGTCACAACGCCGTCGACCGGCACTTTCTCGCCGGGGCGGATGCGCAGCAGGTCTCCGACGTGTACATGGTTCAGAGGTACGTCTTCTTCGCCCCCATCCGCATTGATGCGACGTGCCGTCTTGGGTGCCAATCCGAGTAGCGCCTTGATGGCCGCAGAAGTTTGCGAACGGGCCTTCAACTCGATGATCTGGCCCAACATAGTCAGCGAGATGATGACCACTGTCGCCTCGTAGTAGACCGCCACACGCCCCAGGGAGATGAACGAATCGGGGAAAACGCCCGGCGCCACGGTGGCCACGAGGCTGTAGAGAAAGGCCGCGCCCGTTCCCAGAGCGATCAAGGTCCACATGTTGGGGCTGCGATGGACAACGGACTGCCAACCGCGTACGAAGAAGGGCCAGCCCGTCCAGAACACGACAGGTAACGACAGCGCCAGTTCAACCCAGGTTTGCACTTT
>PNMH01000122.1 GCA_013823505.1 Polaromonas sp. | reverse complement strand
GGTGACCTCGGTGTTCTCAACGCGCAGGTTGACCAGTTCGTCGGAGCGGAATCCGCGCCAGAACCCCAGCAGCATCAGGCTGCGGTTGCGCGTGTGGCGCAGCAAGGCCGAGCGGTCACCAGATTGCTGCGCGTTGCCGATCGCGTTATCGAGCCACTGATCGACCTGCTGGAGCACCGCCAACTCCAGCGGGCGCGCGCGCTTTTCTGGCACGGCGTGAACCGAGCGAATGCCTTTGAGCACTTGACGCACCAGGGCCGATTTGGAGGGATCGGGAAAGCCTTGATCGGTGTGCCACCGCGACAGCGCCGCCAGCCGTTGGCGCAGCGTGTTGATGGCCAGCGTGGCCGCATAGGCGGCCAGGTAGCGGGAAATAGCGTCAGGCGTTGAAGGCAACAGGCCTTTCCACTCAATCTCAAAATGGCGAATGGCCGAAGCATAGCTTCGGCGCGTGTTGGCGTTCTCTGCAGCCTCAAGATACTGGAAAAGCTGGCTCATTGACTTCCGCAATGGCTGTTGATTGTGGCCTCGCTTACTCAGCCTTGGCCGCTCCTTGCAGGATTTCCCGGCCGCCGCTCGCCGCAATCAGCGCAACACCGATGCCAAGAATCAAATCAGGGATGTTGGACCCCAGCCACATGACCAACGCCCCCGAAAGCACGATCGAAGCGTTAACAATCGAGTCGTTGTTCGTGAAAATCGCGGATGCCTTGAAGTTAACGTCATTGCCGCGATGCTTGTTGAGCAGCTTCAAGCAGACCAAATTCAGTGCCGCATTGACCGCGGCCATGGCCATCATGGCAGTACCGACAGGCTCCTCGCCCCCACGGAACCGCCGCACTACCTCGACCAATAGCATGACCGCCAGGCCGATCAACAGAAAGCCCGACAACTTCGCGGCACGAATCTTGACCTCTGCGGCCCGCCCCACAGCGTAGAGACTGACCGCATACACCGACGCGTCCGCAAGGTTGTCCAGTGCCGCACCGATCAATGCAGTGGAGGAGGCCCAGATGCCAATCCCCGCGCCCGCTGCACACTGCGCGAGATTGATCATCAGGACCGCCATCAAAATCTTTCTGTCCTGCGCATTGCGCGCATCCAGGGCTTGAGCATTTTCGCCAGCACATCCGTCACTCATCTCGATCCTTTCGGCCCTTCAGCCAGTTCATGTGTAGGAGTCACCCCAGGCATTTGAATCCTTATAGCTGGTAGAGAGTCAAGGCGACAAAAAATCCCGTTGCATCAATGGCTTGACTCTAAAGTCACTTTATGGTTTCCAATTAATTTTCCTTCTTTTCTGAACATGAGCCATGATGAAAAACACCGACTCCTTTGTTGAGCGCCTTATCCGGTACGGCAGCTATCCAGCCATCCTTGGCGCTGCCGCCTATGTGATGCTGCTTGGCGTCGGCAGTGGCCTGCCTTACTTTCCGACCGTGCCATTAACCGTGGCAGCGGCGCTTGTCGTGGTGGCATTGCTGGAGCGGCGCCTGCCGTTTCATCGTGAGTGGTTGCAGAATCACCGCGACACGGCATGCGACGCTACGCATCTGGCCGTGAATCTGGCAACTTTGTTGGGGGTGCATGGCGTCATCTCCATGCTGCCAGTGCAGTGGCGCACCGGGGGCATCTGGCCAGACCAATGGCCTCTCATCGGCCAGGCGCTGGTGGTGGGGTTGGTGCTTGACCTAAGCCTGTACTCTGTTCATTGGATCAGCCACCGATCGCCCTGGCTCTGGCGCTTTCACGCCATTCACCACAGTTCGGAGCGGCTTTACTGGCTGAACGGTGAGCGGCGCCATCCCTTGCATGCCGGGATGATGGCAGCACCCGGGCTTTTGGCGGTTGTTCTGCTTGGTGCGCCGGCAGTGGCGGTAGGTGCGTGGCTGGGCGTTCTGGCCGTACACCTGGCATTTCAGCACTCGAATCTGGACTACCGCGTGGGCTTGCTGCGATATCTGGTGGGTGCCGCTGAGGTCCATCGCTGGCATCACAAGCGCGAGTACGAGGATGCGCAAGTCAATTTCGGCGAATTCTGGATGGTCTGGGATCACCTCTTTGGCACGTTCAAGGTTCCGCGCGAACCCTTGGGCGCCTCGGATGTGGGCTTGTCAGATCGGGCATTTCCCATGGATTACACAACCCAGCTGGTCTATCCATTCCAGTCCCCTGAGCGTGCCAGCGCGAGGGATCAAATCCGGCAAACCTATGCGCAAGCCCGTGCCGCATTTATCCGGGAGTTCGCAATTGCCGGCACCTTCGAGGATTCGTGGGAAATTCCTCGTGCCTGGCGGGCCCACGAACTCGCTCACGTCATTGGTCAGCCCTACCTTGGCCTGCACCTCAAAAGCCACTTGCATATGCTCGGCTTGGCCTGGCGTTCACGCAATACGCCAGAATGGATGGCGCAGGCCCTGAGGCTAGTATTGACGCCGTTAGCGCACCTGACGGGACGCATACCGCCCAACAACGCTGGCACGGGCCGCATGGGGTTGCTCGATGACGCCAGCTGGCCACCCGAGCTGGATCGGGGAACCCTGGAACGCATCTAAACAGATAAGGATGTGCATGGCTGCCACCCTCGACCAAGTCCGCATTGCCGCCGAGCTGGGCGTGACGCATCATTTCGACGCGGCCGCTGAAATCACCCGTCGCATTTCCTTTGTCGCAGAGTACGTTCGATCCGCCGCAGCGCAGACCCTGGTGCTTGGTATCAGCGGCGGCGTCGATTCCACGGTGGCCGGACGGCTGTGCCAGCTAGCCGCCGAGCAGGTGCGCGGCGAGGGCCTGCAGGTGCGCTTCATTGCCATGCGGCTTCCCTATGGCATCCAGGCCGACGAAGCGGACGCGCAACGCGCACTAACCTTCATCAATCCTGACGAAATCTTAAACGTCGATGTCAAGCCGGCTTCGGATGCCGCGCTTGCGGCGTTGCATGCGGGTGGACTGCGCTGCACGGACGCGTTCCACGAGGATTTCGTATTGGGCAACATCAAGGCTCGCCAGCGCATGATCGCCCAATATGCTGTGGCCGGAGCGACCGGGGGTCTGGTGGTGGGGACAGACCACGCCGCGGAGGCATTAATGGGCTTTTTCACCAAGTTTGGTGACGGCGGCTGTGATATCGCGCCGTTATCCGGATTGACCAAGCGCCGTGTCAGGGCCATTGCATCGGCCCTGGATGCCGATGCAGGCCTTGCGGGGAAAACTCCCACAGCCGACTTGGAAACCCTTCGACCTCAACGTCCCGACGAAGCAGCCTTGGGAGTCAGTTACGAGAACATCGATGACTTTCTGGAAGGCCTGCGAGTTGACTTGGCGCCCTCTCAGCTGATCGCGGCAACTTACCGCCGCACAGCGCACAAGCGCGCGCTACCCGCTGCACCGTAGGCATAACGGCGGAGGCGCACCGCCTCTATGGTTCTAAAGGGCCTGCGCCAAGCCATGGAGAATGCCGCATTCCTTGGCTGAGCGAACGGTATCGCAAGAGTGGCGCAGCTCGATTAACTGTTGCTCCAGCGCCTTGAGTTCACGAATTTTGGACCTCACTTGAACAATATGGGCATCGACCAACTCGTTGACCTCGCCACAGTCCAGTTCGGGCCGGTCCCGGAAAGTGAGCAGGTTGCGAATCTCGTCCAATGTCATGTCACGTGATCGGCACCGGCGAATGAAAAGCAGCCGCTCCAGGTGATGTTCTTCGTAAAGACGGAAGTTGCCTTCACTGCGCGCGGGTTCCTGTAGGAGACCTTCTGCTTCGTAAAAGCGGATGGTCTGCACTTGACAGTCGGCGCGTTTTGCGAGCTCTCCAATTCGCAGCATCTGGAATCCCCAATAAGAATGCTTGACTCTATAGCAACTTTAGGTTGAATAATATCAAATCCACTGAAACCCAGCCTCACGAACAGGATTCCCCTTGAGTCAAACGGCAACTTCCTCCTGCGGATGCAGCAAATCGTCACAGTGCGACACGGCTACTTATTACATCGACAACATGGACTGCAAAAACGAGGAAGCGATGATCCGCAAGAGCCTGGGCGCGCTCGACGGCGTGACCGACTTGGCGTTCGACCTGAAACAACGCACGCTGGCGATCACGCACACCTTGTCCTCCCTCGGCACCGTAGAAGATGCCTTGCGCAGCATCGGCATGCGACCGCAGCGGCGAGCCACTGGACTGACCAAGACGCTCTACAGCATCGAGAACATGGACTGCCCAAGCGAGGAGGCCTTGATTCGCGCCCACCTCGGAAAACTCGACGGCATAGAAGTGCTCGCGTTCGATCTTCAGCAACGCACGCTCGTGGTGACCCACGATGAGCAAGTTCGCTCCGAAATGGAATCGGTGTTCGCCTCCATCGGTATGAAAGCCAAAATCCAGACCAGCGGCGTCGAGTCCGCTGATGAGCGAGTGGTGTTTCAGATTGACAACATGGATTGCCGCTCTGAAGAAGCCATGATCCGGGAGCGTTTGGGGCAACTGGACGGCGTAAAAACATTGGAATTTGACCTCCCGAAACGCAAGCTTGCCGTGACCTTGAACATTGCAGCACTGGCGCCAGTGGAGGCCGCGTTGGCGTCGATCGGCATGCGCGCCAAGCGAGCCGAGTCCGTGCAAGCACAGGTTGTCCCTGCTGTGACGGTAGCGCATGAGCGCGCGCCGGTGGCCCAAGCCGCCAAGGTTGGCAATGGGGTCACAGTCAGCTACCGTATCGAAAACATGGATTGCCCCACCGAGGAGGCCTTGATTCGTGATCGCTTGGGCAAGGTCAGCGGCGTTGCCAAGCTCGAGTTCAACCTGATGCAACGCGTGCTGACTGTTGGCCACACCCTGCCGTCTGCCGAACCCATAGAGCAGGCCCTGGCCGCGATCGGCATGAAAGCGCAGCGTCAACGCGCAGTCGGCGGCATCACAACAGTGCTGCAGATCGCCAAGATGGATTGCCCAACCGAAGAAGGACTCATTCGAGGCAAGTTGGAAGGCATGACCGGGATCGCCGGCTTGCAGTTCAATCTGATGCAGCGCACCTTGACGGTCCAGCATTCGCCTGAAGCCATCGCCCAAGCCGTTAAAGCCATCGAATCGCTGGGATATGAGACGGTGGTGAAAACCACGGATGAACCACGTGATCCGTACTCGCCAGCGCCGAAGACCAACTGGCTGCCGATGATTTTTTCGGGGGTGGCGGCTGTACTGGCCGAAGTCGTCTACTGGGCCAACGATGGCAACCACTGGGTGGTGGTCGCGCTCGCTCTTGCGTCCATCGCCACCGGCGGGCTCAGCACCTACAAGAAGGGCTGGATCGCGCTGAAAAATCTCAACCTGAACATGAACGCCCTCATGTCCATTGCGGTGACCGGCGCCATGGCGATCGGACACTGGCCCGAAGCGGCGATGGTGATGTTTCTGTTCGCGCTGGCGGAGGTGATCGAAGCCAAGTCACTGGACCGCGCCCGCAATGCCATCCGCGGCCTCATGGAACTGACACCGGCCACCGCCACCGTCCGCCAGGCCGACGGTGCCTGGCTGGAAGTGGCGGCCAAGGAGGTTGACCTGCAAGCTGTGGTGCGGGTCAAGCCAGGGGAGCGCATCGCCTTGGACGGCATCATCACCTCGGGCAGTTCCGCGATCAATCAGGCCCCCATCACCGGTGAGAGCCTGCCCGTCGAGAAAGCCGAGGGCGACCAGGTCTTTGCCGGCACGATCAATGAGACCGGATCCTTCGAGTACAAGGTCACCGCTGCGGCCAATAACTCGACGCTGGCACGCATCATCCACGCCGTCGAGTCGGCCCAAGGTAGCCGCGCGCCGACCCAACGCTTCGTCGACCAGTTCGCCAAGGTCTACACGCCCGCCGTTTTCGCGGTGGCGCTGCTGGTGGCGGTGGTTCCGCCCTTGGCCATGAACGGGCTCTGGCTCGACTGGATCTACAAGGCGCTTGTGCTGTTGGTGATCGCCTGTCCCTGCGCCCTGGTCATTTCCACCCCAGTCACTATCGTGAGCGGCTTGGCGGCCGCGGCGCGGCGCGGCATCCTCATCAAGGGCGGTGTGTATCTGGAGGGGGGACGCAAGCTCAAGGTGTTGGCCCTGGACAAGACAGGAACCCTGACCCACGGCAAGCCCGAGCAGACCGATTACGTTGCCCTGAGCGGCGACCAGCCAATGGTGCAATGCTGGGCGGCCAGCCTGGCCGCGCGCTCGGACCACCCGGTGTCCCAGGCCATCGCCCGGCATGCCAAGCAAGCCTCAACGCAGACGCTGGAGGTGCAGGACTTCAAGGCGCTACCTGGTCGAGGCGTCAGCGGGCAGATCGCAGGCACGTTGCTGCACCTCGGCAACCATCGCCTGACCCAGGAGCGCGGCTTGAGCACGCCGGCGTTGCAGTCGACGCTGGAGGGATTGGAGCGCCAAGGCAAGACAGCGGTCATGCTGATGAACGAGTTGGTGGTGTTGGGGATTTTTGCCGTGGCGGACACGGTCAAGGACAGCAGCAAGAAAGCTATCGCGGACCTGCACGCCATGGGCGTGCGCACCGTGATGCTGACCGGCGACAACCAGCACACAGCCAACGCGATCGCCTCTCAAGTAGGCATCGATGAGGCCCGGGGTGACCAGCTTCCAGAGGACAAGCTGCGCACTATTGAAGGCCTGGCGGGCGCCCAGGGCCAGGTCGGCATGGTGGGCGACGGCATCAACGATTCGCCGGCGCTGGCGCGCGCGGACATCGGTTTCGCCATGGGCGCCGCCGGCACGGACACGGCCATCGAGACGGCCGACGTCGCCCTGATGGATGACGACCTGCGCAAGATCCCTGCGTTCATCCGGCTGTCGCAGAAGACTGCACAGGTGCTTACGCAGAACATCGTCTTGGCACTTGGGATCAAGGTGGTCTTTGTGGCGTTGACCTTCACCGGTCAAGCCACCATGTGGATGGCGGTATTTGCCGACATGGGAGCGAGCCTGCTGGTGGTCTTCAATGGCTTGCGCTTGCTGGGAAAGAAAGATGCAGAGTGACTGAACTCAGTTCTGCGTGTTGCGGCCAGTCTTGGACCTGAAGCTCGCCCTCTACGACTGGCACGGCCGGAACCGCGACTTGTTCCAAGCGATCAATGGCGGCCTGCCCGAATCTGCGACGTTTCTGGCGCGCATGGGCTGTGCCCCCTGATGCTCGCCGCTCTGGCGATCTGGGCCCGATGGGCCGGCCCCCCCCCGGGTTCAGCACGTGTTTGCCAAACGGATCTCTGTTCAACGAAGGTCACGGAAGCTGAAGCCTGACGAAGCCAATTTCGCCGGTGCCGGACGCAGTACCAGGGGAGCAAGATGGAATCCGGCTACCTCCGAAAACGCTCAACCTCGCGCTGGACCATCTCGAAGAGCAGGTCCGGGTCGGTAGAGGCCAATGGTTTTCCATTGACGAAGAAGGTCGGGGTGCCTCGAACCCCGAGGGCCTTGAGGTCCAGCACGTCCTGAGCCAGCAACGCATCCGCCGAGCCAGAGGCAAAGTGCTTACGCGCCAGATCAACGTCGAGGCCAGCGGCCTGGGCAATAGCCCACACGCGCGTTGAGGCATTCGCGCCTTGCCCCGCCCATGCACGCTGTCCGTCCAGCAACGCCTCAAGCGTGGTTTCGAACTTTCCCTGTGCACGTGCTGCCTCAAGGATCCTCACCGCTGCCACCGATGCCTCTCTGTGAAACGGCGTGTACCGAATCACCAAGCGCGTCTCACGCGGAAACGCAGCAAGGATCTGCTTTACGCGGGGGTGAAAGGCTTTGCACGCCTCGCAGGCAGGATCAAAGAACTCGACGATGGTGACCTGCGCGTCCGCCGCTCCAATGACTGGCGAGTGTGGTCGCACCATTGCCCCGGCCTGCTCTGAAGCCTGAACCGTCGCAACCTTAAGAGTATGTCGCTGGTAGAGAAAAATGGCGGCAGCAAACACCGCGAGTGCAGCCAGCGCCGCGAGGAAAACAATGTAGCGACGGGTCATGTAGGAGTTCATAGTGTTTCGGACGCTGACGCAGGGTACGGAGTAGATCCGTAGACTTCATTGATGGTCACCACGTTGTCTGGTTTCATGTTCATGGTTGGTACGCAATGATCGCCATGCCCGCCAAGGTCACGGCCACACCCGCCAGATCCCAGCTGCTCGGACGGACACCGTCCACCGACCACAACCACCCCAACGCCACTGCCACATAGACCCCTCCATAGGCTGCGTACACGCGGCCCGACGGGGCGGCGTGCAAGGTGAGCAGCCAGGCGAAGGTGGCTAGGCTCACGGCGGCGGCGGGCAATAGCCACCAGCCTGAGCCCTGCCCGCGCAGCCACAGCAGCGGCAAATAACAACCGACGATCTCGGCGATGGCGGTGCCGACGTAGAGCAGCAGTGTTTTCATGCCGGTAGGAGGCGTTCAACCTTTCATGGAGTTCAACAGCGTGAGGATGTCTTCGACAATCACGCCTGGCTCCGTGCCATAACTTGAGAAGAGACGTACCCGGCCTTCGGTGTCAAACACATACTTGCCCGCCGAGTGGTCCATCGTGTACGAGGTCGGTGTGGTGCCATCGACCTTGCGGTAGTAGATCTTGAAACTGTCTGCCACTGCCTTGAGTTCAACCGGTTCGGGACGCAGCGCCAGAAACGTCGGATCGAAGTTGGCCATGTACTCTTTGAGCAGCGGCAGCGTGTCGCGTT
>PNMH01000121.1 GCA_013823505.1 Polaromonas sp. | reverse complement strand
CTGCGCACCAGCCAGCAGCTGGGTGACTATGTGCTGGCCCACGCGTATGTGCGTGAAGACCACGTGCTCGACGAAGAACTGCCGTTGTGGGTGCCGATTCCCGCGCTGGCCGAGATCCAGCTCGCGCTGGAGGTGGCCGTGGCCGACGTGACCGGTGTGGCGCCGGAAGATGTCAAACGCATCATGCGCACCGGCACCGTGGCCAGCACCGACAACCGCAACTGGGAACTGCTGCCCGACAACAAGCCGCAGCGCCGGTTTTCACAATCGCGCGCCGTGGCGCTCGACATGGAGTCCGCCACCATCGCCGCCAACGGTTTCCGCTTCCGCGTGCCCTATGGCACCCTGCTCTGCGTGAGCGACAAACCGCTGCACGGCGAGATCAAGCTGCCCGGCATGGCCAACCATTTCTACCGCGAGCGGGTCGACCAACACCTGCGCATCGGCATTCGCGCCATCGACCTCCTGCGCGAGGGTGGACCGGACCAGCTGCACAGCCGCAAGCTGCGGAGTTTTGCGGAGGTGGCGTTCCAGTGATGCCCAGGCGGAGGTCTGGCTCAGGTCAAAGCTGCACCGACCGCCCGATGAACTGAATCGGCCCGGTCGGCCGGCCGGTGGGTGAACCGTTGTAGGGCTCCACGGTGATCTCGAACAGCTGGTTGGGCTGGATCGGGGGCAGCTTGTCGAGCGGGATCTCGATCGGTTTGCCCGGCTCCACCAGACCCAGCGACACGGGCGCGCTCCAGCTGTCGGCCTTGGTCCAGAACTGCAGCGAACGCTGCGCAGGCACCGGCTCGGGGGCCACCGGAATCAACTTGAGGTTGCGCTGACTGCTGGTCTGCACCACCCAGCCGGGTGCGGTGCCTTGCGGGGCCACCAGCACCACCATGAACTGCGGGCGCGCGGGCGCGAACAAGCCCACGGTGGGGGCGATGGCCATCACGCTGGCTGCAGCAAAACCGGTGGCGGCAGCGAAGCGCCAGAAGGCCACGCTGTTCCACCAATGGCTGAGGTCGCCCGGCTTGCTGGCGGGCACGGCACGCGGCTTCGCAGGCAGGCTGTTTTCAATGCGCTGCCACAGCGCGGGTGAAGGCTCGACCGGCTCCACCAGTTGGGTCAGGGGCTGCAGTTTGGCTTCCCACTGCTGCACGGCGGTGCGCAGCATGGCGTCTCTGGGCAAGCGCTCCTCGACCTCGATGCGCTGGCCAGCGGACAGCGTGCCGAGCACGTAGTCGGCGGCGAGTTGTTGCACCGGATCAAGGCTCATGCGAGGCACTCCTTGAGAGAAGCCATGCCCCTGCGGATCCAGGCCTTCACCGAGCCCAGCGGTGCGCTCAGGCGGTCGGCGATCTCGACGTGCGTGCAACCATCGAGGTAGGCCAACAGCACGCAGTTGCGCTTGGCCACGTCCAGGCGTTCCAGGCAGTGGTCGAGCTGCCCCAGCGTGGAGCGCATGGAAAAGGCGTCGAGCATGTCGGGTGCGGCCTGGGGTTCGGCGTCCTGCAGATCATCGAGAAGTTCTTCGTCCACCGACACGGTGCGGGCACTGGCGCGCACCGCACTCAGGGCGCCGTTGCGCACGATGCTGCACATCCAACCGCGGCCTTCGCCACGCGCGGGGTCGAACGTGGAAGCCCGGTTCCAGATGGCCATGAACGCGTCGTGCAACACGTCTTCGGCAGCGGCACGGTCGCGCACGATGCGCAGGGCCACGCCCATCAGGAACCGGTTTTCGCGTTCGTAAAGGCGCTGGAGGGCGCCTTGGTCGCCACGGGCGCATGCGGCCAGCGCGGCGTTGTGATCGAAGGGCGTGGGATCGTTGGAGGGCACGGGCGTCGGTCGGACCAGCGGATCGATCGGACGCCGGGCACCTCGAAGATGAGGTACCCGGCAGGGTGTCCGCCGATGGTACCCGAGGGTCTGCTTCAACCGGCTGGCCGGCGCCACACGACGCCGGCCAGCGGGAATCACACAGCCTTGTAGAAGATGTAGTCGGCCTGGTACTTCACGATCTGCTTGGCGCCCATGTTCGAAGCACCGCAGGCCATGGCCGGGGCAACACCACCGACGGTGGCGACGCGCTGGACGTAGGTCACGCCGGTCATGGCGCCGGTGCCCATGGCGGGGTTGGCCTTCACCAGTTGCAGCGGGATGGCGCCGGCGGCGGCAGGTGCCACCGCGACTTGCGTGCCGGTGAACTTGGAGCCGTCGTTGCTCTGCCAGGTGGCGGGTGGGCCGTAGTAGGTGCCCACTTGTTTGCCCGAGCGGTCCATCAACTTGGCGTCGGGACCGACGAACACCCATTCAAACTGACCCGCCATGTTGGCTTTGGCGCGGCATTCGTAGGTGATGTCGCCAGCGCCCACGGTCTCCATGACCACCTTGTGGCCCATGGGCACCTGCACGGCGGCCGGCAGCATGGCTTGCGAATACATCATGGGCGCGGGGCCGGTGGCGCAGGCGGTCAGGGCAAGGGCGGCCGCGGCGGCCAGGGTGGACTTGATCATCATGGGTAACTCCAGATTGAGGTTGGGGGAAAGGAACAGCTCGAAACCGATGGCTGTTGCAGGTACTACGCGTGGAGGCGGCTTCTGGATGCACCCGGATCCAAGAAAATCTTTGCGCGCATGCGTACGGCTCCGAACGGTGCACGGCAAAGGCCTTGCGTAAGCTGGGCGCTCATGAACCTGGACCTCGACATTTCTGATCTCCAGCACGCGCCCGCCGCGAAGCGCACGGCGCTGCCGCTCATGCGCCTGACCAGCGCCAGCAAGCTGTACGACAAGGGCAGCAGCGCCCGCGAAGCGCTGCGTTCGGTGAACCTGGACATCCACCGGGGTGAGTTCGCCGCGATCGTGGGGCCCAGTGGCTCGGGCAAATCCGCCTTGATGAAGATGCTGGGCTTGCTGGAGGCGCCCACCAGCGGGGGCTACAGCTTTCAAGGGGTGGCGGAACAGTCGCTCTCGACCGAGCAACGGCTGTGGCTGCGCCGGCGCTTTTTCGGCTTCGTGCCGCAACAGTTCAATCTGCTGCGCAGCACCTCACTGCAAGGCAATGTGTCCTTGCCGCTGCTGTACCGGGGCCTGTCGGCCGAGCGCTGCCAGTCGGCCGCCATGCGGGCGCTGGCGGTGGTGGGCCTGAAAGACCAGGGTCACAAGATGCCCGACGATCTCGACAGCACCCAGCAGGGCAAGGCCGCCATTGCGCGGGCCCTGGTGTGCAACCCGAGTGTCTTGCTGGTCGACAGCGCGGGTCGGACGTCGGACCAGCCCCTGTGCCCTCACATCGGCGGTTTGCTGCGCACGCTCAACACGGAGCACCTGATCACGGTGGTGCTGGTCACCCAGCAGGCCAGCGCCGGCCACTGGGCGCAGCGCACGGTGTCGCTCAATGGCGGTGCGGTGGAACAGGACATCAGGCGAGCAGCGGCCAACGCCCTGCACTGAGGTGGTCGCCTCAAGCGGCGCGCGGCTTCACGAGCGCAGCGGCCTGCTTGGCGCGTGTGCGGGCCAATTCCACGTCGGCGTCAAACGCCAGCGCCACCCCCATGCGGCGCTTGGTGAAACTCTCGGGCTTGCCGAACAGGCGCACTTCGGTCTGCGGCACGCGCAGGGCATCGTCCACACCGTCAAACGCAATGCCGGTGGCGTCCACACCGCCGTAGATCACGGCGCTGGCGCCCGGGCTCTTGAGCGCGGTGGACACCGGCAAACCAAGGATGGCGCGGGCGTGCAGTTCAAACTCGTTCTGCCACTGCGTGATCATGGTCACCATGCCGGTGTCGTGCGGGCGCGGGCTCACTTCGCTGAACCAGACCTGGTCACCCTTGACGAACAGCTCCACGCCGTAGAGCCCCTGACCACCGAGGTCGTCGGTCACGGCCTTGGCCACGCGGCGCGACTCGGCCAGCGCGGCCGGTGTCATGGGGTGCGGCTGCCAGCTCTCCACATAGTCGCCGCTCACCTGCACATGGCCGATGGGGTCGCAGAAGTGGGTCTCGATCTGACCGTCGGCACCGAGTGCGCGCACGGTGAGCTGGGTGATTTCGTAGTCGAAGTCGATGAAACCTTCCACGATGATGCGGCCCGGGCCGACGCGGCCGCCCGACATCGCGTAGTCCCACGCCTTTTGCACATCGGCCGGGCCGTCGATCTTGCTCTGGCCCTTGCCGCTGCTGCTCATGACCGGTTTGACGATGCAGGGGTAACCAATCCCTTTTCCGTTCACACCGTCGATGGCGGCCTGCAGCTCGTCCAGCGAGTCGCAGAACTGGTACGGGCTGGTCGGCAGGCCCAGCGTCTCGGCGGCGAGGCGGCGGATGCCTTCGCGGTCCATGGTCAGGCGGGCCGCGCGCGCGGTGGGGATCACGCGCACCACACCAGCGGCTTCCAGCTCCTGCAGCATGGGCGTGGCAATGGCCTCGATCTCGGGCACCACCAGGTGCGGGCGCTCGGCTTCGATCAGCGCCTTGAGCTGCGCGGGGTCGCTCATGGTGATGGTGCGCGCGTGGTGCGCCACCTGCTGGCCGGGCGCATGCTCATAGCGGTCCACCGCGATGGTTTCCACACCCAGGCGCTGCAACGCGATCAGCACCTCCTTGCCGAGCTCGCCGGAGCCCAGCAGCATGACCTTGGTGGCCGAGGGAGACAGCGGGGTGCCGATCGTGGTCATGTGGAAGCTCCAGAAAAAAAGGAATTCAGAGGGCGTTGCCCATCGCTTCGCCCAGGCGCACCGTGTTGCCGGGCGCCCAGTCGGGGTTGAAGGAGAGGGTGTCGCGTGGCCAGAGCAACACCACGGTGGAGCCCAGCAGGAAGCGGCCCATCTCGTCGCCGCGCTGGAACACCACCGGCGCATCGTCGTAGTTCCAGCGGCGCACCTGGCCCGGGCGCGGTGGGTTCACCACGCCGTGCCAGCTGGTGGCCATGCTGCCCACGATGGTGGCGCCCACCAGCACCTGCACAAACGGCACGGTGGTCTCGCCCACCTGCAGGTCGAACACACACACCACGCGTTCGTTGCGCGCGAACAGGCCGGGCACGCCTTGTGCCGTGGCAGGGTTCACCGAAAACAGGTCGCCCGGCACGTGGATCATCTGGCGCAGGCGGCCTCCGGCCGGCATGTGGATGCGGTGGTAGTCCTTGGGGCTGAGGTAGATGGTGGCGAACGAGCCGTGGTCGAACAACGCCGCCAGCTCGGCATCGCCGCCCACCAGCGCACGCGTGCTGTAGGTGTGGCCCTTGGCCTGGTAGATCTGGTCGCGCGCGATCGCACCAAACTGGCTGATGGCGCCGTCCACCGGGCACACAAAGGTGGCGTCGGCCAGCGGACGGGCACCGGGCTTGAGGGCGCGCGTGAAGAACTCGTTGAAATTGCCGTAAGCGGTGGGGTCCGGGTTCGCGGCTTCGGCCATGTTCACGCCGTACTTGCGGATGAAGCGGCGGATGATCCATTGCGTGATGGCACCCCACCGGCCATTGGCCACCCAGCCACCGAATTCGGTGAGCGCGCGTTTCGGGAACAGGTATTGCAGGGAAACGGCGAGGGACATGGGGATGGGGCGGTGAAGACAAGACCCGGGTGGGCAGCCCCGCATTGTAGGGGCCGCCCCCGACGGCCAACGCCCACGGGGCACAATGCCGCACCATGACGCCAGCCTTGTTTGAATGCCACCACCTCGTCAAACGCTACGGTGAAACCACAGTGGTGGACGACCTGAGTTTTTCCATCCAGCCCGGTGAGTGCCTGGGCGTGATCGGGCCCAACGGGGCGGGCAAGACCACCACGATCCGCATGTGCCTGGGACTGACCGCACCCGACGCCGGCACCATCACCGCCTTTGGCCTGGACATGCCGCGCGACGCGCTGGCCATCAAGGCGCAGCTCGGCGTGGTGAGCCAGATGGACACGCTGGACCCCGACTTCGATTGCGCCGAGAACCTGCTGGTGTACGGCCGCTACTTCGGGCTGCCCGCGGCGCAGGTGCGCGCACGCATTCCACAGCTGCTCGAATTCGCCGCACTCTCGCACAAGGCGCAGGCCAAACCGGGCGAGCTCTCGGGCGGCATGAAGCGGCGCCTGTCGCTGGCGCGTGCGCTGGTGAACGACCCGCGCCTGCTCATGCTGGACGAGCCCACCACCGGCCTGGACCCTCAGGCGCGCCACCTGATGTGGGAACGCCTGCAGATGCTGCTGCAGCAGGGCAAGAGCATCTTGCTCACCACCCACTTCATGGACGAGGCCGAGCGCCTGTGCTCTCGCCTGCTGGTGCTGGACCACGGCCGCAAGATCGCCGAAGGCAAGCCCCGCGAACTGATCGCGCAGCACCTGGAGCCCGATGTGGTGGAGGTGTACGGCCAGGGCGCGCTCGCGCTGGCCCGGGCCGACGAACACGCCGCCGTGCGTGCGCTGGCAGCGCGCGTGGAAGTGAGTGGCGAGACGGTGTTTTTCTACACCGCCCAGGCCATGCCGCTGCTGGCGGCGTTGGGTGCGCATCCGCAACTGCGCACGCTGCACAGGCCAGCGAACCTGGAAGATTTGTTCCTGAAACTCACCGGTCGGCAGATTCGGGAAGACGGGTAGACCATGAATACAACAACACTCGCTGCAACGCCTTCCCATTGGGCCGCCCCACGCGTGTCCATGCGATGGTGGCCGGTCTTCCTGCGCAATCTGCTGGTCTGGAAGAAGCTCGCCATCCCCAGCCTGGTCGGCAACATCGCCGAGCCGCTGATGTGGCTGGTGGCGTTTGGCTACGGCATGGGCGCGCTGGTCGGGCAGGTGACTGTCAACACGCCGCAAGGCAGCGTGGCCGTGCCCTACATCCTGTTTCTCGCCAGCGGCAGCATCTGCATGAGCGCGATGAACGCGGCCAGCTTCGAGGCGCTGTACTCGGCGTTCTCGCGCATGCACGTGCAGAAAACCTGGGACGGCATCATGAACGCGCCGGTGAGCCTGGACGATGTGGTGCTGGCCGAGATGCTGTGGGCGGGCTTCAAGGCCTTGTTTTCAGTGACGGCCATCATGGGCGTGATGCTCGCGCTGGGCATCAGCCATTCCCCCAAACTGCTGCTGGCCTGGCCCGTGCTGCTGGGCGTGGGCATCACGTTCTCGTGCATCGCGCTGGTGTTCAACGCCCTGGCCAAGGGCTACGACTTTTTCACCTACTACTTCACGCTGTTCCTGACGCCGATGATGTTCTTGTCGGGCGTCTTCTTTCCGCGGGAGCAATTGCCGGTGGTGGTGCGCCACATTTCCGACTGGCTGCCGCTGACCAACGCGGTGGAACTGGTGCGGCCCCTGTTCATGGACCAATGGCCTGCTCAGCCTTGGCTGCACGCCGGCGTGCTGCTGGCTTACACCGTGGCAGCGTTCTGGCTGGCCCTAGCGCTCACGCGCAAGCGCTTTTCAAGGTAGTTTTCAGTGGACAGTGTGAAGCGCAGGCTGCGCTTCAACGTACAACTCGGCGCCGGAGTCCATGAACTCTTCGGCCTCGATCACGGCGTCGAAGTCGCGGGCGGCGTCGAAGATCTTGGGGATCAGGGGCTTGTCCAGCGGGCGGCACACGCGCTGGCGCAGGCCGCGCAGGTTGGCGCTGGTCTCCATGGCGTGGATCACGGCTTCCGGATCGAGCATGAGGACGAAGGGGTTGAGGCGGCTGGATGCGGTGGACATGGTGGGCTCCTGGGGGAATGCGGTGGGTGTTTCAAATCGGGTGTCGATGAAACAAACTGTAAAGGCCCCCCTTGGGGGCGTTAAGTCGGCGCAGCCCCATTCGCTCTGTAAGAACTTGCCTGACACGGCGTCCGGGACACCTACAAGCCGCGCGTGAACAAAGTCACGGCCCGGTACATCACGGTCCCGTTCGCAGTGCCTCCACACTCGCACGCACCACAGCCTGCACGCTGCCGCTGTCCTTGTACTGGTTTCGCAGGTAGGTGGCGTGGTTGCCCACGCGGCCGGCGGTGCGTTCGATCTCGTCGAGCGCCGCCATCGAGTTGAGCGCCTGCCCATGCGGCGCAATCTTGCGCAGCGTGGCCAGGATGTCTTCGCGGATGCTGATCTGCTCGCGTGTCTTGGGATTGACCATCATCCCGTCGAGCCCGAAGCGGCAGGCCTGAAAACGGTTGTAGGTGTAGACGAGGTAGTCGTCTTCTTCGGGCGGCGGCTCGTTGCGCTCCAGCAGATGGCGACAAAGCGCTTGCAGGTAACACGCGAGACCCGCGGCGCGCTCCACCGTGAGCGGCGTGTCGCACACGCGCAGCTCGATCGTGCCGTACTCGGGTTTGGGCCGGATGTCCCAGTAGAAGTCCTTCATGGACTTGACCACGCCGGTGCTCTCCATCTTGGTGAAGTACACGTTGGCGAACTCGTCCCAGCTCAGCGTGAACGGAGCGCGGCCACTGAGCGGAAACGCGAACACGGAGTTCAGGCGCGCCGAGTCGAACAGCGTGTCCACGCCCTGTGAAAAAGGCGACGAAGCCGACAGCGCAATGAAGTGCGGCACGTAGCGGTTGAGCGAGTGCAGCAGGAACAGGGCTTCATCGGCGTTGGAGCAACCGATGTGCACGTGTTGCCCGAACACGGTGAACTGCTTGGCGAGGTAGCCATAGAGACCCGAGAGCTCCTGGAAGCGCGGCTTGGAGAAGATGCGTTGCTCGAACCAGCGCTGGAAAGGGTGGGTGCCACCCCCCGCGATCTCGATGTTGAGCCGGTCACCGGCGCGCACCAGCG
>PNMH01000120.1 GCA_013823505.1 Polaromonas sp. | reverse complement strand
ATGGGGTAGTTTGGAATGGGAGCTGACAGTTCAAGTTGCACAATCTTGTTGGCATCCACCATGCCCTTTGCGATGAGGTTGTCCAGAATGGTTTTTGACAGAGCGCCGGCGGGAACCTGCCCTGCCTGAACAGCTCGGGCCACGGCATCGTGCGTGCCCAGGTGAACGGGGCGGTAGTCAGTCTCGCCGTTCAGTTGGTGGTTTTTAAGCAAGTGCGCGCGCGGTGCAAGGTGACTGGACGTCGAAGCCTGATCGCCAAAGCCAAAAGGCTTTCCACGAACGTCAGCCAGGGTCTTGACCGGGCCGCCTGCCGTGGCGATGAGAACCGACTGGTAGGTCGGCGAGCCGCGCTCCACGCCAACGGCAAATGGCTCAATGTTGGGCGCCTTGGACTTGGCAAGCACGTAAGAGAACGGTCCAAAGTAGGCGACCTCGATGCGGCCGAAGCGCATGGCTTCAATCATCGACGAGTAGTCCGTGGTCACCGTGACCTCGATTTCCTTCTTCAGGGTCTGCTCCAGATACCGCTTCAGAGGCTGTGCGTTCTGAATGATGGTGGCGGCGTTTTCGTCCGGCAACAGTGCAACGCGAAGCTTGGAAGGATTTTTGCCCTCGGCATGGGCGCCAAGTGGCAACAGGGCGGCCAAAGTGACGGCAGCGATAAATTGGAAACGGCGACGATTCAGCACGGTAAAAACTCCTTGGATTGAGAGGGGGAATCAAATTGACTGCCCATGTTGGCAGGTGACGACTTCGCGTACAGGGCAGACTGGGCTTCTTCCGTCAACTGCGCTGCTGTCCCGTCGAACACCACCTGGCCCTGGCGAAGGCCCACAATGCGGTCGGCGAACATGCGCGCGAGGTTGACTTGATGCAGACTCACGATGGCCGTGAGTCGGTCTTTCTTGCAGATGTCGTGAAGCAGGGTCAACACACTCTGCGCGGTCGCCGGGTCGAGGCTGGCCACCGGCTCATCGGCCAGCAGCAGGCGGGGCTTTTGCACCAAGGCACGCGCAATGCCAATGCGTTGTTGTTGCCCACCAGACAAGGTGTCTGCCCGTGCTAGGGCTTTCTCAAGCAGGCCTACGCGGTCAATGGCCGCCAGCGCCTCCAGCTTGTCAGCCTTGCTCCAAGGCCACAACGACGCCAGAGATCCGCGGGTGGCGAGCTTGCCCATCAACACATTGGCCAGCACGCTTTGCCGCCCGATCAGGTGGTGCTGCTGGAACACCATGCCGCAGTGGCGCCGATGCTCAAGAAGGTTGCGTTTTGAGACGGTGCCGCCCGGCAGATCGGCCACCGACACCTCTCCGTCTGTGGGGCTAACCAAGCCATTGATGCTGCGCAGCAGCGTTGACTTTCCCGCGCCCGACGCGCCCAGCAGCACAAGGAACCCGCCATGCTGTACCTCCAGCGAGGTGGGCGCAAGCGCTGTGTGACCATCGGCATAGGTCACCGTGATACCCCGCAAGCTCAGATGGCTCTCGCGAATTGCAGTTTTCATAGCTCGGTTTCATTTGTTGTGGTGCGCTAGACGCACACCAGGACTCAAGTGGTCAGAGGTATCTCTCGGGAAAGAGGAGGTTCTGGAAGAAACAGCTTCAGTGGAAGCACAGCTCAAGTCTGGGTGACCAAGGTGTCATGAATATGAAACTTTCATCCCTAAAAATGAGGGCACCCATAGATCACATCAATGTCTGGACTCAGCCTCCTCGCAGCCTTGAAGGCCTTTGACGCAACGGCCCGAGCCGGCAGCATGACCGCTGCCGCGAGAGTGCTCGCTATTCAACAACCGACTGTTTCTTCACACATACAGCGCCTGGAGGTCGACTTCGGCGTGGAGCTTTTTCATCGGCGCGGGCGGCGGCTTGAACTCACGTCCTTTGGACGCACTCTGTTGGACTACACCCGGCGTACCTTCAGTGGCGAGGAAGATGCGCACGCACTGCTCGCTGCTGCGAAAAATCAATACGTAGGGCGACTGGTCATCCATGCCATCGGGCCGCACAACGTGCTGCCCGTGTTGAAGCTGTTCATGAAACAGTTCCCCCAGGTCAACGTGGCTGTTGGCGTAGGCGACTCGCGAACCATCACTGAAAAGATTCTTGACTACCAGGGAGACGTGGGCATGGTGCTCAATCACGTCGCTCACCCAGATCTATTTGGCGCGGCTTACCGTACCCAGCGATTGGTGATATTCGGCAACACCCAACACCCACTCGCGCAACGGGCCACTCTCAAACTGCGTGATCTGCAGGGTCAGAGGTTCGTCATCCGAGAGGAAGGATCGACGACCAGACGCGTGTTTGAACAAGAACTAAAGGAGCGAGGCGTCGAGGTGCAGGTGGCTCTGGAGATGGGCAGCCGCGAGTCCGTTCGAGAGGCGGTGGCGGAGGGGCTGGGCCTAGGCGTCGTGGCGGAAACAGCCTACAGGCCGGATCCTCGCCTTGTTAAGTTAACTATTTCAGACACCAGCATGGCGACACAGGTGCACTTCATCTGTAGAAAGGAGCGGCATCAAGCTCCACTGATCTCGATCTTCCTGGGTTTGGCGCATAGCGTAAGTCAGAAAATTGCCTAGGTATGGAACTTGGATTCCATGCAGCCGTGGGGCATGGGACCGAGGGGCAACTGTTCGCCTGTAGGCCGACTTAAGTTAAGGGTTGTAGGACGCCCGTAATCGCGCGGCGATCCCATCTTGACTGCGGGGCGCGGTCGTGTATCTGAATATGCGCTGTCAGGCTGACTGCCAGCGGTATGGCAGCAGCTCGCCGATCTGGGTGGCGGGCTGCATGGGCAGGCGTGCCATGACATCGCGCAGGTAGGCGTAGGGTCGTGCCCGTTCATGGGGAGACGTGTGCTAGACCATGACTGCAGCTCCCTCGATACCGGTCATCGATGCTGCCGCGCTGCTGGGTGAGCCAATGACAGCTTTGTGCCAGGCACCGTGAACTCAGGTCACGGCCGCGACCGACAGCAACCGTTAAGGCTTGTGTGACACCTGCCCAGCCGCACAAGCGGTCGAGCACCCTCACTGCTGTCGGGCAGGTGTTGCATAAGCCTCGAGGGAGGAAACCGCGGCGACCCGCCACGGTAGTTGTCGAGCGCGGTGACTATGGCGATTGCTCTACGCTCGCGTCGCGAGTTGGTAGCCTACGACTGAGCATCGACACCTCATCGATGACCGCAGGCGCCCGTGCGTGTGCCACTTCGATACGGCAGCAGCTCTTGGCCGAGCCTGCGCAGACGCTGACCAGGCGACGCACGCAGCAGCCCACCGGACGCCATGTCCAGCGTCGAGTTGATCGGCGGTGTTCGAGCGTGGTCATGGTGCCGGCGGCGCCCGAATCGAGCAGTCGCGCAAGAAGACCTGCAGCACCGTCATCGCGTGGCCGCAGTGCGCGCAGACGAAGGTCGGACGTGGTGGGTCCAAGCCATCGGTGGCCGGCGCTTGCGGCGATGACGGCGTCACCTGCAACAACTGGCGCGCCAGCGCCAGGTTGTCCCGCCGGTTGCTGTTGGCCAGCAGGCCGTAGTGCCGAATCCGGTGGAAGCCGCCCGGCAGCACATGCAGCAGGAAGCGGCGCATGAACTCCTGCGGGCTCAGCGTCATCGCCTTGTGGCGCGTCTTCCCTGTGGCGCGATAGTCCTTCCAGCGGAAGGTGACACCGCGCTCGTCCATCGCCAGCAGCCGGCTGTTGGAGATGGCCACGCGGTGCGTGTATCGCGACAGGTAGGCCAGCACCGCCTGCGGCCCGGCGAATGGCCGCTTGGCATAGACCACCCACTCGCACTGGCGCAGCGGCGCAAGCCAGGCCTTGAAGGTCACGGGCTCAGCCAGCGCCGCGTGTTCACCGAAGAACCTGAGTGCGCCGCCATCGTGCAGCCGCTGCAGTTCCTCCAGGAAGCGGCGCCTGAACAGCCGCGACAGCACGCGCACCGGCAGGAAGAACCCCGGGCGGCAGGCTACCCAAGTCTTGCCGTCGGGCGCAAACCCGCCGCCTGGCACGATGCCGTGCACGTGCGGGTGGTGGGTCAGTGCCGAGCCCCAGGTGTGCAGCACCAGCGTGGCGCCAATGTGGGCGCCCAGGTGCTTGGGATCAGCTGCGATACGCAGCAGCGTCTCGGCGGCGATGTCGAACAGCAAGCCGTACAGCGCCGCCTTGTTCTGGTGTGCAATGTCGGCGATCGGTGCAGGCAGCGTGAAGACCACGTGGTAGTACTCCACCGGCAGCAGATCGGCCTGGCGCGCATCCAGCCACCGCTTGGCCGCGCTGCTCTGGCACTTCGGGCAGTGCCGGTTGCGGCAGGAGTTGTAGGAGACCTGATCCAGGCCGCAGCCTTCGCAGCGCAGGACATGGCCACCCAGTGCCGCTGTGCGGCACTGGGTGATGGCCGACATCACCTTGAGCTGCGCCAGGCTCAGGTGACCACGCTGGGCATCACGCCAGGCGGGTCCATGGGCACGGAAGATGTCGGCGACCTCCAGGGCGAGTCGCCCCTGCACGATGGCGTACGACTACAGGGCTGGCGGCTGCGGTGCAGGTTCGGGCGCTGGTTCGCCTGCGGGCTTGGCGGACGTGTGATCCAGAGGGCTGATGACCCGGCGCAGCAGGTCGGTGGCCACGGCGGCGTACAGGGTCGTGGTGTCCAGCCGCTTGTGCCCGAGCAGCACCTGGATGACACGGATATCGACCTTCTGCTCCAGCAGGTGGGTGGCAAAGGCATGGCGCAGGCCGTGCGGGGTGATGCGCTTGTCGATGCCGGCCGTGGCGGCGGCCAGGTGCACGGCGCGGTTGAGCTGGCGCGCGGTCACGTGATCGGTGGGGTCCAGGCCCGGGAACAGCCAACCACCGTGCCGGATCTTGCCCTGGGCATGGCCAAGCCTCCACCAGGCACGCAGCCGCTCCAGCAGCACGGGGCTGAGCATGGCGTAGCGATCCTTGCGGCCTTTGCCCTGCTCCACGCGCAGGGTCATGCGCTCGCCGTCGATGTCGCCGACCTTGAGCGAGACGACTTCGCTGACGCGCAGGCCCGCGCCATAGGCCACCGACATGGCAGCCTGGTGCTTGAGGTTGGGCGCGGCGGCGATCAGGCGGCCGACTTCCTCGGGGCTCAGGATCACCGGCAACTTGCGCGGCACGGCCACGTTCGTCATCTTGAGCATGAGCTCCGGCCGGCCCAGCGTGATGTCGAAGAAGAACTTCAGCCCGGTGATGGTGGCGTTGATGGTGACTGGGCCGGTGCCGGTGTCCACCAGGTGCAACTGGAAGCGGCGCAGATCCTCGGCGGTGGCGGTGTGCGGCGAGCGGCCGAGGAAGGTGGAGAGCTTGCGCACGGCGCGGATGTAGCCGTCCTGCGTGTGCTCTGCGAACTGGCGCATGCGCATGTCGTCGAGCATGCGTTGGCGCAGCGGCGAGACGGCCGCGGATGGGGTCGGGGTGCAAATGTCCATGATCCTGCTCCTGCGTGACCGAGGCGGATTGCCTCGACCGCCAACATCGCAGAATCACGGGCGCAACGAAACGCCACCAACGTAGCCGGAGCGTCTACCGCGCGAGCGGTTGAGTCCGTCGCTGCGTAGCAGTCATAGAGTCCTGGAGGTTGAACGGCAGCAATAGGTGGCCGAATTGAATGCAAATCGTTGATGAGTTTGGGATGGAAATCGGTGGAGGACTTGTTGTGCGAACGCCTAGGGATGGTGTTCAAAACCCCGTGCAGTCCCCGATGGTTTGAAGGGCCGAGCCGAGGAACAATTGCGTCATGAAGAAGCAAGCCGAACTGGGACTGAACCTGAGCACAAGGCGCACACGCAAGGCCGTGTTGCTGGACGAGATGGAGCTGGTGGTGCCGTGGCGCGAACTCATTGGCTTGATCGCGGCAGCCTCGCCAGTGGCCAGCACGGGGCGCCCGCCGTTCGCACACGAAACCATGCTGCGTATTCATTTTTTGCAGCAGTGGTTTGGCCTGTCGGACTTGGCCATGGAAGAGGCCTTGTTCGAGACGCCGCTGTATCGTGACTTCGCTGGTCTCTCGGGCACAGAGCGCATCCCCGACCGCGTGAGCATCCTGCGCTTTCGCCACCTGCTCGAAGAGCACCAGCTCAGCCTGCAGATATTGGCCACCGTCAACAGCACGCTGGCAGCCAAAGGGTTGTTGCTCAAGAACGGCACGGCCATCGATGCCACGCTCATTGCCGCACCCAGCTCGACCAAGAACAGCGGCGGCGAGCGTGATCCCGAGATGCACCAGACCAAAAAGGGCAACCAATGGCACTTTGGAATGAAAGCGCATATCGGCGTAGACGCCGATTCGGGCCTGGTGCACACGGTGGTGGGCACGGCGGCCAATGTCAATGACGTGACGCAGGCCAGCGCGCTGGTGCACGGTGAAGAGAGCGATGTGTTTGCTGACGCGGGCTACCAAGGCGTGGCCAAGCGCGAAGAAGCGCAAGGCATCGAGGCCAACTGGCATGTGGCCATGCGCCCGGGCAAACGCAAAGCGCTGGACAAGGCCACGCCGATGGGGCGCGTGCTGGATGAGCTGGAGCATGTGAAGGCCAGCATCCGGGCCAAGGTGGAGCACCCGTTTCGAGTGATCAAGCGCCAGTTCGGGCATGTGAAGGTGCGCTACCGCGGGCTGATGAAGAACACGGCGCAACTGCACACGCTGTTCGCACTCTCCAACTTGTGGATGGCGCGGCACCGGCTTTTGCAGAGGGCGCAGGGATGAGTGCGCCTGCAGCGCGCCCAAGGGCCAGGATGAGGCCTCGAAAGGCCGAGAAATCGACCTCTGCAGTGTTGAAATCGATCGAAACGAGCACGGTAATTTCATGTCGCGAGATTCATGCGCTCAACGGCCTTCTCTGCGCCGGTTTTGAACACCATCCCTGGCCGCCGACGCCGCCCACATCGACAAGCGCGTGTCGATGCACACGCTGCGCCACTGCTTTGCAACGCATCTGCTCGAGCAGAAGGTCGACATCCGCGTGATCCAGGTGCTGCTGGGCCACAAGCGGCTGGAGACCACCGCGCTGTACACCCATGTGGCCACCGAAGTGCTGCGCGCGGTGATCAGCCCACTGGAGACGCTGCCGCCGTCGTAGACCCGCAGCCATGGGGCACGCCGCCCTGGAAGTCGCCGACATCTTCCGCATTCATGGACCTGCCTGGCGTCAGGCTCAGCGTGGCCACCTGAGCTTGGCCCAACTCAAAGTCATGTCGGCCATCGAGCAGTGCCGCAGCGCGGCATTGGGTGGGCATGTCTTGCGCTGCGAGGGGTGCGGCACCGACCAGATCGCCTACAACTCCTGCCGCAACCGGCACTGCCCCAAGTGCCAGGCCAGCGCGGCCCGGCGTTGGCTGCAGGCGCGCAACGCCGACCTGTTGCCGGTGGAGTACTTCCACGTGGTCTTCACGTTGCCAGCACCCATCGCCGAGATCGCGTACTGCAACAAGGCGGTGGTCTATGGCTTGCTGTTCGACATCGCCGCTGAGACTCTTTTGACCATCGGAGGTGATCCGAAGCACCTGGGCGCTCGACTGGGTGTAACGCTGGTGCTGCATACTTGGGGCTCGGCGCTCACACACCACCCGCACGTGCACGGCATCGTCCCCGGTGGCGGCCTGGCGAGCGACGGCGAACACTGGATCGCCTGCCGGCGCGGGTTCTTCCTGCCGGTGCGCGTGCTCTCCCGGTTGTTCCGCCGGCGCTTCCTCGAAGCGCTGCAACAGGCACACCGGGATGCCCGGCTGCAGTTCTTCGGTGAACACGCGCCGCTGGCGGACGCTGCGGCGTTTGCCCGCTGGCTGGCACCGCTGCGCCAATGCGAGTGGGTGGTCTACGCCAAGCGCCCGTTCGCCGGACCCCAGGCGGTGCTGGCGTACCTGTCGCGCTACACGCACCGGGTGGCCATCTCCAACAGCCGACTCGTGGCACTTGATGAGCGCGGCGTGACCTTCCGGTGGAAGGACTACCGTGACAAGGGCCGAGTCCAAGGCAAGACACGCCACAAGACGATGACGCTCGATACCGGCGAGTTCATGCGCCGCTTTCTGTTGCACGTCCTGCCCGGTGGCTTCCACCGCATCCGCCACTACGGGCTGCTGGCCAACTGCAACCGAACCACCTGCCTGGCGCTCGCGCGTCAGCTGCTGCAAGTGCCTCTACAGGATCCACTGAGTTCGCCACCCTGCGACGATTCGCAGGACACGGCGCGACCGAGCTTCGTCTGCGCGCACTGCGGCCACGCGATGGTCATCGTGCTGACCTTCACGCGCGGCGAGACGATCCGCGCGCCACCTCTTCGGCACATGCCATGAACGTTCCTTGCTGCCAGCGCAACTCAAGTTCGTCGACGCTTCACGCGGCGGCACGGTCAGCTCGTGTTCGGCGCATTGCACCCTCACATCCACGCCTGTGCACGATCTTGTCGAAGGCGACTCTGCGCACCATGGCCTGCGTCCGCCCCTTCGCCGCGAGCCAGCGCGCCCGTCAAATGCAACATCACCGCGCCACCGCACGCGTGTAATCACCATAGCGAGAACCGGCACCGTCACGTTCGCCACAGTTTCTTCCCTCGAGGTTTGTTCGACACCTGCCCTTCGTCCAGGCGCATCGTGTCGTCGGTGGGGCACGCGGGCAGGTGTCGAACAAACCTAAACGATCGAGGCCGAACTGCACGGCCTATCGTGGCCACCGCAGACCGACCGGATTGATGAGGAATGCTTCCTGGGCACCCGAGAGCCTT
>PNMH01000119.1 GCA_013823505.1 Polaromonas sp. | reverse complement strand
AAGCGCATTGCCTATCACCGACACCGAGCTCAGGCTCATGGCCAGCGCAGCAATCAAGGGCGACAGCAGCCAACCCGTCAACGGGTACAGCACACCGGCGGCCACCGGGATGCCCAGGGCGTTGTACAAAAAGGCAAACACCAGGTTCTGCTTCATGTTGCCGACGGTCGCTTCTGACAGCGCCCGCGCGATTGCAATCCCGCGCAGATCGCCCTTGACCAGCGTCACCTGCGCGCTGTTCATCGCCACGTCGGTCCCGGTCCCCATGGCCACGCCCACATCGGCCTTGGCCAGTGCGGGCGCATCGTTGATGCCGTCACCGGCCATGGCCACCACGCGGCCTTCCTTTTGCAAGCGCTCGACCAACAGCAGCTTGTCGGCCGGTTTGACCTCGCCATGCACCTCGTCGATGCCCAGGCGGGCGGCCACAGCCTGGGCCGTGGTCAGGCCGTCACCGGTCGCCATCACGATACGCAGCCCCGATGCCTTGAGGGTCGCCAAGGCCTCCGGCGTGCTGGCCTTGACCGGATCGGACACCGCCAGCAGGCCCATCAACTGGCCATCCATCGCCAGGTGCATCACACTGGCACCTTCTGCACGCAAGGCCTCGGCCTGCGGCACCAGCGCCGAGACCGAGACACCGATCTGCTCCATCAGCGCGGTGTTACCCAGCGCCAACTGGTGCCCAGCCACCTGGCCACGCACGCCGATACCTGAACCGGATTCGAAGTTCTCGGGCTTGTCCAGCGCCATGCCACGTTCGCGCGCGGCGCGCACGATGGTTTCGGCCAGCGGGTGCTCGCTGCCCTGGTCCAGGCTGGCGGCCAGGCGCAGCACCTCGTCGGCGTCAAAACCGGGCGCGGGAATGGCGCGCTCGAAACTCGGACGGCCCTCGGTCAATGTGCCGGTTTTGTCGATGATGAGGGTGTCGATCTTGCGCATGTTCTCGATCGCCGCGGCATCCCGGAATAACACGCCGTGCGTGGCGCCCCGACCGGTCGCGACCATGATGGACATGGGTGTGGCCAGACCCAGGGCGCAGGGACAGGCAATGATCAGCACCGACACCGCGTTGATCAGGCCGAACACCCAGCGCGGCTCGGGGCCGAACAGGCCCCAACCGAAGAAAGTCAGCAAAGCAATGCCCACCACCGTGACGACGAAGTAGCCCGCCACCACATCGGCCATGCGCTGCATCGGCGCCCGGGAACGCTGTGCCTGAGCCACCATCTGCACGATCTGCGACAACATGGTGGCCGCGCCCACACGCTCACTGCGCATCACAAGCGCGCCGCTGGTATTGAGCGTGGCACCAACCACCTTGTCGCCCACCCGTTTTGCCACTGGCATCGGCTCGCCCGTGAGCATGGATTCATCGACCGAACTGCCGCCTTCGGTCACCTCGCCGTCCACCGGGACCTTTTCGCCGGGCCGCACGCGCAGCACGTCACCTACGTGCACATGGGTCAGCGGCACGTCCTCTTCGGTGCCGTCGGCGCGGATGCGGCGGGCCGTCTTGGGCGCCAACCCCAACAGCGACTTGATGGCCGCCGAGGTCTGCGACCGGGCCTTGAGTTCGAGCACCTGGCCCAACAGCGTGAGCGAAATGATCACGGCGGCGGCCTCGAAGTACACGGCGACGCGGCCCATGGAGATGAACGAGTCCGGGAACACCTGTGGCGTGACCGTCGCGACCACGCTGTAGGCAAATGCGGCTCCCGTGCCCAGCCCGATCAAGGTCCACATGTTGGGACTGCGGTTCATCACCGATTGCCAGCCACGCGAGAAGAACGGCCAGCCGGCCCACAGCACAATGGGAATGGACAAGACCAACTCGACCCAGCTCTGCACGGACATGTCCATCCACTGGAGGCGGTGGCCAAACATGGCGAGCACAAAGACCCCGGCGGTCAGCGGCAGCGTCCACCAGAAGCGGCGCTGGAAATCGCGCAATTCGGGGTTGTTGTCGTTATCAAGTTCCGGCAGCAAGGGCTCCAGCGTCATGCCGCACTTGGGGCAATTGCCCGGATGGTCCTGGCGAATCTCCGGGTGCATCGGGCAGGTGTAGACCGTGTCGGCGGCCGCTGGCGCTGAAACTGCAGTCGCCGTGGACACAAGGTACTGCAGCGGGTTGGCTGCGAACTTGCCCTGGCACTTGGCACTGCAGAAGTAGTAGGGCCGCCCCTCGCGCTTCAGCGTGTGCGCCGACTGCGCCGTGACCTTCATGCCGCACACCGGGTCCTTGAGATCGGTGGGCGAGTCGGGCACGGTCGGCGGGGTGCCGCTTCTGTGGTGTTGGTGTGTGGTGATATTCATGGGCCTATTGCTTGTCGTCCTGGGTGCGACCGGGTGTCTGCGGGTGCCGACCATGTCCTCCATGACCGTGTCCATGCATCAGGTGCATCAGCGGACAGGCCAGCAACAGCAGGTAGGGCCAGTAGCCCAGGACATGGCCCCAGTGCTCGCGCAGCATGTAAAACCCTGCGATCAATGCAGCCGTCGCCAGCGCCATGCCGGCTGGGCGCCGCCAGAAGGAATGCACATGGGGTTCGTTGTCATCGTGGTTCATGGTGTCTGGTGCTCCGTTGGCTAGGCTTTGACCGCGTACCGCATCATCATTCCCGCCTCGGCGTGTTCAAGCGTGTGACAGTGAAAGACGTAGTCCTGATCGCCTTGGTGCGGATGCGAAAAGTCGATGGCGATCCGCACGGATTCACCCGGCCACACCTGCAGGGTGTCGACCACGCCCTGGTCCTGAGGCAGCAGGCCGCGTGCACCGGCCAGGGAGCGAACCGGCGCTGGACTGCCCAGACGTTCGAGCACCCGGAACGAGAAACCGTGCAGGTGCATGGGGTGCGGCATGCTGCGTTCAGCGTTCTCGATCCGCCAGGTTTCACGCGCGCCCCGCTGGACAGTCAATGGGACAGCGGTATGGTCGTACACCCCACCGTTGATCGTCCAGTGGCCCTTGCCATCGTGGCCCAGTTGCATGCGCCGCGCCGCGCCCGCCGGTTCAACCGGAGCGGAGAGGCTAGACAGGCGCGCAGGCAGACGGCGGTCGTATGGTGTGCTGGACGGCGCCAGGTCGATACGCATCAGCGCCCGTGCATCGCCTTCCATGGCCATCGCTGCGAGCGCGGCTGCGCCTTGTGTCGCACCATGCTGGCTGTGGTCCATCGTGGCCATGTCGTGCCCCCCCTCCTGGTGCATCGGGTCGAAGGGCAAGGACGCCAGGGTCACCGGGCGGGTGGGGTTGGCTTCTCGAAAATCCACCAGCACATCCAGCCGCTGGCCCGGGGAAAGGAAGGTCTGATCGATGCGCAAGGGCTGCGCAAGCAGGCCGCCATCCGTGCCCGCCAGGTAGAAGCCGAGCGCTTTGCCGTCCTGCAGGAACGCGAGCCGGTAGCTGCGCGCGTTGCTGCCGTTGAGGATGCGAAAGCGCACGATGCGGCGCCCGGCCTTCATGTGCGGGCGCTCGGTCAGGTTGACCATCAGCCGGCTGCCCACCCAGCCACCGAAGGCTTGGGCGGCGCTGGGCGCGTACTGGAGACGTCCTTGGGCATCGAACTCCTTGTCCTGCAGCACCAGCGGGATTTCGGATTCACCCAACGCCAGCGCCAGCTCCTTGCGCAGGGCGGCTTCGTCGTCGTCCTCGACGAACAGCAGGCTGGCCAGGCCGTGATAGGCCTGCTGAGGGATGTATCCGTGGGCGTGGGGGTGGTACCAGTACATCGACGACCGGTCCTGCAAGGCGAACGCGTAGTCCATGCTCTGACCCGGCGCCACGACGTTGAGGCCATTGCCGTCGTTGCGAGAATCGACACTCAGGCCATGCCAGTGAATGACCGTCGGTTGATCAATGTGATTGATCAGCTTCACCCGCATCTCGTCGCCACGGCGGGCCAGAAGCGCCGGGTTGAGGAACTTCTTGCCACGCGATTCCACGGCGTAGGCTAGGATAGGTGTGCGCTGACCCGGCAGCACCTCGATCTCGCTGCGGACCACATGGACTTCCTTGAAGTCTGTTGCGGGTAGAACACCAAAAAGACCGCTGCTTCCCGGAAGTCGCAAGGGGTTGGAGAAGCCCGCCGCCTGTGCTTCAAGGCGAAGGATCTCGTCGGAAGACAGGCCTGACTGGGCAACTGTGGCCGCCCAGATGCCTGGGCAGGCTGTCGCGGCACCCAGAGCACCCGCGCCGCTCAGAAACTGCCGCCGGGAATACATCGACATCACACAATCTCCTGAACTGGATATGAAAACTGGTACAGCGTCAGAACGTCGCCGTGGTCACTGGGCACCGGTACTGGACGGCGACTGCGGCATGCGCTGCATCATCATTTCCATCATGTTCTGCATCATGTCCATGCGCATCTCCATCATTTGATGCCGCTGGGTCATGTCCGGTGTAACGGCGCCGGGAGCCCCCATTCCCTGCATTCCAGACATGCCACCCATGGACTTCACGCCTTTCATCATGTCCATGCCTTCTTGCATCGCCTGCATGTGTTCTGCCATCAGAGACTGGCGTTCGGCCGGCGTTTTGGCCGCCGCCATCTTGGCGCGCAGCGCCTGCATGGTGGTCATGTGCTGCTGCATGTGTTCCTGCATCTGCGGCATCGACGACATGCCCATGGGCATACCGGCCTGAGGTGTAGCCTGCTGGGTCGTGCCGCTGGCTGCCGGGGTGGACGGGTGGTGCTGGGTGTGGTCTGCTGCTTGCTGTGCTGCGGCAGAGAACGCCGCACCAGCGACAGCCACGGCCAGAAGGGTTCGGATCAAGGTGGACATATCGATTTCCTTTCGTGACGGAGCGCATGGCGAGATGCCATGGAGTCACTGTAGGAATCGACCCAGGTCGCCAAGATGACCCGGAGATGACAAAAAAGTCAGGTTCAGCGTGGCGACTGCTGCTGGGCCTGGAGATTGATGTCGTTGTGGTGGCGCCGGGTCTCTGGTGACCACTGCGACTTGATCCAGGACAGAACCGCCACGATGTCGGCATCGCTGAGCGAATCGCCAAAGGCGGGCATGTTGGTGGCGTAGTCGGGCATTCCAACGGCCTTCGCCACCCCTTCCTTGGTGATGCGAATCAGCACATCGTCCGAGTGGTGCCAGGTGTGGCCGCTCCCGTCGTGGGGAGGCGCCGGCAAGCGACCATCGGCACCCCGTTCTCGCCAGTTGGCCTGCCCCTCCAGCGTCACGCCATGGCAACTGGCGCACCGGGCCTGGTAGATCAGCGCACCCTGCTTGAGTATCACGACGTCATCCGGGCGAAGCAGCCCGATGGGATCTGACCGGAAGAAGTCCGCAGATGGCCCCCAGAAAAAAGCTGCGGCAATCCCTGCCAGAGCAAGAACAGCCGCAGCCAAACGGAGACGCTGAAAACGCAGGATCACTTCACTGGCTGGATGTCCGTCACCGTCATCTGCCCGTTCTCGTTCGTGACCATGAACTGGATCTTGGCACCGACGCTGGTCTTGTCCAGCAAGGCCTTGTCCTTGGCCACGAAGACCATGGTCATGCCGGGCATGTCCATGTGCTTGATTTCACCGTGCTTGATGGTGATCTTGCCGGCGTCCTTGTCGATCTTGCGGACTTCACCATCGGTCATGCTGGGCATGCCCGCCATGCCCGCCATGCCCGCCATGCCCATTTTGCTGTGGTCCATGTTCATTTGAGCGAACACGGGGTTGGCTGCAATGGCCGTGAAGGCCAGTGCGGTTGCGCTCAGAACCAGTCGCAGTTTCATCTTGAATCCTTGTGTCGTTGGGTGGAGGTTGTGATGATCGGATAGCTGCTTACTTGGCTGCCACCTTGACCTGGCCCTTCATGCCGGCCTCGTAGTGGCCCACATGCAAGCAGGCGAAGTTCACCACACCGGGCTTGGTGAAGCGCCAGATCACTTCACCCTGTTTGCCAGGCTTGAGCGAGATCTTGTTGGCTTCTTCGTGCTCCATGGTCGGGAACTTCTTCATGACCTCGTAGTGCTCCTTGAGCTCCTTTTCCGTGCCGAGGCTGAACTCGTGCGGCAGCTTGCCGGAATTCTTGATGACAAAACGGATGGTCTCGCCCTTCTTCACCGACACGTTCGACGGCGTGAACCGCATGCTGTCGGCCGCGTCCACCTCGATCGTGCGCGTGACGTTGGCTGCGACACCCGGTTCGCCGATGGGCGATTCATCGTGCCCACCGCCATGGGTGCCACCAGCGAAAGCAGCCGATGCGGCCAATGCTGCAGCAGCGAAAACAAAGTCAGCGCGGGAAGCGAAGTTGAACTTGACGGATTTCATGGTTGTCCTTGGGGTTTTGGTTGGGGAAACGGTTGAGGAAAAACAGTGGTGAGACGGGCAATGGGCCTTTTCAGTGGGACATGCCTTTGGCGGTGGGTTTGATCGCCGTGGCGGCGGCCGGTGTCGTGTCAGCGCTGGCCGCAGGGCGTGGTGTCGGGGGAAGTGCGCCGTTCCATTCGTAGGCCACGGTTCCCTCGGGGAACTGGTACGGCCCCGGGTCCTTGTAGTCGCCCGGTTTCTGGTCCTTGCGCACCTTGAAGACCGTGAACATGCCGCCCATTTCCAGCGGGCCGAACTGGCCAGTGCCGGTCATCATGGGCGCCGTGTTGTCGGGAATCGGCATCTGCATCTCGCCCATGTCGGCCATGCCGCGCTCGCCCATCAGCATGTAATCGGGTGCGACCTTCTGGATCTTCTTGACCAGACCGCGGTGGTCCACGCCGATCAGGGTCGGCACATCGTGCCCCATGGCGTTCATGGTGTGGTGGCTCTTGTGGCAATGCATGGCCCAGTCGCCTTCTTCGTCGGCGATCAGCTCAATCTGGCGCATCTGCCCCACGGCCACATCGGTGGTGACCTCATACCAGCGGGTGGACGGCGGGGTCGGTCCACCGTCCGTGCCTGTGACCAGAAACTCGTGCCCGTGCAGGTGGATCGGGTGGTTGGTCATGGTGAGGTTGCCCACCCGGATGCGCACGCGGTCGTTCAGGCGCACGTTCAGCGTGTCGATGGCGGGGAACACCCGGCTGTTCCAGCACCAGATGTTGAAGTCGGTCATGGTGTTGACCTTGGGCGTCTTGCTGCCAGGCTCCACGTCAAAGGCGTTGAGCAGGAAACAAAAGTCGCGGTCCACCTCGCTGATGTGCGGGTGTTTGGCCTTGGGGTGGGTCACCCACATGCCCATCATGCCCATGGCCATCTGCACCATCTCGTCGGCATGGGGGTGGTACATGAAGGTGCCAGGGCGCCGGGCCTCGAACTCGTAGACATAGGTCTGGCCCACGGGGATGGCGCGCTGGGTCAGACCACCTACACCGTCCATGCCGCTGGGCAGGCGCTGGCCGTGCCAGTGGATGGTGGTGTGCTCGGGCAGCTTGTTGGTCACGAAGATGCGCACGCGGTCGCCCTCGACCACCTCGATGGTGGGGCCTGGGCTCTGGCCGTTGTAACCCCACATGTTGACCTTGAAGCCTGGCGAGACCTCGCGAACCACGGGTTCGGCCACCAGGTGAAATTCCTTGACGCCGTTGTTCATGCGCCAGGGCAAGGTCCAGCCGTTGAGCGTGACCACCGGGTTGTAGGGCCGGCCGGTCTGGGGCACCAGCGGTGGTGCGGTATCGACCGACGTCTGAATGACGGGCTCCGGCAAACCGGCCAATGCGGAGCGGGCTACAGCCAGGCCGGCCACGGAGGCTGCGGCACCTGCAAAAAACTGGCGTCTGGAATTGGTGTTGGTCATGTGTTGTGTCCTTTCAATGCGCTGCTGCAGCCGGGGCATCGCCACCGGCGCCGCCCAGACTCACAAAACTGTCGGGCTCTCCGCCTTGCAAGACCCATTGCAGATCGGCCTCGGCCAGCCAGAAGTCACGCTGCGCGCCGATGGCATCCACGGTGGCCTGGGACTGGTTGCGCACCTCGTCCAGCAGGTCCCACACGCTCTTGAGCATGCCGTTGTAGTGCAGCACCGTCTCTTCGGTGATGAACTCGCGGGTCTTCAGAATGTCCCCCTGGCTGTCCTGCGCCAGGGCGTGGGCGGCCCAATAGACGTTCATGGCTGACTTGGACAGCGCACGGTTGCGCAGGCCTTCTGCATCTGGCAAATGGCTGCGAACCGTTTCAGCGCGCTTCTGCAGTTCGGCCGCTGTCATGGGTTGCACCGGGACGGCAGGCAGCTGGTCCGGCAGCTCAAAGCCATCCTGAAGGCCTGTTTGCCCCATCGTCTTGACCAGATTGGCCTGGGCCTGGGCGGCGGCTTGCTGTGCACGCCGCAGATTGATGCGTGCGTTGGAGGCAGCCAGTTGAACGGGAGACAGCTGCAGCTTGCTCCAGTTGCCCACTGTCACCATGCGTTGCCCCAGCTCATAGGCGGCCTGGGCAGCCTCCAGCATGTCACGCTGGTGCTTCAGCACCTGTTGAGCGGCTACAGCTTCGATCCAGGCTTTGCGGCCGGCTGCAGCCACCTCCAGCACCTCACTGGCATCCTCGACGCGGCGTTGCAGGCTGGGGTCGAGTTCTGTCCAGCGGCCTTCTGCGATCAGCTGTTCGTTCTTCGGACCCAGCCGAGCCAAAGCACGGGCCAGATCGCGGTGCACCGTCCAGGCCATGCGAACAGCCGCCTCCGTAGTGGGCATGGCAACACCCAGGGTGCTGGCTGGCGTCGCGGTGGCTGCACTGGAATTGGCCTGCTCCCACTTGAGCACGTCGGCATGGCCGCGCTTGAGCGCTCCCACCGCGTCGTTGGCCCGGCGCCAGTCGGCCTCCTGCGTCGGGCTGGCCGTCTGCGCAGCCAGCGCGAATGGCAGGGCCAACAGGCCCGCCACCAGCAGCTGGCTC
>PNMH01000118.1 GCA_013823505.1 Polaromonas sp. | reverse complement strand
CGCGGAAGCGCGCCAGGCCCTCGATTTCGAACGAGAAGTCGACCTCCAGGAATTCCTCGTAGGTCTTGCGCTGCGAGTCGCTCATGATGTCGTACACCATGCCATGCACCGTCTTGTGGTCGAGCGCATCCACATTGATGCGCCGCACGTCGCCGTGCACCCGGATCATGGGTGGCAGGCCCGCGGACAGGTGCAGGTCGGATGCCTTGTTTTTGACGCTGAACGCCAGCAGTTGGGTAATGTCCACGGTTCCCCTCGGTCGTTTGGTACGCTTGGCAAACATTATGACCACGATTGCCGACAACCTCCAACAGGTTCGTGCCCGGATGGCGCAGGCTTGCGCCGCCGCCAGGCGCGATCCGGCCAGCGTTTCATTGCTGGCCGTCTCCAAGACCTTCGGCCCCGAGGCCGTGCTGGAGGCCGCCCAGGCCGGGCAGCGCGCCTATGGCGAGAACTACATCCAGGAGGCCGTGGAGAAGATGGCCGCGCTGGGCCAGATGGGCGCCCCGCCCCTGCAATGGCACTGCATCGGCCCGGTGCAGGGCAACAAAACACGGCTGGTGGCCGAGCACTTCGACTGGGTGCACACGGTGGATCGGGCAAAGATTGCCGAGCGGCTTTCTGCCCAGCGCCCGGCCCACCTGGCGCCGCTGCAGGTGTGCATCCAGATCAATGTGGATGGGGGGCTGAACAAGTCGGGCGTGCCCCCGGATGAGGCGCTGGCGTTGGCGCAGGCCGTGGCGGCGTTGCCACAGTTGTGCCTGCGCGGCGTAATGGCCATTCCCGAGCCGACCCCGGATTACGCTGACCAGCTGGTGCTGCACCAGCGCGTGCGCGCCGTGTTCGATCAGATCCGGGCGTCTGGCCTGCCGGGGCTGGAACATTTCGATACCTTGTCGCTGGGCATGACGGCCGACCTTGACGCTGCCATCCAGGCCGGTAGCACGATGGTGCGTGTGGGCACAGGCATTTTCGGCGGCAGAGCGCGACTTGCGCCTTGAAGTCAATTGAATGCCAAATTGGCCTCTAGCGCCCATCCACTCTGCGGTATTAGCTATAAAATTAGTAGCGTTCAGCCGTTGAACCGGCGCACGCAATCGAGCGCCTGCGTCACATCCGCTGGTCCCACGTCCAGGTGCGCCACCCAGCGCAGGCGCGTCTGTCCGCCATAAAGACTGCTGGTCACGCGCACGCCATGCTCTGCCAGCCAGGCCGTGAATGCGGGCGCCACATCGGCGTGCATGTCGGTGAACAGGATATTGGTGTGCGCCGAGGCCACGGCCAGGCGCCCCTGCAGCACCGGGTGGCTGCGCCCAGCATCGGCCAGCCCGGCGGCCAATTGCCGTAGCAGGGCATGGTCGTCGGCCAGGCGGCGCACATGGTGCTGCAGCGCGTGCTGCCCGGCGGCGGCGAGCAGGCCGCTCTGGCGCATGGCGCCGCCGAGCATCTTGCGCGTGCGCCGGGCCTGGCGGATGAAGTCGGCCCGCCCCAGCAGCAGCGAACCCACGGGCGCGCCCAGGCCCTTGCTCAGGCACAGCGACACGGTGTCGAAGTGCGCGCAGAGGGCGCGCGCCTCGTCGTACACGTCGGTGCCATTCGCCTCGGCATTGGCCGTGGCAGCGTTGAACAGGCGTGCGCCGTCCAGGTGCAGGGCCAGCCCGCGCGAGCGCGCCAGTTGCGCCACCTCGGCGATGTAGGGCGTGGGCAGCACCTGGCCGCCGGTGGTGTTCTCCAGCACCACCCAGGCGGGTGCGCGCGAAGTGCGGGTCGTCGGGCTTGATGGCGGCGGCGATGTCGGCCAGCTGCATTTGCCCAGTGGCGTTTTGCGCCAGCGGCTGCGGCTGGATGCTGCCCAGCACAGCGGCGCCGCCGCCTTCGTAGCGGTAGGTGTGCGCGTTCTGACCCACGATGTATTCGTCGCCGCGCTCGCAGTGCGCCAGCATCGCGCACAGGTTGCTCTGCGTGCCGCTGGCCATGAAGAGCGCGGCTTCCTTGCCCGTCAGGGCAGCGATCTTCTCCTGCAGCGCATTGACGGAAGGGTCGTCACCGAACACGTCGTCGCCCAGGGGCGCAGCCATCATGGCTTCGCGCATGGCCGGCGTGGGTTGGGTCACCGTGTCGCTGCGCAGGTCAACGAACGTCATGTGTTTTGCTCCAGAAAGTTCTTGAGCATCGCGTGCCCGTGTTCGGTGAGGATGCTCTCGGGGTGGAACTGCACGCCTTCGATGGCCAGTGTTTTGTGCTTCACGCCCATGATCTCGCCGTCGTCGGTCCAGGCGGTCACTTCCAGCTCGGGCGGGCAGTCGCTGCGGCGGATGGCCAGCGAGTGGTAGCGGTTCACGGTGAACTGCTCGGGCAGGTTCGCGAACACGCCCACCTGCTTGGTGGTGATGACGCTGGTCTTGCCGTGCATCAGCTCCTGAGCGCGCACCACCGTGCCACCCAGCGCAGCGCCGATGGCCTGGTGGCCCAGGCAAACACCGAGGATGGGCAGCTTGCCCGCAAAGTGCTGAATCGCCGCGACCGAGATGCCGGCTTCGGCGGGCGAACAAGGCCCGGGAGAGATCACCAGGCGGTCGATCTTTCCGGCCGCCAGTCGTTGATCGATCTCGTCCACTGTGATCTCGTCATTGCGAACCACCGTCACTTCTGCCCCGAGCTCCCCGAGGTACTGCACGATGTTGAAGGTGAACGAGTCGTAGTTGTCCACCATGAGGACTTGAATCGGCTGGTTCATTCCAGACCCTCCTCAACCAGTTCGGCTGCGCGCAACAAGGCCCGCGCCTTGTGCTCCGTTTCCCTCCACTCCATCTCGGGCACAGAGTCGGCCACCACGCCGGCCGCGGCCTGCACATAAAGTGTCTGGTCCTTGATGATCCCGGTGCGGATGGCAATGGCCACGTCCATGTCGCCCGCATAACTGAGGTAGCCACACGCACCGCCGTAGATACCGCGCTTGGTCGGCTCCAGCTGGTCGATCAGCTCCATGGCGTGCACCTTGGGCGCACCGGTGAGTGTGCCGGCCGGGAAAGTGGCCTTGAGCACGTCCATGCTGGTCATGCCGTCCACCAGCATGCCTTCGACGTTGCTCACGATGTGCATCACGTGGCTGTAGCGCTCCACCGCAAACGCCTCGGTCACCTTGACCGTGCCGATCTTCGCGATGCGCCCGATGTCGTTGCGCGCCAGGTCGATCAGCATCACATGTTCGGCGCGCTCCTTCGGGTCGTTGATCAGCTCGGCTTCGGTCGCCTTGTCCTGCTCGGGCGTGGCGCCGCGCGGGCGGGTGCCCGCCAGCGGGCGGATCGTCACCTTGGTGCCCTCGACCGTGTTTTCCTGGCGCACCAGGATCTCGGGCGAGGCACCCACCACGTGGAAATCCCCGAAGTGGTAGTAGTACATGTAGGGCGAGGGATTGAGCGAACGCAGCGCGCGGTACAGGCTCAGCGGCGACTCGGTGTAGCGCTTCTTGATGCGCTGGCCCACCTGCACCTGCATGAAGTCGCCCGCGGCAATCAGCTCCTTGGCGCGGTCCACCGCCTTCAAGTAGTCGGCCTTGGCAAAGTCGCGCTCGGCTGGGTAACCCTGGCTGGGCTTGACCACAGGCGCGCTCACCGAGTATTTGAGCGCCTCGCGCAATTCGCGCAGGCGCTTCTTGCCGTTGGCATAGGCCTCGGGCTGGCCGGGGTCGGCGTAGACGATGAGATACAGCTTGCCCGAGAGGTTGTCGATCACCGCGAGCTCTTCGCACTGCAGCAAGAGGATGTCGGGGCAGCCCAGGGTGTCGGGCGGGCAGGTCTTTTCCAGCTTCTTCTCGATGTGGCGCACCGCGTCGTAACCGAAGTAGCCGGCCAGGCCACCGCAGAAGCGCGGCAGGCCCGGGCGCAGCGCGACCTTGAAACGCTGCTGGTAGGCGGCGATGAAGTCGAGCGGGTTGCCGTGATCAGTCTCGATCACCACGCCGTCGCGCACCACCTCGGTTTTGGCCTCGGCGCCGAAGCCGGTGGCGCGCAGCAGCGTGCGCGCGGGCAGGCCGATGAAGCTGTAGCGCCCGAAGCGTTCACCGCCCACCACCGATTCGAGCAAGAAGCTGTGCTTGCCGTCGCCGCGCCCATGCGCGAGCTTGAGGTAGAGCGAGAGGGGAGTTTCGAGATCCGCAAAAGCCTCGGCCATCAGCGGGATGCGGTTGTAGCCCTGCTGGGCCAGGCTCTTGAATTCCAGTTCGGTGATCATGTTCGTTCTTTCCGTCGGCCACGCGTCGGGTCATTGACACATCGGGCGGGGCGCTGGGTTCCATGCCATCCGGTCAGGGGTGCTGCCGGTCTTGGGTGGGGCGGCGCAGCGGCGGGCGCGGGGCCCATGGGTCGCTGTGCCAACCCCGGGGGGAGTGCACGTTTACGCTGGCTTGCGCCAGGGCCAGGCTCCCCGGCCGTTGCGGCTCGGCAGAACACCTGAGGGGGTTGTGCATGGGTTGAACATGGTGGCGCGAGTGTAGCAAAGGGTCTGTGGCGTGTCGTGGGTCACGCGGCGATGCTTTGGTTTTACGGCTAAACCCTGTGAACGGTACTTCAACCCAAAGGGACAATTGAAAAAATAGAACGGCTGTTCTTTTTTTCCGATCCGGAGCCCCATGAAACACAAGCCCTTGTCCCCATCGATCCTGGCGGCGGTCACCCTGTGCACCGCCCTGCTCCTGCCGGCGCTTGGTCAGGCCGCCACCGTGGAGGTGAGCGGCGTCAAGCTGGAAGACCGCGTCACCGTGGCTGGCCAGCCCCTGCAGCTCAACGGCGCGGGCATCCGCTACAAGGCGGTGTTCAAGGTGTACACCGCCGGGCTCTACCTGGGCCAGAAGGCCGAAACGCCCGAGGCGGTGCTGGCCGCCACCGGCCCCCGGCGCATGACCATCACCATGCTGCGCGACATCGATTCGGCCGAGCTCGGCAAGCTGTTTTCGCGCGGCATGGAAGACAACATGGACCGCGCAGCGTTCTCCAAGCTCATTCCCGGTGTGTTGCGCATGAGTCAGGTGTTCAGCGACCACAAGAAGCTGGTCGAGGGCGACACCTTTCTCATCGACTGGATTCCCGGCACCGGCACGGTGCTGACCATCAAGGGTCAGGTGGAAGGTGAGCCCTTCAAGGAACCCGAGTTCTTCAATGCGCTGATGCGCATCTGGCTGGGGCCCAAGCCGGCCGACTGGCAGCTCAAGGACGCCTTGCTCGGTATCAAAAAGAAGTGACCAGCTCGGCCAGCGAGCCGATCAAGCGGTCGTGCGGCGCTTGGGCAATCGGGTCGCCATGGTTGTAGCCGTAGGTCACCAGCACCACCGGGCAGCCGGCTGCGCGTGCGGCGATGCCGTCGTTTTGCGAATCGCCCACCATGAGCGTCTGAGCGGGTGGTGTGCCCAGTGCCTCGCAAGTTTTCAGCAAAGGCAAAGGGTCGGGCTTGGTGCGCGCGAAGCTGTCGCCGCCAAACACGTGGGCAAAAAAGCTCAGCAAGCCCTTGGCCCGGAGCAACGGCACGGCGAAAGCGTGGGGCTTGTTGGTCAGGCAGGCCAGCGGCAGGCCCTTTGCGCGCAACGCGGCAAGGCCCTCGACGACCCCGGGGTACACCGCACTGTGCGCGCCGTTGATGGCAAGGTAATGCGCTTGGTAACGCGTCCAGGCATCGGCTTGCAGCGCCGCTGCGTCTTCAGCCCCCAGACCACCGTGCAGCAGCGCCGAGCGGATCAGGTGCGCCGAGCCCTTGCCCACCATGCGCTCGATGTCGGCGCGGGTGACCCCCGGCCGGCCCAGCGCTTTCAATGTCTCGTTCAGGGCGACGTCGAAGTCGCCCAACGTGTCGATCATCGTGCCGTCCAGGTCCACGATCACGGCACGGACGCCCTGCGGGTCTGAATTCATGGAGTTCACGAAGCGCAAGTTGCGCATTGAAATTTCGACTTTCCTCAGATGGTTGAGGGTTCTTCAAAAAGACCCGCCTCACCGGCCAATGAAAACACTGATACGGCTTGGACGAGTTGCTGCGCCTGTTTGGCCATGCTCTCCGCTGCGGCCGCGCTTTGCTCAACCAGCGCCGCATTTTGTTGGGTAAAACGGTCCATTTGACCGACCGCTTCGACCACCTGCCGAATGCTGCTGGACTGCTCGATCGTGGCCGAGCTGATCTCGCCCACGATGTCGCTGACCCTCTGGATCGATTGAACAATGCTGTCCATGGTCCTCCCTGCATCGCCAACGAGAAGAAACCCGTGCTCGACCTGCGCCACATTGCCCGAGATCAAACTCTTGATTTCCTTCGCAGCATCGGCACTGCGCTTTGCCAGGCCTCTCACTTCCCCCGCTACCACGGCAAATCCACGGCCCTGCTCACCAGCCCGCGCCGCCTCGACTGCCGCATTCAACGCGAGTATGTTCGTCTGAAAGGCAATGCCATCAATGACACCAATGATGTCGCCGATCTTGCGGCTCGACACGCTGATGCCTTGCATCGTGTCCACGACCTGACCCATCAACACACCGCCCTGCGTCGCAATGTCTGCTGCTGATCGGGCGAGTTGATTGGCTTGCTGGGCATTGTCAGCGTTGGTGAGGAGCGTACTGCCCAACTCTTCCATGGTCGCGGTGGTTTCTTCCAGCGCTCCCGCTTGCTGCTCTGTGCGAATCGACAGATCTTGATTGCCCATGGCGATCTGGGAGGATGCCGTCGACACACCCTCGCTTCCGTCGCGAACCACGCCGACGATGGAAGAGAGGCTTTCCGTCATCTCTTTGAGTGCAGCCAGAAGTTGGCCCACTTCGTCTTTCGAGCATGCCACCTCATCAACATTGAGATTCCCTTTCGCGACGTTTTTCGCCAAGACCACCGCCTGCAGCAATGGGCCGCTGATCATGCGGTAGACAGCCCACGACACGCCAATGCCAAGGGCCAGCGCCGCGGCAACCAAAGCCATCGCGGTGAAGCTGGCCGACAGAAGACTTTCGCGCACGGCCATGCCGGAGTCTTTTGCAGCGGCTGCCGCCGCCTGAACCTTGTCGTCCAGCCGAACATCCAGTGTTGTGAAGATGCCCTCCGTGTTGGAAAGCCATTGCAACGACATGGCCAGCGCCGTGCTTTTCATCTCCAGAGCCGCGTTGGATTCGGAGGCGTATTTTTTCCACAGAACCTGCATGTCCTCTTCCAGGAATCCGGTCTCAACTCCTTCGGCAAACTTGGCGTCAATTTGCTGGACCGCACTGGCAAACCGCTTGTCGATCTCGGCGATGGCATCCTGTTTCGCACCAGCACCTTCCCACGCAATGCTTTGGTTCAACAGGGAATTCAGCATGGTGAGATCTCTGCGCAGGATCTCCGCCTGCTGCGAATGCGGAAGGTTGACTTCAATCAGCTGCTGCGCCAAGCCTGATGTTTTCTGCAGCGCCAACAGCACCACGGCAACAACGGCCACAAGAGCAAACAACACCGCCAGCGGGGCAACTGCGAGCTTTGTCGAAATGGATAAATCGCGAAAAAAACGTGTCATGTTGACCTCACTGGCGGTGTAAGCGGCATTAGCGATAGATTCCGATGATCAGGAATGCATCGGCACCAGGGACGCGACGGACGAGCGAGCTCTTGTCGGCCATTTTTTTGGTCAACGGGTCGGGCCACTGATAGCTGACCCAGCCCTCACCTTTCTCCGAACCCGTTTTGACCAGGTCCTGAACCAGGAGAACGCCGTTGGGATCCTTCAATTCCCACAGGTTTCGCCCCACTTGCTTCGGATTGAAGCCATGCGCCAGGCTGTTGCCCTTGGAGTCGATGGCAGAGACATACAAGTCCTTGGAAACCCAATTCGCCTTGTCGTTGGTGAAGTCATCCAGGGCTTTTGTGAGCCCGACTTGTTTGGTGTGCTTGATCGCCTCGGCCATCATCGACATGGCCTCCTCCTTGGTGCCGCGCTCTTGCGCAAAGCCAGCACTGGTGACGAGAGCGAGCAACAAGCCCAGAAAGAGTCGTTTCTTGATCAACATAGCAATACCTTCCTATTCAGAGTCAATCTTCTACATGCTTAAGTGAACATGGATCGCCAGTAGAAGTTCGGCGGCCATACTTAAGTATCGGTAAGCGAGTGGGGCTCTTAAGGTCGGAAGTGCGTGTCGTTTTCGGCGCTTATGAACGTTTTTGAATGATTTGTGCTTATATGCACAGGGGCGGACCTTCGGGGAGCGGACCGGCGAAGCCCATCCAGCGCGCACGCCCCCGCTGCGGCCAGTCACACCGCCGCAGGGGCCTTGGGGAGCGACAACGCCGGGAAACCTGTCGAGTGCTTCTGCTGAAGGTCGACCCGATTCGAGGCACCGCCAGGGTCAGGCCAGCGCAGCCCGCATCTGGTCGATGACCGCTTTGTAATCCGGCTTGCCGAAGATCGCGCTGCCGGCCACGAAGGTGTCGGCGCCTGCGTCGGCCACGCGGCGGATGTTGTCGGGCTTGATGCCGCCGTCCACTTCGAGGCGGATGTCCTTGCCGCTGGCTTCAATGCGTTTGCGCGCGTCCTCGATCTTGCGCAGCGCCGAGTCGATGAAACTTTGTCCGCCGAAACCGGGGTTGACGCTCATGATCAGGATCAGGTCGATGTCGTCGATCAACCAGTCCAGCACATCCAGGGGCTGACCAGGGTTGAACGTGAGGCCGGCCTTGGCGCCCTTGGCCTTGATGGCCTGAACGCTGCGGTGCACGTGAGCACTCGCATCGGGATGAAAGCTCACCAGGTCGGCTCCGGCGTCGATGAAGGCGCCAGCCAGCGCGTCCACCGGCTGGATCATCAGGTGCACGTCGATCGGCACCGGTGTGCCGTCGGGTTTTTTCGCATGGGGCTTGAGCGCCTGGCAAACCATGGGGCCGAAGGTCAGATTGGGCACGTAATGGTTG
>PNMH01000117.1 GCA_013823505.1 Polaromonas sp. | reverse complement strand
AAACGGCAGGGCTTCGGGAGCACGCTCACGCAGTCGCTGCAGCGTGGGTCCTGGCATGCGACCGCCTGTGCTGGCGAAGTAGCGCAGCTGGGCACTCGCTGCGCAAGGCCAGTCCAGTTCGGCGAGCTGCATGTACAGCGGCGGCACGGCGGTGATGCCCGTGACCCGCTCCCGGGCCATCACCCGCAGGACATCCTGGGGAAACAGATGGTTCAGCAGCACCACCCGCGCGCCGACGAGAAACGCGGTGGTCAGTTGGCTGAATCCGGCATCAAAAGACAATGGAAGCACAGCGAGCAAGGTGTCCTCCGCATGGTTGCCGAGGTAAGTCGCCACGCTGGCCGCGCCGGCCACCAAATTGCGGTGAGACAGCACAACGCCTTTGGGATGCCCTGTGCTGCCGGAGGTGTAGAAAATCGCGGCCACATCGGTCTCGACCCTGTGCGGCGAGCCCCCCGCCGCTCGGCAAGAAACCAGCCAGGCCCAGTTCGTCAGCGTCAGCCCCGGCCAGCCCCCTGCTTGCGCACGCATGCGGGCATCTTCCGTGTCGCAAAGCACCACCTGCTCGACGCTGGGCCACGCGTCCGGTGATGCAGCAAGTGCCGCCCATCGCCCGGAGGTGGTGATCAACACCCGCGCCTGCGCATCCTGCAGGATGTGCGCCACCTGCATCGGTTTCAGCACCGGATTGACCGGAACCAGAATACCGCCGGCAGCCGTCACCGCAAACGCCGCCACCACGGCCTGCGACCGCTTGTCCAGGTACACCGCCACACGCTCTCCCTCCCGCAGGCCCAGCGCCATCAGGCCGCTGGCACATTGCGCCACTTGCAGGGCCAGGTCCATGTAGGTCAGCGCGCACTCGCCATCGGTGATCGCCACACGGTCTGGCCAGCGGCACGCGCCCACCGCCGGCAACTCGTGCAGCAGGCTGGCTCTGGACGTGAGATCAACACTCTGGAGGGGGAGCATGTCGGGATGTTAAGCGACCGGATCGCCCCTGCCGGGCACCCGACGGTTTGAAACCCCCAGGCTCTTGTATCTTGAATTCGTACTTCTTCAGACACAAGATAGCGCGAGGCTGTGGAGCTTGTGGGCGAAGGCGGGCGCGGTGGGCAACGCGCAGCGTTGTCCACGGCAAGCCCGCCGGTGCGCCGCAGGCGCATCGTCCACAAATCCACAGCCTGCTTCGGTTTGGTGCTGCAGCTCGGCAGCCTCTTGGGACGAGCCTTGCGTCGATCCCGTGACTGAGCTCTGAGCGCAGCGCCTATCTCTCATCGGTAGCCCGAACGGTTGCTGGGGCGCACCGGGCTTGAACCCCTCGGTGCAGTTCGCATGTTTCACAAGGATGGGCGTATGAGTGAATCGATTGAGCGTTTCGTGGGGATTGACGTGTCCAAGGGCTCGTTGGACGTTTTCGCCGATCCGTCTTCGCAGCAGCTGCCTGCGCACTGTGGCTACGACGATGTGGCGCTCAAGGCGCTGTGCGACGCCGTGGCGCAGCTTGCCCCCACGCTGGTGGTGATGGAAGCCTCCGGCGGCCTGGAGCAGCGCGCGGCGGCCGAACTGGCCGCGCGCGGCGTGCCGCTGGCCATAGTCAACCCGCGCCAGGTGCGCAACTTCGCCCGCGCCTCGGGTGAGTTGGCCAAGACCGACGCGCTCGATGCGCGCATCCTGTGCGCTTTCGCGCGCGCCATTCGGCCCGCTGCACGCACACCCAAAGACGCCGACACGCGTGCGCTGGCCGATCTGCTGTCGCGTCGGCGCCAACTGGTGGACATGCGGGTGCAGGAACTGCAACGCCAACACAGCGCCTCTTCGCGCGCCATGGCCAAGAGCCTGACCGAGCATCTGGCTTGGCTGGACAAGCGCATCCAGCGCTTGGACAAGGACATCGGACAGCGGTTGCTCGAGTCCGATGTCTGGCGCGCCAAGGACGACTTGCTGCAAAGCATCCCCGGCGTCGGTCCCGTGCTCAGCCGCACCATGCTGGGCATGTGTCCGGAACTGGGCGAGTTGAATCGGCGTGAAATCGCCAAGTTGGTCGGCCTCGCACCCCTGGCCAATGACAGCGGCAAGTACCGCGGCAGGCGGCGCATCTGGGGCGGGCGCGCCGACGTACGGCGGGTGCTGTACATGGCCACCCAAGCCGCGATCCGCCACAACCCGGATATCACCGCATTCGCTCAGCGCTTGAAGACCGCCGGCAAGCTGCCCAAAGTCGTCATCGTGGCGTGCATGCGCAAGTTGCTCACCATCATGAACGTCATGCTCAAGACCGGCCAGACTTGGCACGCCAGCCAAGCGGCTCAAACTTGACTTCGCGGTCTTGACTTTCAACACGGTTGCTCAGACGTCCAAACGCCCAGACCAAGGATCTCCTGGCGCTTGTGCACCGCACCAAAAAGAAACCCCGACAGGCTGAACCCATCGGGGTTGACGGCGGGCGTCATGCACTTGCCGTCGGTTTTGGCGGAGGGAGTTGGATGTCTCTCCAGCCTGGAAGCAACAGATTGCTCCCGTTGGGGACCGGTGCACGGACAAGCCGCAGTACCGGTTGATGCCTGCCTCAAGAGCAGACAACCGCAGGTTACCCCCCTTCGTCCGGCACTTCAAGAGGCCCGGGGCCGGAACTCCATGGGGAATTTCAATCACAACCCGCACCGCCATTCGGCAACTCCGGAATGGCTTTTTGCACCGTGAAAGGTGGCGTTCAACCGACAAACGGTCAAATTCGACGGGCAGGCCGGAAACCCGCATCAACGCTGGACACACCGCTAGAGAACTGGAAAGCACCCCGCTCCAGGAAGTCTTTATATAACCAAACATTACTTAGAAATCAAATTTTAAATTTGACTTGGTATTTGACACCCCCTACCATTCGCCAGCTTTCACCCATCCGGGTAAACCCTCGCGCTGCCGATTCCGGCTAATTCGACCGCCGAGCCCACAAGGCGAGGCCCGTCGATGGCGTCCCCAATCCAGCCGATCCGGCCCACCGGCCCGCACGGCGCAGAAAGGAGCGACAACATGACAGCCATTCCCGCAAACCCACCGACCGCCTTTGGCCCGGTGGCGAGCCCCCTGAAAACCGCCCTGGTCGATGCGTACCGGGGTTTCATCGACATCAGCCACAACGGCCTGGCCCTGCTCGGCACGGCGATGGCCGTGGGCCTGATCACCCTGAGCGCCCGCGCCGACCTGCGCGCCAGTGCCGAGCAGCACCTGCTGGGCTGGCTGCTGCAACGCCACGATGTCGTGGCCGAGGCGCCTGCACAGCCCGCCGGGGCGGAGCGCTTCTCGACCATCGAAGCCCCCAGCCTGTCCAAACAGCAGGCCCAGGTGACGACCTGGCTCAGCCGCAAGTACCGGGTGGCACCGGAGCCGCTGGGCGTGCTGGTGGCAGAAGCCTTCGTGATCGGCCAGAAGACCCGGCTCGATCCGACCCTGATCCTGGCCGTGATGGCGATCGAGTCGCGCTTCAACCCCTACGCGCAAAGCCCGGTGGGCGCGCAAGGCCTGATGCAGGTGCTCACGCGCGTGCACACCGACAAGTTCGAGCATTTCGGTGGCGAACAGGCCGCGTTCGATCCGGTGGCCAACCTGCGGGTGGGTGTGAAGGTGCTGCAGGACTGTGTGAAGCGCAACGGCTCCATCGAAAGCGGTCTGCGTTGCTACGTGGGCGCGGTCACCACCAACGGCAGCGACTACATCAACAAGGTGATGAGCGAACACCTGCGCATCCAAAGTGTGGCGCTGGGCTTGCCCATGCCCACCAGCTTCCCGTATTTCCAGGCCACTCCCGCCGTGTTGCCCGCTTCGACGCCCCCTGTTCTTCCCATCCAGGAGGGCGTGGACCTCGAAGCCGAAGCCCCCGCTGCCCCGCCCCAGCCGCCGGAAACGCCGTTGGCGAACTCTTGAACCGGCGCAGGGCCCGCCACCGCCACCTCGGCTAAACTTGGCCGGTGCGCAACTGGCGATAGGCCCAATCCCCTGCGGGATCTGGTGCTGACGTGGCCCCCCTGCCCTTGCAACCAGCAACCGAGGCCGGGACAACCACTGGGAAGCGTACCGCCCGGGGCCTGCTCCGGACGATCAGCCGTTCGCCTGGGCAGTCCCTGCCGCTCCCCCTGAGCGCGCGGGGTCCCTATCTCCCGAGACCGTCCCGAGACTGCCGAACCATGTACGACCGCAACATCCTCATCGAGCAAACCGATCCCGAACTGTTCAAGGCGATCCAGCTGGAAAACGCCCGCCAGGAACACCACATCGAGCTGATCGCCAGCGAAAACTACGCCTCACCCGCAGTGATGGCCGCCCAGGGCACGCAGCTCACCAACAAATACGCCGAAGGCTACCCCGGCAAGCGCTACTACGGCGGCTGCGAGTACGTGGACGTGGCCGAGCAACTGGCCATTGACCGCGTCAAACAGCTGTTCGGTGCCGATGCCGCCAACGTGCAGCCGCACTGCGGCGCTTCCGCCAACGAAGCCGTGTTCCTGGCCTTTTTGAAGCCCGGCGACACCATCATGGGCATGAGCCTGGCCGAAGGTGGCCACCTGACCCATGGCATGCCGCTGAACATGAGCGGCAAATGGTTCAACGTGGTGAGCTACGGGCTGGACGCGAACGAAGCCATTGACTACGACGCGATGGAAGCCAAGGCGCGCGAGTCCAAGCCCAAGCTCATCATCGCCGGCGCATCGGCCTACAGCCTTCGCATCGACTTCGAGCGCTTCGCCAACATCGCCAAAGAAGTCGGCGCCGTCTTCATGGTGGACATGGCCCATTACGCAGGCCTGATCGCTGCGGGCGTCTACCCCAACCCGGTGCCGTTTGCCGACGTGGTGACCTCCACCACCCACAAGAGCCTGCGCGGTCCGCGTGGCGGCATCATCCTGATGAAGGCCCAGCACGAAAAGGCCATCAACAGCGCCATCTTCCCCGGCCTGCAAGGCGGTCCGCTGATGCACGTGATCGCGGCCAAGGCCGTGGCTTTCAAAGAAGCCTTGACACCGGAATTCAAGATCTATCAGCAGCAAGTGCTGACAAATGCACGCATCGTCGCCGAAACACTGGTCTCGCGCGGCCTGCGCATCGTCAGCGGTCGCACCGAGAGTCATGTCATGCTGGTGGATCTGCGCGCCAAAGGCATCACCGGCAAAGAAGCCGAGGCCGTGCTGGGCAGCGCCCACATGACCATCAACAAGAACGCCATCCCGAACGACCCGGAAAAGCCCATGGTCACCAGCGGCGTTCGCATCGGCACACCCGCCATGACCACGCGCGGCTTCAAGGACGAAGAGGCCCGTGCAACCGCACACCTGATTGCCGACGTGCTGGACAACCCGCGCGACCTGGCCAACATCGACGCGGTGCGCGCCAAGGTCAACGCCCTGACCGCGCGTTTCCCGGTCTACAAGTGATGCCGGCTGGCGACGTCGTGCGATGAAGTGCCCGTTCTGCGGTCACCTGGAGACCCAGGTCGTCGAGACCCGGGTTTCCGAAGACGCGGACTTCATCCGCCGCCGCCGCCGGTGCGGCCACTGCGAAAAACGGTTCACCACCTACGAGCGGCCGGAAGTGAACTTTCCAGCCGTGGTGAAAAAAGACGGCCGCCGCGTCGACTACGTCCCAGCCAAGCTCCGTGCCTCATTTGCCCTGGCGCTGCGCAAGCGCCCGGTCAGCACCGAGCAGGTCGATGCCGCGATCGAACGCATCGAGGAAAAGCTGCTCAACCTCGGCGCCCGCGAGGTGCCCGCCACGCGGCTGGGTGAAATGGTGATGCGCGAGCTCAAAAAGCTCGACAAAGTGGCCTACATCCGCTTTGCCAGCGTGTACCGAAGCTTCGAAGACATCGACGAATTCAGGGCGCTGGTGGATGAGGTGCGGCGGTAGACGCAGGTGACTTCTGCCGATACGCGAAAGGCAGGAAGTTCATTTCATCCATGACAGACGCTGGGATCCCGCACGGTTTCACTGCGTGGACGTCCCACGCTGTTGATAACCACACGGCGCGGCAAGGGTGCCCCGGTGCCAGCGCCCTGCCGACAGAACAGCACGGAGCCCGCCTGAAACGCACCACTGACCAACCGTGTCGAACCCAAAGCGTCGTATGACACAAAGCGCGCAACGGGTTGGTTGCCTTGAATGGTCCACCCTTCCGGTGACGGTGCCTGGTGGCGCAGAATGGGTTCGCCCATGTCCACCTGCGCGTTGTTGTTGAGGTCCACAAACATGAGCCATCCCTGGTGCCAGCCCGGCAAGGTCGAACAAGCTTGCAGCCCAGAGGCGGCGCAGAGCACCACCCGTTCACCACGGCGTATGGCCTCGGTGCGGGTGAGCTGGAGATCCGAAAGAAAGGCCCTCACCTGAGTGCCAATACGGGTCGAATCCACCCATTGCTGCAATCCAGGCACCGCTATGCCCACCAAGGTGGCCAGAATGGCGACCACCACGAACAACTCGACGAGTGTCACGCCGCGGGCATACCACCCCTTGAGTTGACGATTTGTCATGCACCCCTCCCTATCTGGGAAGAAATGCTAAGCAAACCGCACGCCGCTTGCATCCCCTGCGAGGGGGATGATGGGTGTCAGTTCAAGACGGGATTCAGTTCAATGTGGTACTACCAACAGGCCCGTCCGTCCGTTCCCAACGCGGGTGTGGTGGTCCCCGCCTCGTTCACGGCCAGGGTGCCACAGACATCACCCACCTGAGAACCAGCGGGAACGGCTTGCAGAACGTATGACTGGGGCGTGGGAAATGCGATGTTGATGTTGTAGCGTGCCCCCCCACTGCGGGGGCTCTGGTTCATCGGCAAAACAAATGGGGCCGGTACGGCAGGCGGAGCCACACGCGTTTGATCGTACCTGTTGTTCAGCGTGAAAAACCGTTCAGCAGTCTGGGCGATCTGCATGATGTCCGACTGGGCATCGGCACGTGCGGAACGCCGGACGGAGTCGATGTACGAGGGATAGGCGACCGCAGCCAATATGCCGATGATGGCCACCACCACCATGATTTCAATCAGCGTGAAGCCCCGCTGGGCATGCCTCGCCATCAGACGTTTCTTCATGGCCCCACCTTGTCAAATGGGCTGCTGGTTCCTGGATTGACCACAACGTGCGTCACCACCTCGCCCCCGGCGACCACTAGCATGACCGGCACCCCTGGCCTGACGCGCTGAGCGGGCAACAGACGGGTGTTCCGGTCGAGAACCTGAACATCCCGGGCCAGCCGGTACGGCTTGCCATCCACTTCGATGCGCTGGGCCGCAGGTGCCCAGAGGCGCACCGTTCCCCATATCTCCAGGTCGGCGCCTACAACAGCCTGCTGAGCCCAGGCGCTGCTCAATACTGAACTGGTGGCCAACAGGCCCACGAAAAATGATCGAATGACTTTCATGAATGACCTCACCTGAGTTGACGCCAAGACTGCCGCCCCACCGGTCCGGCGTTGTTGCGCCCCGTGCCGATCTTGCGACCGTCGCCAGAGTACAGATTGTCTCTGTCGGCGTTCGGGTCGCGGATGGTGGTCAAGGTTTCTCCGGTCGGTCCGCCGATGCCACTGACCGGATTTCCTCCCGCGTTGTCACTGCTATCGAACACCCCATCGTTGTTGATGTCAAAAACCGGCGTGGTGAAACGCCCCCCGTTGGCCAGATTGATGTCCATCAGGAAGCCGTTGCGACCACTGCGGCACGGATCATCGTCCGGAATCAGCGTGGTGAACCTGGCGCGCTGCTGGTTGGCGCCTGTCGGGAACGTGGCCTCGCTGATCACCCGCTCGCCAGGCGATGGCAGGTTCAAGACCCAGCCCCGATGGTTCGTGTTCAGGGCACCGGTCGAAACAAAGCGCAGACTGCCCGGCTCAAACGTCGTGCTGCCAATGACGGTCGTCGAGGTGTTGCTGGTGATGGTCTGCGGCAGCAGGTCGGCGCGTGTGGCGATGGTCCCAGAGGGGGTCGGCGAGTCAAAAATACCGTACAACGATTGCACTTGTGGGCTCACAGTCGTCGAATCCCCCACACGGAAGAAGCTCCCGGTGCCAAGCACCACCACCGCCTCGGTTGTTGTGCCCGGCCTGAGTGCCACCCTGGGGCGCGCGGTGATCGGCTGGCGGGCGCTGGCGGAATCCACAGCCCTGAAGAGACGGGTCACGGCGGGTGTTGCAGTCCGGAAGTTGACCCGCCACAAGTTGCCGTGCAGGTCCCCGGCATAGGCATTCGACAGCGACAGGTCGTTGGCAGGCCAGTCGGTGGTCTCGACCGCCGAAAGCCCGTTGGGATCGGCCAGACTGCCGTCCCCAGCGCCGCCCAAGGCGATGTTGTGGATCAAACTGCCGTTGGCAAGATTCACCACAAAAAGCCGCGGGCGGTGCGTAGCGCTGTTGACACCGTTTCCAAACACGGCCGCCCAGGTGCCGTTGCTCATGCGTACGATCTTCGGCTTGGTGACGCCAAACCCCAGGTCCGGGTGGGTGAATTCCCAAAGGACGCTGGCCGTGCCCACCGCCGCCGGGTTGGTCACGTCCAGCGCAAAGACCGTGCGGCCACCCGCCCCCATGGTACCCACCACCATGGTGCGCCAGCTGCCGCCGATGTAAGCATCGCCCACGGCGGCCGTTCCATCGACAAAATACCGGTGACTGTAGTCCGGACGCATCAGTTCGTTGATCTGTGCATGCGTGGTTGCCTCGCGCGGTAGCAGCAATTCGCTGGGCATGTAGGCAAACAGCTCGACTCCGGTGCGTGCGTCAAAACCGTGCAAAAACCCGTTGTTCGACCCCACCAGCAACGTATCAGGTCGATCGCGGTAAGCCGTAGAACGCCTGAACGTTGTGTAGGTCGCGCCCTCTGCGCCGGGCAACAAGCTGTAACCGTAGTCGCGCTTGGACAGGTACTGCGGATCCGACCCGATC
>PNMH01000116.1 GCA_013823505.1 Polaromonas sp. | reverse complement strand
TGAAGGCTTCGTGGCCATCAGCGCCGAAGCGCGCAAGAAATTCTGGCTCGACCGCAAGCGCACCGCGGCCATCAGCAAGCACACCAACGCCTTCAAGATCAACGAAGACGTGGTGATTCCGCTGCCGCGCATGGGCGAGTACACCGAAGGCATCGAGCGCATCAACATCGAGCTCTCGCTGCGCAACAAGATCAAGCTGGCCGATGCGCTGGAGGCGTTTTTTGCCAAGGGCCAGCTGCCGCTGGGCAAGACCGACGACGCCAACGACATTCCCAGCGCCGAGCTGCTTGAAGACCGCGTGCAACAGGCTTTGGTGCTGGTGCGCGAGGTGCGTGCGCTGTGGGCCGGCTGGCTGCGCGACGTGGAGATCCTGTTTCCGCAACTGCAGGACCACCGCCTGCGCGCGAGCTGGAAAACCCAGCTCCGGGCCCCACTGCAGCAGATCTTCACCGGGGCCGCGTTCGGCGCCGTGCTGGAAGAGTGCACCGCCATCCACAAACGTGTGCTCAAGGGCCGCGTGTGGGCCGCGCTGCACATGCACGCGGGTGATGGCAACGTGCACACCAACCTGCCGGTCAACAGCGACGACTACGAGATGCTGCAGACCGCGCACGAAGCCGTGGCCCGCATCATGGTGCTGGCGCGCAGCCTGGACGGCGTGATCTCGGGCGAACACGGCATCGGCATCACCAAGCTGGAATACCTGACCGACGCCGAGTTGCAGCCCTTTGCCGACTACAAGGCGAAGGTCGATCCGGAAGGGCGCTTCAACAAGGGCAAACTCCTGCGCGCATCAGCCGAGGGCGCCCGCAGCGCCGATCTGTCCCACGCGTACACGCCGAGCTTCGGCCTCATGGGACACGAGTCGCTGATCATGCAGCAGAGCGACATCGGCGCCATCGCCGATTCGGTCAAGGACTGCCTGCGCTGCGGCAAGTGCAAACCGGTCTGCGCCACCCACGTGCCACGCGCCAACCTGCTGTACAGCCCGCGCAACAAGATCCTGGCGACCTCGCTGCTGGTGGAAGCCTTCCTGTACGAAGAGCAGACCCGGCGCGGCATCAGCATCAAGCACTGGGAAGAGTTCGAGGACGTGGCCGACCACTGCACGGTGTGCCACAAGTGCCTGAGCCCATGCCCGGTGAAGATCGACTTTGGCGACGTGACCATGAACATGCGCAACCTGTTGCGCAAGATGGGCCAGAAGAGCTTCCGTCCAGGCAATGCCGTGGCCATGTTGTTCCTCAACGCCACCAACCCCGAGACCATCAAGTTCATGCGCGGCGCCATGGTGGGCGTGGGTTTCAAGGCGCAGCGCCTGGCCAACGACCTGTTCAAGCGACTGGCCCGCAAGCAGACCAGTGCGCCGCCGGCCACGCTGGGCGCGGCTCCCATCAAGGAGCAGGTGATCCACTTCATCAACAAGAAGATGCCCGGCGGCCTGCCCAAGAAGACCGCGCGCGCCTTGCTGGACATTGAAGACAAGGATTACGTGCCCATCATCCGCAATCCGGTGGGCACGACGGCCGAGACCGAAGCGGTCTTCTATTTCCCCGGCTGCGGTTCCGAGCGCCTTTTCAGCCAGGTGGGCCTGGCCACGCAGGCCATGCTGTGGCATGCCGGTGTGCAGACCGTGTTGCCGCCGGGCTACCTGTGCTGCGGCTACCCGCAACGCGGCAGCGGTCAGTTCGACAAGGCCGAGAAGATCATCACCGACAACCGTGTGTTGTTCCACCGCGTGGCGAACACGCTGAACTACCTCGACATCAAAACGGTGGTGGTGAGCTGCGGCACCTGCTACGACCAGCTCCAGGGTTACGAATTCGACAAGATCTTTCCCGGCTGCCGCATCATCGACATTCACGAATACCTGCTCGAAAAAGGCATCACCTTGCCAGCCGGACAGGGCGGATACCTCTACCACGACCCTTGCCACAGCCCCATGAAGCTGCAGGAGCCGATGAAGACGGTGAAGGCGCTGGTGGGCGACAACGTGCTGGAGAGCAAGCGTTGCTGCGGTGAGTCGGGCACGCTGGGCGTGACCCGGCCCGACATCTCCACCCAGATCCGCTTTCGCAAGGAAGAAGAGCTGCTCAAGGGCGAAGCCGCCCTGCGCGCGGCCGGCACCGTGGGCGCCCAGGACAACGTGAAGATCCTCACCTCGTGCCCGAGCTGCCTGCAAGGCCTCACGCGTTATGGCGACGACCTGAACAACGGCCTGCTTGAAGCCGACTACATCGTGGTCGAGATGGCGCGCCAGATCCTGGGCGAAGACTGGCTGCCCACCTACGTGGCCAAGGCCAACGAAGGCGGCATCGAGCGCGTGCTGGTCTGACCCACAACACACACAGAGACAACTCCCATGGCCGGACTCGACAAGAACACCCCCTCGCCGCAATCCATCACGCTGCACCAGCAGTCGCGCGTTCTGGAGATCGGGTTTTCCGACGGTCAGGAATTCAAGATTCCGTTTGAACTGATGCGCGTCTATTCGCCGTCGGCCGAAGTGCAGGGCCACGGCCCGGGACAAGAGGTGTTGCAAACCGGCAAACGCGAAGTCGGCATCGTGGCGCTGGAGCCGGTGGGCAACTACGCGGTGCAGCCGACGTTTTCCGACGGCCACAGCTCGGGCATTTTCTCGTGGGACCTGCTGTACTTCCTCGGCTCCAAACAGACCGATCTGTGGGCCGACTACACCGCGCGTCTGGCCGCCGCCGGCATGGAACGCGACGCGCCCATGATTGAAAAGGGCGGTCACGCCTGCGGCAGCCACTGAAAGCACGGCCATGGCAGACACCCATTTCGGTTTCAAGACGGTTGACGAGCGGGAGAAGGCTTCTCGCGTGCGCAGCGTGTTTGACTCCGTCGCGCCCAAGTACGACGTGATGAACGACCTCATGTCGGCCGGGCTGCACCGCCTTTGGAAGCGCTACACGCTCACCGTGGCGAATCCGCAGCCGGGCCAGCAGGTGCTGGACATCGCGGGCGGCACTGGCGATCTGTCGCTGGCGTTCGCAAAAAAGGTCGGCCCCACCGGGCGCGTGGTGCACACCGACATCAACGAGGCGATGTTGCGCGAAGGCCGCACGCGTCTGCTTGACCTCGGCGTGGTGCTGCCCACCTTGGTGTGCGACGCCGAGAAGCTGCCATTCGCCAGCGAATCGTTCGATTTCGTGTCGGTGGCCTTTGGTTTGCGCAACATGACCAACAAGGAAAGCGCGCTGGCCGAGATGCACCGCACGCTCAAGCCGGGCGGCAAGTTGCTGGTGCTGGAGTTTTCCCGGGTGGCGAAGCCACTCGAAAAAGCTTATGACTGGTACTCGTTCAACGTCCTGCCCAAACTGGGCAAGCTGGTGGCCAACGACGAGGACAGTTACCGCTACCTCGCAGAGTCCATCCGCATGCACCCAGGGCAGGAAGCCTTGAGGCAAATGATGCGCGGCGCGGGCTTTGGCCATGTGGACGTGCACAACCTCAGCGCAGGCGTTGTTGCGCTGCATGTGGGCATCAAGTGCTGATCGCGGTTGTGGCTTATTGACTGAAGGAGACAGGGACATGAACAGGTTGTGGTCGGTGGTGTTGGTCTGTGCGATGGCGCTGGGCTCGCAGGACGTCTGGGCCAAGCGCCTGGGTGGCGGCATGTCGTTCGGCAAGCAGTCGGGCAACGTGACCCAGCGCAGCACCGTGCCCACGCAGTCGCAGGCATCTCCCCAGGCGCCCTCACAGACCACGGCGGCGCGTCCTGCGTCCACCAGCCCGACGACTGCCGCAGCGCCCAAGCGTCCGTGGGGTGCCATGCTGGGCGGTCTGGCAGCGGGCCTGGGCCTGGCCTGGCTGGCGTCGGCTCTTGGCTTCGGCGAAGGCTTCGCCCAGTTGCTGATGTTCGCCCTGCTGGCCGCCGTGGTCATGGCCGTGATCGGCATGGTGATGCGCCGCCGCGCGGCGGCCAACGGCCCCGGCAATCTGGCGTACCAGAACGCCAGTGGCCCGCTCACCCAGTCGGGCAATTCCCAGTTCGACCCGGCCACACCGCGAACCTACTCGCCACAGAACGTGGGCAACGACGCCTCTGCCCGGCCCTGGGAGCGCAGCGGCCCAGCGTCGCTCGACACCGCCCATCCCTCGGCCGCCGGCGGCTCCATGATCGGCGCTGCCTTGATGGGGCGTCAGACCTGGGGCGTGCCCGATGGTTTTGACGTCGAGGGTTTCCTCAAGGCGTCCAAGGCCAACTTCGTGAGCCTGCAGGACGCGTGGGATCGCTCGGACATTCCGAGCCTGCGCGCCATGATGACCGATGGCATGCTGGAGCAGATCCGCAGCCAGTTGGCCGAGCGCGAAGCCACCAGCGGTGCCAGCGTCAACAAGACCGAAGTCGTGATGCTCGATGCCCAGTTGCTCGGCATTGAAGAGCTCGACGACGATTACATGGCCAGCGTGGAGTTCTCCGGAATGATCCGGGAAGACGTTTCCTCGGGCCCGAACCCGTTCCGCGAAGTGTGGAACATCACGCGTCCCAAAACCGGCTCGGGCGGCTGGTTGGTGGCTGGCGTGCAGGCCTTGCAGTAAGCCCTGCGGGCGGGCGCAAGCCCCGACCCTGGCGGGGCAATGGCCGAACGCGCCGCCCGCCGTGTTTTATCCGTCAAAATCGGGTGGTCATGAAAAATGAACCACCCGTTTCTTCGTCAGGCTCCGACGCTTCCAGCGCCTCGCCCCTGAACTTCCTGCAGTCCCTGCTGGGCTCGATTCGACCACCCGAGTGGGTGGTGGACGAGCTTCAGAACCGGCTGGTGCTGTTTCTCAACCACGTGTTGATGCAGGAGCCTGCGGCGCAGGACCGCCTGAAGCGTCAGAAGGGCAAGGCGGTCCGCATCCAGTGGGGTGACTTCCACCTCACGCTGGCGCCCACCGCGGCCGGCTTGCTGGAGCGTTGCGCACCCGACGCCAAGCCGGAACTCAGCGTCACGCTCACCCAGACCTCGCCGCTGGCGCTGGCGCAAAGCGTGCTGGCCGGGCAGAAGCCGGGTGTGGACATCCAGGGCGACGTGCAACTCGCGGCCGAGGTGGCCTGGCTGGTGGACAACGTGCGCTGGGACGTGGAGGAGGACCTCTCCCGCGTGGTGGGCGATGCCACCGCACACACGATCGCCCGGTTCGCGCGCTCTGCTTCTCAGGTCGTCAAGGCGTTTGTGGACCGCATGCCCGAGGGCTTTCCTCCCCGGTCGCCTTTCGCTTCTTCGCCTGCGTCCGATGCCGGCGTGCCGCCCCGCGACGGCGGATCCAGCGCATGACGCGGCTCTTTCGCGGCGCGTTCATCATCTGGGTGGTGTTGCGCTACGGGCTGGACGAGCTGGTGCTCTCCAGCTTCCGTGGTCGCGGCATCCGCCTGCTCACGCGCATTGTCTCCATCGGCCGCAACCTTGATGCGCCCCGCGGTGAGCGTTTGCGCGAAGCGCTGGAGCGCCTGGGCCCGATCTTCGTGAAATTCGGCCAGGTGCTCTCGACCCGGCGCGACCTGCTGCCACCCGACATCGCCGACGAACTCGCCCGCCTGCAGGATCGGGTGCCGCCGTTTCCCAGCGAGGTGGCGGTGGCGAGCATCGAGCGCGCTTTCGGCAAGCCGTTGACCGAGGTGTTCAGCCACTTCGAGCAGGTGCCGGTGGCCAGCGCATCGATTGCACAGGTGCACTTCGCGACCCTGCGCGACGGCCGCCACGGCGGGCGCGAAGTGGCGGTGAAGGTGCTGCGGCCCAACATGGCGGCCGTGATCGACAAGGACCTCAGCCTCATGCGCATGATGGCGGGCTGGGTCGAGCGTTTGTCGGCCGACGGCAAACGCCTCAAGCCGCGCGAGGTGGTGGGTGAGTTCGACAAGTACCTGCACGACGAGCTTGATCTGTTGCGCGAGGCGTCCAACGCCGCCCAGCTGCGTCGCAACATGCAGGGCCTCGATCTGGTGCTGATTCCCGAGATGCTCTGGGACTACTGCCACACCGAGGTCATGGTGATGGAGCGCATGTACGGACTGCCCATCAACCGGGTGGACGAGCTGCGCAAGCTCGGGGTGGACATTCCGAAGCTCGCCCGCGACGGCGTGACGCTGTTTTTTACCCAGGTCTTTCGCGACGGCTTCTTTCATGCCGACATGCACCCGGGCAATATCCAGGTCAGCACGGCGCCGGCCACCTTCGGGCGCTACATCTCGCTGGATTTCGGCATCGTGGGCACGCTCACCGAGTTCGACAAGGAATACCTTGCTCAGAACTTCACGGCCTTTTTCCGCCGCGACTACAAGCGGGTGGCCGAGCTGCACATCGAGTCGGGCTGGGTCCCTGCAGGCACGCGTGCAGACGAACTCGAATCGGCGATCCGCGCGGTGTGCGAACCCTACTTTGACCGCCCGCTGAAGGAGATTTCGCTGGGCATGGTGCTGATGCGCCTCTTTCAGACCTCGCGCCGCTTCCAGGTGGAGATCCAGCCGCAGCTGGTGCTGCTGCAGAAAACCTTGCTCAACATCGAAGGTCTGGGGCGCGACCTCGATCCCGAGCTGGATCTGTGGAACACCGCCAAACCCTTCCTGGAGACCTGGATGGTCGAGCAGGTCGGGCCGAAAAAGCTGCTGCAGCAGCTCAAGGCCGAGGCACCGCAGTACGCCAAGTTGCTGCCCGCGTTGCCCCGCCTGCTCAACGACTTTCTGCAGCACAAACCGCACGAACTGCGGCGCGAACTCGACAGCCTGCTGGCCGAGCAGCGTCGAACCAACCGCCTCTTGCAGGCCATCTTGTACGGTGGGCTGGGCTTTCTGCTGGGCCTCATCGTGATGCAGGTGCTGGTGCGCGTGCGCCTCTGGTGATCCCGGGCGGCTGCGCCTGCCCGTGGCCGACGCCCGGACGGCAGCTGGATACCCCCCTCAATTTATAATGACGGGTTTTGTTCCACTTCCCGCGAGGGAACGCAGTGCGCCCGCCGGGCGACTGCCTCGGCGGGACGTCCCCCTCTTCATCAGGTTCACGCCATGCCCATCTATGCCTACAAGTGCGAGTCCTGCGGTCATGCCAAGGACGTGCTGCAGAAAATGTCCGACGACCCGCTCACCGTATGTCCGTCGTGCGGCCAGGCCAGCTTCAAGAAACAGCTGACCGCTGCCGGGTTCCAGCTCAAGGGTTCGGGCTGGTACGTCACCGATTTCCGCGAGGGCAGCAAGCCCGCCGCCGCACCGGCCGCGGAGGGTGCTCCCGCCGCCGTTGCGCCAGCCAAGTCGGCGGGTGACGCCGCTGCCGCACCAGCGCCCGCACCGGCTGCGGCCCCCGCCGCCGCGCCCGCGCCCGCCACGCCGACCACCCCGTCCGGCTCCTGAGCCTCCCCACATGCCGTCTTTGCGCAAATGGTTGTTCTCGGGCCTGCTGGTGCTGGTGCCCCTGATCATCACGCTCTGGGTGCTGGAGTGGGTGGTCAGCACGCTCGACCAGACCCTGCGCATCCTCCCCACCAGCTGGCAGCCCGACCAGTTGCTCGGCATGCACATCCCCGGGCTGGGCGTGTTGTTCGCGCTGGTGGTGGTGCTTTCCATCGGCGCGCTGGCGTCCAACATCATCGGCAACAAGCTGGTGAGCTGGTGGCACGCGCTCCTGCACCGCATTCCGGTGGTGCGCTCGATCTACTCCGGCGTGAAGCAGGTGTCGGACACGCTGTTCTCAGAGAAGGGCAACGCGTTTCGCAAGGCCTTGTTGATCGAGTGGCCGCACGAAGGCATGTGGACGATCGGTTTCCTGACCGGTGCACCCGCGGGTGATGTGCTGCACCACCTGCAAGCGCAGCCAGGGCGCTCTGGCGAGCTCGACGAGTTCCACAGCGTCTACGTGCCCACCACGCCCAACCCCACCGGCGGCTACTTCGTGATGGTGCGCAAGAGCGCCTGCGTGGAGCTGCAGATGAGCGTGGACGAAGCGCTGACCTACATCGTGTCCATGGGCGTGATCGTGCCCGGTGGACCCAAGAATCCGCACCTCAAGGTGGGCGCCGACGGCGCCATCCAGAAGACCTCCTGATGTTCCCCCGCGGGCCCGGCCCGCGAACCTGTTGAAAGAAGAAGCGAAATGGCGATGCGTACCCACTACTGCGGTCTGGTGACCGAGGCCCAACTGGGCGAAACCGTGAAGCTCTGCGGCTGGGTGAACCGCCGCCGCGACCACGGTGGCGTGATCTTCATCGACCTGCGCGACCGCGAAGGTTACGTGCAGGTGGTCTGCGACCCCGACCGCGCCGAGATGTTCGGCACCGCCGAAAACGTGCGCAACGAGTTCTGCGTCCAGGTCACCGGCCTGGTGCGCGCTCGTCCCGCTGGCACCACCAACGACAAGCTCAAGAGCGGCCAGATCGAGGTGTTGTGCCACGACCTGCAGGTGCTGAACCCTTCGGTCACGCCACCCTTTCAACTGGACGACGACAACCTTTCCGAGACCACGCGCCTGACCCACCGCGTGCTGGATTTGCGCCGCCCCTACATGCAGAACAACCTGATGCTGCGCTACCGCGTGGCGATGGAGGTCCGCAAGTTTCTCGACGCCAATGGCTTCATCGACATCGAGACACCGATGCTCACCAAGAGCACGCCCGAAGGCGCGCGCGACTACCTGGTGCCCAGCCGTGTGCACGACGGCCACTTCTTCGCGCTGCCGCAAAGCCCTCAGCTGTTCAAGCAGCTGCTCATGGTGGCGGGCTTCGACCGCTACTACCAGATCACCAAGTGCTTCCGCGACGAAGACCTGCGCGCCGACCGCCAGCCCGAGTTCACGCAGATCGATATCGAGACCTCGTTCCTGACCGAAGAGGACATCCGCGACATGTTCCAGGGCATGATCAAGACGGTGTTCCAGAACACCTTGGGCGTTGATCTTGGCGAGTTCCCGGTGATGGCCTACAGCGAAGCCATGCACCGATTCGGCTCTGACAAGCCCGATCTGCGCGTGATGCTCGAATTCACCGAGCTCACCGACGTGATGGGCGACGTGGATTTCAAGGTGTTCTCCGCGCCCGCCACCATGAAAGGTGGCCGCGTGGTCGCCCTGTGCGTGCGCGGCGGCGCCGACATGAGCCGCAGCGAGATCGACGCCTACACCGAGTTCGTCAAGATCTACGGCGCCAAGGGCCTGGCCTGGATCAAGGTCAACGACGTGACCAAGGGCCGTGACGGCCTGCAGAGCCCGATCGTGAAGAACCTGCACGACAAGGC
>PNMH01000115.1 GCA_013823505.1 Polaromonas sp. | reverse complement strand
AGCACAGATCCTGCAGCAGGCCGGCACCGCCATGGTGGCCCAGGCCAACCAGGCACAGCAGGGCGTTCTCTCCCTGCTGCGCTGATCGCGCTCGCTCAAGGCATCGCCCCCGGGGCGGTTGCGCGGTGAACCCGCGCAACCGCCCTTCTTCATGGTGCGCCAAGGCGCCGGGACTGCTTGCGTCAGAGGTGCGTTCTGCGCGAAATTCAATGCACAGAAGCACCGGGCGTTAAAGCATGTAAAGCGTGCACTTACCCGGGCAAATGCCACCGCTCATGCCTACAGTCTGCCCACTCGCTGTCGATACAGATAGGTATAAGTCACCAGGAAACCCAGCCATGTTCACCTCTGTCAACACCCGCGCAGCTTCCACCTACAAACGTGTGTCCGTCGACACCGGCGTGCAGACGGCCGACCCGCACCAGCTGGTCAGCCTGCTGTTCGACGCGTTGATCCAGAGCCTGAATCTGGCGCGCGGCGCGATGGAGCGCCAAGACGTGGCCAGCAAGGGCAGCGCCATCGGCAAGGCCATCCGCATCATCGAAGAAGGCCTCAAGGCCGGCCTGAACCTCCAGGAGGGGGGTGAACTCGCGGGCAACCTCAAGGGCCTGTACGAGTACAGCGTGCAGCGCCTCACCCTGGCCAACCTGCGCAACGATGTGGCGCCGATTCAAGAGGTGCTCAACCTCATCGAACCGCTGGCGGATTCCTGGAAACAGATCCGAACTGGCGCCCTGCAGGGAGCCTGACATGGAGCACAGTTTGTTGGACTACTACAAAGCCATCGAACGCACGAGCAGCCAGATGCTCGAAGCGGCCAAAGAGGAAAACTGGGACCAGGTGGTGCGCCTGGAGGGCGCTTGCGCGGTGCTGATTGCGCAACTGCGCTACAAGGCCAAAACCGACGAGCTGGCACCCGAAGAGCGCAAGGAAAAGACCCGGATCATGCAGCGCATCCTGCGCACGGACGCCGAGATCCGCAACCTGGCCGAGCCGTGGCTGAATGACCTCTCACAGCTCATCGACCGCAACCAACCGCAGCCGATGCACTGAAAACAAAATGGGTCCGGCGCGCAGTGGCCGAACCCAGAGATGCCGCGGAACTGGCTTGGCCAGGCCGCAGGCATCGTCCCCCCGCCGGGGGGAAGCCGCGTGAGCGGCGCAGGGGGGCTACTAAACGCCCATGTTCATGATGTCTGTGTAGGCTTGGACCATGCGGTTACGCACATGAAGAGTTGCCTGAAACCCCACCTGCGACTTCTGCATCGCCAGCATGGTCTCTTCCAGGCTCACCTTGGGGTTGCCCAGTTGCACCTGGGTCTGCAGGCGCGATGCCTCTTCTTGCGAGGCGCTCACGCTTTTGAGCGCGTCCTTGAAGTTGGCCGCAAAGCCACCTTCGACACCGCCCACGCCGCCGGGGCGCTTGAGCTGGCTCTGGCCGACACCGGTGAGTGCCTGGCTGGTCAGGGGGGAGATGCGCATGTCCATGGCTGAATCCTTCGACAAAAGTTGACGCCTTGATGCTAGGCGGCGGCACCCCGTCACGCGGCGGGAATAAGGGCACAAAGCACGGCCTTTTCATGGGTATGGCGAGGGGGGTGGGGCCGAATAATCGGTTGCAACGGGATGTAGCTTGTCCCGAAACCGACCCTCTACACGAGTCCTGCACCCATGAGCACCACCCTGGCACCGATAGAACTCCAGCCCGCGAGCCGCAGCGCTTTCGGCGAAGGCCTCTCGCGCATGGACCAGGCCCAGAAAATCAAGCTCGGCCTGGGCGCACTGGCCCTGCTGGCGATTGCCCTGGCCTTCTTTTTCATGGGTCGCCAGCCCGAGTACCGCGTGCTCTACGCCAACCTGGGCGACAAGGACGGCGGCGCCATCGTGGCGCAGCTCTCGCAAATGAACGTGCCCTACAAACACGCCGAGGGTGGCCAGGCCATCCTCGTGCCAGCCGACAAGGTGCACGACACGCGCCTGCGCCTGGCCTCGCAAGGTCTGCCCAAGGGCTCAATCTCGGGCTTCGAGCAGATGGAGGCCAACCGCTTCGGCATGACCCAGTTCCAGGAGCGCCTGACTTTCCAGCGCGGCCTGGAAGGCGAACTCACCCGCTCGATCCAGTCGCTGTCGTCGGTGCAGAGCGCCCGCATCCACCTGGCCCTGCCCAACCAGAACGGTTTTTTCCGCGAACAGCAAAAACCCAGCGCCTCGGTGCTGCTCACGCTGCACGCCGGCCGCACGCTCGACCGCGCGCAGGTCGCCGGCATCGTGCACCTGGTGGCCAGCAGCGTGCCCGAGATGAACCCCAAGGCGGTGAGCGTGGTCGACGACGCGGGCAACCTGCTCTCGGCCCCGGCCGATGCGCAGGCCCAGGGCGCCGACACGCAGAAGCTGCAATACACGCAGCAGATCGAACAGCTCTACACCCGCCGCATCATGGACATGCTGGAGCCGCTGGTGGGGCGCAACAACGTGAAGGCGCAAGTGAGCGCCGACGTGGACTTTTCCATGGTCGAGTCGACCAGCGAGGAGCACAAACCCAACCAGAGCCCCGACACCAGCGCGGTGCGCAGCCAGCAGACGGTGGAAGACGGCGCTGCCGCCAGCGCCACGCCGTCGGGCGTGCCCGGTGCCGTGAGCAACCAGCCACCCGCCACCGGCACCGCCCCCATCAACGGCGCCGCCGCGCCGGTGGGTGTGGCCGCCCAGGGCGGCACCGACAAGCCCGGCTCCATGCGCCGAGAGTCGGTGGTGAATTACGAAGTGGACAAGACCGTGAAGGTGGTGCGCGAATCCAGCGGCCAGATCAGGCGACTGAGTGCCGCGGTGGTGATCAACCACCGCACCACGACCGACAAGGCGGGCAAGGAAACCACCGTGGCCATTCCGGCCGCCCAGCTGGAACAGATGACCGCCCTGGTGCGCGAGACCATCGGCTTCAACAAGGATCGCGGCGATTCGGTGAACGTGGTCAATGCAGTCTTCAATGTGGAGAAGACCAGCGAGGTGGACGAGGTCGCGTGGTGGAAACAGGCGGAGAACCAGGAGTTCCTGCGGGGTCTGGCCTGGCCGCTGGGCATGGTGGGTCTGGGCCTGCTGGTGCTCATGGGCATGGTTCGCCCCGGCCTCAAGCTTCTCAAGACACCTGTCGTGCGCCGCGACCAGACCGAGCTGCAACCGCTGAACGCGATGCTCAACGAAGCGCCGGAGCGCCCGGGCCTGCCGATGCCGAGCAACGAACCCACGCCCGAGAGCCAGCGACTCGTCGACGCCAAACGCCTGGCTTTGGAGAACCCGATGGCCGTTGCCAACATCGTGAAGGGTTGGGTCAACGGCGAATCGCCCGCCTGACCCCCGCTTGACCCCGCTGCCACACATCACCTTACAGAGACACGCACATGGAAGACCAGGGAATTCAGGACGCAGCGATCTTTCTCATGTCGATCGGCGAGGAAGAAGCGGCCGAGGTGTTCAAGCACCTCAGCCCGAAAGAAGTGCAGAAACTCGGCGAGACGATTGCCAAGACGAAATCGGTCTCGCACGAGCGCGTGGACCAGGTGATGCAGAAGTTCACCGGCGCGGCGTCCTCGCAAAGCCTGCTGGTGTCCGACACCGACAACTACGTGCGCGCCGTGCTCAAGCGAGCCTTGGGCGACGACAAGGCCTCGCTGCTGATCGACCGCATCCTGCAGGGCGGTGACGTCTCGGGCATCGAAAGCCTGAAGTGGATGGACCCGGCTTCCATTGCCGAGCTGCTGCGCAACGAACACCCGCAAATCGTGGCCGCCATTCTGGTGCACCTCGAATCCGACCAGACCGCAGGCGTGCTGAAGAACTTCACCGAGCGCACGCGCAATGAGGTGATGCTGCGCATCGCCACGCTCGAAGGCATCCAGCCCACCGCATTGAAAGACCTCAACGAGGTGCTGTTCAAGGTGCTCGCCGGTGGCGACAAGATCCGCAAGACGTCGATGGGTGGCGTGAAGACCGCCGCCGAGATCATCAACATGATGGGCTCGCAGATCGAGACCTCGGTGATCGATTCGATCCGCGAGTTCGACTCCGATCTGGCCCAGAAGATCATGGACAAGATGTTTGTCTTCGAGGATTTGCTCAAGCTCGACGGCAAGTCGGTGCAGCTGGTGCTCAAGGAGGTGTCCACCGATTCGCTGGTGGTCTCGCTCAAGGGCGCCACCAACGAACTGCGCGAACTGGTGCTGGCCAACATGTCCAGCCGCGCGGCCGAAGCGCTGCGCGAAGACCTCGAATCGCGTGGACCGATGCGCCTGTCAGAGGTGGAGACGCAGCAGAAGGAGATCCTGAAGATCGTGCGCCGCCTGGCCGACGAAGGCCAGATCATGCTCGGCGGCGGTGGAGACGAAGAGGCGTTCGTATGACCTCGATGGGCAACTGACCATGGCCAACAAAGCCAATCCCCACTCCCGCTTCATCCCGCGCGAAGAAATCGAAGGCGTGGCCGCCTGGCATTTCTCGGCCGTGGACGGCAGCGAAGAGCATTTGCATGCACCCGCTGGCGACAGGGGCGAAGGCGTGACCAGCGAGGTGCTACAGGAAGCGCGTCAGCAGGCGTACGCCGAAGGTTTCGACCGCGGGCATGAGGCCGGTGGCCAGGAAGTGCGCGATGCACTCGAAGCCACCGTGCGCAAGACCGCCGAAGAAACCGCGGTGCGCATGGCCCAGCTGCTGCACAACACCAAAGACCACCTGAAGAAGAGCGAAGAAAAAATCTCGCGCCACATCCTGGAACTGGCCTGCGACCTGGCCCGTCAGGTGGTGCGCCAGGCCATCGCCAGCGACCCGCAGCACATGAAGCCGGTGATCGCGGAAGCCCTGTCGCAACTGGTCGACGACGGCCTGCCCGCCACCGTGCGCATGAACCCCGGCGATCTCGCGCTCATGAAAGGTGTGCTGCAGGAAACGCTCAACAGCCCGCTGCCCGAATTCGTGGCCGATGCGCAGATCAGCCCCGGTGGCTGCCTGATCGAATCGAGCACTTCGGCGGTGGACGCCACGATCGAAAAACGCTGGTCGCGCGCCGTGGGCAACCTCGGCATGAACGTGGCCTGGAACCCGGGAAACGAAGATGTCTGACAGCACTTTTGGCAGCGAAAGCCGTTGGGGTCACTTCATGGACGACGTGCGGGTGAACGCCACCGTGGAAACACCGCTGGAAGTGCGCGGCACGCTCACCCGCCTGGCCGGTCTGGTGCTCGAAGCCGTGGGCCTGAAGGTGCCGGTGGGCTCGCAATGCCTCATCGGCAACGGGAGCAAGGCGCCGGTGCTGGCCGAGGTGGTGGGCTTCTCCAACGACCGCGCTTTCCTCATGCCGGCGGGCGACACGCATGGCCTCTCCAGCGGCGCGAGCGTGACGCCGCTGGCACCCTACCGCACCGTGCCGCGCGTGGGCCACACCAACAAACCGCCCTCGCCCGACGACCGAGGCACGCTGCGCCTGCCGCTGGGCAAGGGCCTGCTGGGCCGCGTGGTCGACTCGCACGGCAACCCCATGGACCACATGGGCCCGATCACCGACGTCGACATCGAACCGATGGACCGCGCACCGCTCAACGCCATGGACCGCGACCCGGTGCGAACACCGCTGGACACCGGCGTGCGCGCGATCAACGCCTTGCTCACCGTGGGCCGTGGCCAGCGCATTGGCCTGTTTGCCGGCTCCGGCGTGGGCAAGAGCGTGCTGCTGGGCATGATGGCGCGCTACACCAAGGCCGACGTGATCGTGGTCGGGCTGATCGGTGAGCGCGGTCGCGAGGTGAAAGAATTCATTGAAGACATCCTGGGTGTGGAGGGCCGCAAGCGCTCCGTGGTGGTGGCGGCCCCGGCCGACGCGCCGCCGCTGGTGCGCATGCAGGGCGCCGCCTATGCCACCGCGATTGCCGAGCGTTTCCGCGACGACGGACTCGATGTGCTGCTGCTCATGGACTCGCTCACCCGCTACGCCATGGCCCAGCGCGAGATCGCCTTGGCCATCGGCGAGCCCCCGGCCACCAAGGGTTACCCGCCTTCGTGTTTTGCCAAGCTGCCGCAGCTGGTGGAGCGCAGCGGCAACGGGCTCAACGGCGTGGGCTCGATCACCGCCTTCTACACCGTGCTCTCCGAGGGCGACGACCAGCAGGACCCGATTGCCGATGCGGCGCGCGCGATCCTGGACGGCCACATCGTCTTGTCGCGCTCGCTGGCCGAGTCGGGCCACTTCCCCGCCATTGACGTGGAGGCCTCGGCCTCACGCGTGATGCACAACGTGGCCGGTGCGGTGCACCTGGACCTGGCCCGCAAGTTCCGTGGCGCGTACTCGCGCTACATCAAGAGCCGCGACCTGATCCAGCTTGGCGCGTACGTGCCCGGCAGCGACCCGGAGACCGACCGCGCCATCGTGCTGTACCCGGCCCTGCAGCGCTTCTTGATGCAGGACATGAACGAGGCCGCCACCCTGCCCGAGAGCCTGCAGCAGTTGCAGACCGCGCTGCAGGAAGACAAGCCGGGCAACGCCCAACGCCAGTCACGTCCGAACCACAACCCCTATGAAGGCAAGCAGGCATGACCACGATCCAGACGCTCAACAAGGTGGTTGAAATCGCGGAGAAACGCCGCGACGAGGCGCTCGGCGCGCTCGGGCAGATGCAGCGCGAGCTGCAGATCGCCCAGGACCAGATGGACCAGCTGCAGGCCTACGCCCAGGAGGCCGAGCAGCGCTGGGCCGTGCGCAGCGCCACCGGGGTGGACGGCACCCTGCTGATGCACCACCGCCAGTTCATGGCCAAGATCGACCACGCGCTGGACTTCCAGCGCGGCGTGCTGCGCGAGCGCATGGAACTCATCGAGCGCGCACAAGGGCAGGTGCACGTGTGCGAACGCGACGTGGCCGGCCTGCGCAAATTCACCGAACGCAAGCAGATCGCGGTGCAGCACCGCGTGCAGCGCCAGGACCAGAAAAACACCGACGAGATGGCGCTGGCCATCCACCTGCGCCAGAGCCTGGCCCGGGCGCAACAGGAAGGCCTCCGCACATGAGCAGCACCACCGCCACCGCCAGCGCACCCAAGCCGGTGGAGAACACCGCCAAACCAGCGCAGGGCCAAGCCCGTGCGCCCAGAGACAAAACCGAAGGCGAAGACATGTTCGCCAACCTGCTCAGCCTGCTGGCGAGCACGCAGGTGCTGCCCGAGCCAGCCACGCTCGCCAGCGCTGCGCCAGCTGATGCATCCGGCGGCGATGGCAAGACGCCCGACGGCAAAGACAACCCCTTTGCCGCACTGCTGGGCTGGGGCTTGCCCGGCTCCGGCAAAGACGCCTCCGGACGGACGGCCGGCACCGAGGCAGCGGGTCTGTCTGCCGCTGCCGGCGCCGCCGACCGCGCCACCAGCACCGCCAGCGAGGGAAAGATCGACATTTCGGACATGACGCCGGTGGAGCCAACACCGCTGGAAACCACCCCAAAAGGTCAGGTGGCTCTGCCCGCGAACGCGGTGCGTCCGGGTGCGCCCTACACGCCCACACGCGCAGCCGACGGTGTGTCCACGGCGACCAACGCCGCTGCCGGCACGACCTGGCGCCACGCCTCCCTGGCCAGCACCGAAACCGTGGCGCTCCAGCAGGCGCCGAGCCTCGGCGCACAGGCGCGCAGCACCGTGGCGCTCAACGAGCGCTTTGGCCTCACGCCGGGCGTGCCACTGGCCACCAACGAACTGCGCGAAGCTGCCACGGAAGGCCTCAACCCCGCCACCCCGGTGGGCGCGGGCCACCGCACGACCGACACAGCCCCCGCCCTGCCCGGCGCCACAGCGGGTGACGCATCCATGAGCTCCGACGGTGGCGGCTCCGACGCCAGCACCTTCGACCAGGCCGACGGCCAGGCCAACAACCCCTTTGCCGACGCGAATGCCGCTGAAGAGCCCACCGTGAGCCACTGGGGTACCCAGCACCTGCGCCACGCCAGCTTGCGCGTGGATGGCGAGGGCGGCGAACAGGCCATCGACATCCAGCTCTCGATGAAGGGCCAGGAGGTGCAGGTGGCGTTCAACACCGACAACGCCGAGGCGCGCGCCTCGCTGCGCGAGAACGCGGGCGAGTCGCTGGCGGATCTGCTGAACAAGAGCGGCATCCAGCTGGGTGGCGTGTCGGTGGGGTCGCAGGGCCAGCCCGGATCGCGCAGCGACGACGGCGCGGCGCGGCAGAGCGGTGTGCGTGGCGTGGCGTCGGCCAGCCACACTGCCGCGCCGACCGCCCATCGGCAACCGACCGCAGCCCCTCGAGCCGACGGCAGCCAGCCTCTGGACGTGTTCGCCTGATAGAAACCTGCGCCCCCACGCTCCGCCGCTGCGCGGGTCGCTGCCCCCCAAGGGGGCTGTTTCGCCTTGGGAGCGGCCCGGCGGCGAAACATTGAATAAGCGCCTTTTCAGGCGCTTATCTGATGACCGGCACCAGCCCCCCCGCCCAATAATTCTTCAAACCCCACGCGTTTCCCGCGTGTGACGCCCTCCTCCCAGCGGGGGCCAATTGAAGGATGACCATGTCTGCTGCTGCCACCGCCACCGCTCCCGCCGACGCGCCGAAGAAGAAGAGCAAGAAGCTGCTCTTCATCATCATTGGCGTGGTGTTGCTGGCCCTCATCGGTGCTGGCGCCGCCCTCTTCATCATGAAGAAGAACGCCGCAGCCGCCGAAGACGAGTTCGCTGACGAGGAACCGGCGGCGGCCCACGTGGCCAAGGACCCCAAACACGCGCCGGTGTTCATGCCGCTGGAGAACATGGTGGTCAACCTGGCCGACCCCGGTGGCACCCGTTTCATCCAGCTCGGCCTCACCCTGCAGCTGCAGGACGCCAAGACCGAGACCGACGTGAAAACCTACATGCCCAGCATCCGCAGCCAGGTGTTGCTGCTGATCTCGCAGCGCACCGCCGAAGAGATGCTGCAGGTGCAGGGCAAGGAAAAGCTCGCCAAGGACATCATCGCGGCGGTTTCGCACGAGATGGGCTACGAAATCCCCGACGCCGACGCCGAGCACGCCGAAGAAGCGCCGAAGAAGAAGAAAAAGTCCAAGGTGCCACCGAACCCGGTGCAGGCCGTGCTGTTCTCCAGCCTCATCGTTCAGTGACCCAGGCACACCACCATGGCTGAAGCATTTCTGTCCCAGGAAGAGATTGACGCCCTGCTCGAAGGCGTCACCGGCGAGAGCCAGAAGCTCGCCAAGGAAGACGCGCCCACCGGCGCTGTGCGCGACTACAACCTGCAGAGCCAGGAACGCATCGTGCGTGGGCGCATGCCCACAATGGAGATCGTCAAC
>PNMH01000114.1 GCA_013823505.1 Polaromonas sp. | reverse complement strand
GAAATTGAACGAGGAAAGGGAGGGGTCAGACGGCCCATGCCGACCGCTGGGGGCAGGCGGTACCGCTGATCGACTGAGGATAGCGGTGTTAGCACTCTATTTCAGCGAGTGCCAATGATAAGGGCGACCACACTGCTTTTCAAGAGCAGGCGCGATGGGTTTGCAAAAAATCGCGGTGGGGACGCCGTGCAAACGCACAAAAGCGCAGCCCTGCGCGGGCTGCGCTTTGGGTCGGGCGCGAGCGGGATTAACCGTTCACCACGGCGAGTGCCGCTCGCACGGCCTGGACGAGTTTTTGCTCCAGCGCTTCGTCTTGGTCCGCCTGACCGGGGCGCTGTTTGCACGCGCTGCTGATGCACTTCATCAGCGCATCGATGTCCAGGCCCAGCGCCGCGAGACGTTTGCGCAGCTCGGGCTGAATCACCCGCTCAGACAGCGCGCAACGCAGTAGCTTGCAGAGAATCTCGTCGGTCCGCCCATCGGTGCCACCGCTTGACGAAGGAGGTGGTCGATCACCGCCGATCCACACGGCCCCAGTGCGTACCGCCTCGCGCGTGAAGACGCGATGGCGCAGTGTGCGACCGCGCGCGGTGATGCGCATGTCGTAGGTGCCCGCCAGCGTCGTCTGCACACCGCACTCGAAGACGCCGGGCGCCGTCTCGGCAAGGTGGACCGTGCGGTGCACGCCGCCCGGATGGGTGACGAGCGCCGTGACCGTGGCGCGGCGATTCACCGGCACGCCGTACTCGGTGAGAACCACGCGCAGCAGGAGTTGTGCGCCGGGCGCGAAGCTACTTTGTGACAGTGTGGTCGCCATCCTCAGATTCGAATAGCTGTGTACGAGCAGGCTGTAAGGCAGCCCGTGCTGCGCCATGGCTGTGGTCGCCGCAGTGCCGGTGTCGGTGTTGAAGGCGTGCGTGCGCAGGCCGGGCATTTTGCGCTGGCCGAGCTGAAGGCGCGCGAGCCACTTGCCTTCGCGTGCGCCGCCACCGATCGGCGCGGGCAGTGAGAGGCGGTAGTAGCTGACGTTGCGCCCGTCGTGGTACAGCCCGCCTGGCATGGCGAGCGCTGCGGCCCGATCAATCACCATGCCGCCCGGCGTTACCAGCGTCATTTCGATGAATCCACGCGCTGGCGTCATGAGGATGACGTCCGCCGCGATATCGGCCTCGGTGAGATGGAAGTCGATCTCATGCACCTGTCCGGGCGCGAGCAGGCCGTCCGGATCGCGGACGATGTCTTCGTTCTTCACGCCGGCGAGCACCTGTAGAAAGTACTTGGCCAGTTTGTAGCGGCTGTTGATGTCGAGATCGCCGGTCAGCACGCAGAAGCCGCCGGTGCCGTTGGTGAGCGCAGTGAGCGCCGTCGGCTGGATGTTCTCGGCGCGACCGAGCGCGACGGCGAAGACGCGATCGGTGATGCTGGCGGCGACGTCGCTGATGTATTTGGATTCGGTTTCCTGGCCATCGGTGAAGACCACGACAGACTTGGTGTCGTAGCCGGTGACCGGTGCGAGACGCAGTTGCGCCCGCTCGACACCGTCGCCAATCGCGGTCAAGCCGTTCGGGTTCGGCGCGAAGGTGCTGATGCGGCTGCGCAGTTGATCGCGCTGTACGTCGAAGGCGTTGACCGGACCGAGCGGCCCGACGGGTGGCACCTGTACATCGAACGGGTCGTGGTCGAAGGAAACGATGCCGACACCATCGCCTTCATGGACGACGTCGATCAAAATCTCGGCCGAGAAGCGGAGCACGTCGATCCGCTTTGATGTGCCGACCCCCGAGTTGAAGAGCATGCTGCCGGATCGGTCCAGGCACAGCATGACACAGGCGGACTGGCGCTCGACGGTGTTGGCGGTGATGGGGATGGTCCACTCGCGCCCGGTCTGCGTGCTGCGCACGGTCACGCTGCCCACCGCAGCGGCGCCGACGGTGGTGCCGGTGTAGCCGACCCAGAGGATCACCTCGCGCACGGTGTCGGCGCTGGGCGTGCCCGGCGAAGCGACGCTGGTGCCCAAGGGGGTCGAAAATGGCGCGCCCGGTCCGGCCACGATCTGGAAGTCCACCGGCCACAGGCTCTGCACATCGAAGCGGACCGCGCGCAGCGTGGTCTCGCCTTGCGGCACGTCGTTGAAGTTGAGCGCGGGCGTCATCAGGGCAATGCGCCAACCCGCCGCCTGCACCGCTGCGGCGGCGTTCACGCGACCGAAGCCGAAGAACTCGGAGAAATGGGGGCCGAGGTAGCCGGGGTCGGTCGAGATCAGGTTGTTGACATCGCGCCAGCGACCGACAGCGTTGCTGTTGTTGGCGTCGATTTTCACTGCGGTCGAGCGGATGAGGTCACGCACTTCGTCCCAGCGCAACTGGGGGTTGGCCGACAGCATCAGCGCGCCGATTCCCGCCGCCACGGGCGTTGCATAGGAGGTCCCGCCGAAGTTCGTTCGATAGGAGCGGGGGCCAGCGACCACGGGGGAGCCGAGCGCAAGCGCGTCGCCCAGTCCGGCGTCCAGCGTGATCTGATTGGCAGCGACATTGACGGCCGTGATGCGACGCCCGGATGCCGCGCCGCCTCCCGGAGCACCCGCCAGCACCGCTTGGCCGACGGCGAACCCAGCCGCGCTGGCGAGCGTGAGGACCGTCGCGGTGGCGGGTGCCGCAGCGGCCAGCGTGGTCTGCTGAGCCGGGTGCCCACAAATCGCATCGCCGTTGGGTGCCACCAGAATGGTCGCGGTGTGCGCGCCGAACATTCCGGGCGGGTTGTGGCGGCCCTCGTTGTCGTTACTGGGTGCGCACCAATCGACCGTCGAACCAAAGTTGCTGTAGGCCGCCTTGATTTCGGTGACGCCGTCATTGCCCAGGGTCGAGGCAGCGACGCCAAAGCATCGGTCGTACATGCTCCATGGACGCCGGTTGGTGGTGTCGAGGTCGACGTTGTCGTTGCCCGCCGAGAAGAACAGCAGCACGCCGCGCCCACCGCGGCCATCGTCGGTCAGACGGTCGAAGGTGTCGCTCATCAGGCCAGAGATCGGGTTGTCGACGCTGAAGCCGAAGCTGCTGGTGATGACGTCGGCGCCGCGCGCCAGTTGAGCAGGGAAGCCGACGGTGCTGCTGCCGGGATCGAACCCGGCGGCCCAGAGATACATCTCGGCGTAGCGGGCCTCGGTGCCACCACGCAGAATGCCGATCAGACGGCAATTGCCAGCGACTCCTGCGATGCCTTCGTTGAAGCCCGCCACGACCGAGGCGTTGCCGACATTGCCGACCGCTGCGCTGGCGCAGGCAGTGCCGTGATCGCGCTGTGCTGCCGTCGTGCTGAGGTTGGCCATGTTGCCGACCATGTTGGCGAAGTCGAACAGAGCGAGCTGCTTGGCGTTGCCGTTCGATACGTTGCCGGACAACTCGGGGTGCGTGGCGTCAACGCCGTTGTCGACGACGGCCACCACCGTGTCGGCGTTGCCAAAGGTGCGCGCCGGATCCATGTCGCGCAACGCCTGCCAGGCGTCGGGTGTGTCGATCAGCTGGTGATCCCACTGCTCGGGGAACAGAAAGTCCGTCGGGATGACCGCATCTTCCTCGCTGGTAGAGGCAAGGTCGGGTTCGGCCCAGATGACATCGGGCTCCTCGGCGAGCGCGTTGGCGGCCTCAAGCACGGCATAGGTGGCCGGTCTGGCGAAGCGCAGGCGGTGCACGTTGCCCAGTGCTTCGAAGCGGCCTTCTGGCTTCAGGCCGTGGCGACCAGCGATCACGGCGACGGCGCTGTCGTCCACGTCTTCCTCAAAGCGTGCGATGACGAGGTTCGTCAGGAACGAGGCGTGGTCCTCGGAGAGTCGAACCACCGCACCCACGGCCTCGATCAACGGATCGTTCGTCAACTCGCGCAGCCGTTCAGCCAGGGCTTTGTCGTCGTCATCGTCGATGCGCAGCACGGTGATGCCGCTGTGCGCAAAGTTCTTGTCGGAGCGGATGATGTGGCCGCCGATGAGCTTGACGGTATCGGCGATGTCGCCTTTCTCCGTGCCCTTCTTCTTGCCCTGCGCGTTTTCCGCCTTGAACAGTATGCCGATGGTCCCGGGTAGCGGTTCGAACGGGATTTTCACTTGCCCACGGTAGTAATAGAGCATGCCTGCGCGACCGAGCGTGAAAAGCTGCGTGCGCGAGGCGTTCTTGCGTTCGAGCAAGCGCGCCTGGTCTTCGTGGCCGCGCGCCTTCACCTTGATCTCGACCCCGGCGCTGATATCGAGCCGCGCGTGGCCCTTTTCGTCGGTGTAAGTGGACGCGCCGCCCGCCGACACCAGCGCGCCCTCGATGGGCCGGTTGCCGTGGTCGGTGACGCGGATGTGTACCGAACGTGAGGTGGTCATGGTGCCGTTTCTCCGGGTGTGAAATGTGCTTGCCTGGCCCCGTGAGCACCACGTTAGCGGTGACGGGTGGTTGTGCTGCCGTGCCCCCAGTGGGGTGGATGCCTGGGTGGATGGGTCATCAGGTGGTCGTGTCTGTCTCACCTGCCGGGCAGCAGCGGTAGGCCTGCGACTGGGCCAGCAACTCGATCTGTTTCTTCAGCATGTCGTTTTCCAGCTGTTTGCGCTCCAGGTCGAGCCGGCGCGACTGCACCACGGCGGCTTCGCAGATGTTGCATTCGTCCAGGCAGCCTTTGACCATGAGCCCCGGGGTCGGCAGCGAGCTGGTGCGCTCGAACGAGAAGGTCTTGCGCACCTCTTCGGACAACAGCCCACGGTTGTCCAGCAGGCCTTGTTTCATCAGGTCCTGATCCACCTGCTCCAGGGCCTTGGCGGCGACGGCGGGCGGGATCGGCTCCTGCTGCGCGATGTTGGCGGCCAGGAACGCGCGGTTGCTGCGCACCGCGGACAGCTCGGCATCGGTCTGGAGCTTTGCGGCCACGCTTTGCCGGGCCAGTGCCTCGACTTTGAGGCGCGACTCGTCGGTGGCCAGCACGGCGTTGGGGATGGTGCTCACGTCACCGTCGGATACGAAGGGGTTGTGCGTGATGCGGGTGTCGGCGGTCGGGTCGATCACGCGCCGTTCGATGGATTCGATGGTGAAGCGGATGGTCTGGGTCTTGTTGATCTGGTAGAAAAAGAACGTGACCGCGTGGCAGTGGTTGGGGTTGGAGAACTGGCGCGAGGCGGACTCGAAATGGTCCTCCGACTCGCCCTGGGTGTGGGTGCGGCTTTGTACCTCGCCCACCGACACGCTGCTGGCCGCGCGCGTGCCCATCTCGGCCCGGCGGTCCGAAGCGGACGCGTGTTGCGAGAGCTCGCGCAAGAAGGTGCTGGTGGACGAGGCTTCGTAGGAGCCGCTGACGTCCACCGAGGCGCCCACAAAAAAGCTCTCGATGGCACCACTGGTGCCGCCATGGCCTTTGGCGGAGCCGCGCGACGAGCTGCTGGCGCTGGCTCTGTCACGCACCGTCAGGTCGCTCATGAAATCGTGCACGCTGGCCATGTAGTAGCGCTCTTCCGAGGTCTGCTCGTTGCGGTAGCTCACCTGGGTGGCGCTGTCGTAGCTGAAGCGGCTGCGCCGGTCGGAGGTGAACAGCCGCACGGTCTCGCCCGGCAGCAAGGTGGTGCTGTAGACCAGATCGCCCAGCGCCATGGGCCCCGGGCAGCGCTCGTAGCGCACACGGATGATCACCTCCACCTGCACGCGGCGCCCGCCGCTCACCACCGAGGTGTTGTGGGCAAGGCGGTAGTGAAAGTCCAGCACGTCACAGGCTTTGTCGGTCTCCAGCGCGGGGCAGCAGGGGATGCCGGTACCGGTGTGTTCGGTCAGGTCGTTCATGGTGTGTGCTCCTGGTGGATTCAGACGCTGGGCAGACCTGCGGCCAGGCCGGTGGCGGTGCGGTTCAGCGCCAGCGGGGGCGGGGCGCAGTCGGGGCAAGGCGCGCATTTTTCGATGGCAATCGCCTTGATCTGCTCGCGGTAGTAAATCAGGCCGTAGCCATTGCGCACGTGTGCCCATGCATAGAGCTTCAAGGCAAAGGCACAGGTGCTGGTGAGACCGGCGAGCAGCGGTGCGCCGCTCACGTTCTGGTTCACCGGGCTCAGTGCGCCCGTAGGCGACGAGTTGCCCGCGAGCAGCACGACCGCTGGGTTGACGCCCTTGGTGTATTGCAGGGTCCAGCTGTGCAGGCGGTGGTTGTCCTGCAAGACGGCGGCGTTGAAGGTCAGCGTGAGCGTGGGGCTCCAGGGGATGACGCCGCACTCGTTGAGCACGGCCGGGATGTCCAGGTTCAGCTCGGGCGCTTTGTTGTCCAGCGTGATCACAAGGTCGCAGTGGTCGGTCATGGCGGGCAGCGGGGCCGGTGGCACCACGGTGCCGTCGCGGTAGTCCACCTGGCCCGAGGCGGTGTTGAGGTAGACGCCGTTTTCGTCAAACAGCTCCAGCCGCAGCACGTAGGTGCCGGTGTCAGCCTCCACCGGTGGTGTCCACCAGGAGCCGATCCAGTCCGGGTTGTACCAATAGAAGTCGTCGCGGTTGCGCACCTCGTACAGCGTGGTTGTTCCGTTGACCGGTTGCGGCCCGAGGAAGTGGTCGGCGCTGGTGAGCGTGAGCTTGTCCACGCGGGTGTCGCGCAGGTCGGCGTCGATGAACTTGAAATCACTGTCGGCGCTGCCCTGGCGCGCGTACGAGAGCCTGTAGTAGCGCTTGGGTGCACCGGTGGCGAGCGTGTCGCCGAACACGGCATACAGGTTCAGGTTGCCGCCATAGGCCATCTGCGACACGGCGCTGTCGGCGTACAGCCCGCTGCCCTGGTGAATCTGGTAGACCTCGTCGTTGCCGATGCGCGTGAAGAACACCGGCGAACCCTCGGGGCGCGGGTGGCAGCCCTGGCCGCAGCGCACCTCTTCGTTGTCCAGGTAGAGGTCGATGTGGGCGCTGCTGGTGTTCCAGCGGGTGCTGGTGTAGGGGTCCATGTAGATCACGGTGGACACGCCGTTGATGATCTGGGTGACCCGCACGATCACGTCGGGCCGGGCGTCAAAACGCAGCCGTCCGTTGCGGAAGTGGATCGGCCACCAGTTGAAGCAGACATTGAAATAGCCGTTGCAGTCGGTGTAGGTCTCGCTCACCAGCTGGCGGCTGTAAAAGCAGCGCGGGAAGATCAGCCAGGGCGCGATTTTGGAGGTCAGGGTCAGCTTGTCCAGACGCGAGGCGATGGCGCTGTCGAGCCGTCGTGCTTCGCCCACCAGGCCGGTGAACGCGGGCGCCGCTACCGTGTTGTCGGGCAGGCTGTCCAGTGCAGCATGGCTTGCGATCGACCGACTCAGCAGGGTCTCGCGGGGCGGCAGGGGTTGGGGGTTGAGGCCGACCTCGGTACCCCGCAAGCCTGCGCGCGGCTGCAGGCGCAGCGGGGGCGCAGGGTCGGGGCCGGGGAAGGGCCGGGGTGGCTCAAAGCGGGGTCGCAGCAGGTCGGGGATGCGCACCACGGGCCGGTCAAGCAGGGTGTCCCACCAGTTGCGGATCGGTGGCCACCAGCAGGCTTCGCGGTCCACATCAAAAATTTCCACCTTCACATACGGCACCGGACAGGTCTGTGTGTGCCCGTCGTGTGTGTCGATCTTGCGCACGTGGCCACTGATGCACAACCGCACCGGTCGCCACGGCCACCAGATCGGGCGCGGAATGACCAGCTGCGGGCGCAGCAGGTAGCCCCGGCCTTCCTGGATCCATTCCTTGGCGCTCACGGGCAGGGTGAAGTTGGCCGACTGGCGCACGCTGCCCGCGTCCTTGCCGGGGCCCGCCATGATCTGCAGATCGGTCGGCTCCTTCAGGCGCAGTGCCATCTTGAATTGGCCCTTCTCATCCAGTGTGGAGCCACCCAGGGGCACGCCGAGCCGGTCGAACGCGAAGACCTGGATGCCTGCGCTCGGCGGGTCGCCTTCGCATTGCTGGAAATCGACCCGTCCTTGCACCACGAAGCTGCTTTTTTCGGGGCGGTCCCCCGTGAGTTTGCTGGCCATGAAAGTTCTCCCTACGGTGATGTCTGCACAGGTCACAACGCTGTCAGATCACCGGCTTGCCGCGTTGTGCGGTGCTCAGGATAGGCAGTGCGGGAGTGGGAGCGTTAGAAGAAAACTGCGCATCCACCGGACAATCCTGCGCTTCGTTCGGCGCGGCGCGCCCGCTGCGCGAGAGCGCTGGAAAAGCGTCCTCAAGCTTGGGGATCCCAGAGGGGGAAAGCGCTCGTGTGGGCGGGGGCCATGTGGTAATCGGTGCCGCTGTTTTTCTGGTAGGTCGAGGGCGTGACGCCGGTGTGGCGCCGAAAGGCGCGCGCGAAGTAAGACACGTCGTTGAAGCCCACCTCAAACGCCACGGTTTTGATCGGCATGGCGGGCACGGCGAGCAGGTCGCAGGCTTTTTGGATGCGCCAGTGCATCAGGTAGTCGGAGAACGTGATGCCGTTTTCTTTCTTGAAGCAGCGGCTGAATTCGGAGGTGCTCAGGTGGCACAGTGAAGCCGCGACCGGCAGGCGAACCTCGCTGGCGAAGTGAGTCGCCACGTATTCCCGCGCGGCTTGCGTTCTGGGCGGGCGCGTTGGCTGGACGCACCCGCTGTCTGGCGAAGCGCCATGGTGGCGTTGCTGGCAGAAGTGGACAAAGGCTTCGATGCAGGTGTTGAGTGCATCTGCATTGACCGGTTTGGCCAGGCAGTCCCAGACGCCGATGCGGAACACCCAGTCGGTGAAGGCGGGCGACACGCTGTCGGCGATCACCAGAATGGGCATGCTCGGGTGTTGCAACCGGGTCTTCTGCAGGATCGCCAGCTCGTCGATCGACGTCACATCGAATTCGAAGCAGAGGAACTGGGGCTGGCCGCTGCGGATGGCCGAGCCTGTGTCGCCGGGAGGCGCCCACCGGCTGGCCGACCAGCTGGGCAGGAGCCAGGGGAAGTGCCCCGCGTCGCGCGGGTTCTGCCGGAAATCCAACCACAAAAGGGGAGGTGAAGCCATGGAAGTCCTCTGCACCGCAGCACGCTCCTGGGCATGTGCGCGGGGTGCTCTCTGCACGGGGTTGTGGCGCATGGTAGTGAGCGCGCGGCGGCAGCGAGCGGCGAGTCATGCACCGTTACACGGCTTGCAATTTGTGTTCGCCGAACGGATGGCTGCCTCCATCGAATAGGGCATTCGACATGCGATCAGAGCCTTGTGCCCGGTCTGCTTCTGCGGTTTCTTCCCGGCTCGGCAATGTGCGAGGTGGCCACCTCTTCGGTCACATCAAACGGCAGGGCGTGGGCGCTGCCGCCGACCGCTTGTCCCGCAGTGGCGGCCTGGGCCACTGCGTGGGCCAGGCTGGCGCGGTCGCGCCCGTTGAGCCAGACGGTGGCACCGTGCGCGGCGAGCGCGCAGACCATGGCCAGGCCGAGCCCTCGGCTGGCGCTGGTGACCAGGGTCCCCTGGCCGTGCAGGGCAAAGAGTGTGGTGGGCAGTGATCAGGCCGCCAGCTC
>PNMH01000113.1 GCA_013823505.1 Polaromonas sp. | reverse complement strand
GCATGGAAAATTCCACCGAAGGCGTGGTGGCCCGGTCGCTGGATCTGTTCCTGCGCTCCCCCGTGCACGTGGTCGGCGAGGTGAGCATGCTGATTCGCCACAATTTGTTGCGCCAGCTCAACACGCTGGACGGCATTGAGGTCGTCATGGCGCATCCCCAGGCCCTGGCGCAATGCCAGAACTGGCTGTCTCAGCACCTGCCAAAAGCTGAAAAAAGGGCTGTGTCCAGCAATGCCGAAGGGGCACGTCTGGCAGCCACCAACCCCGCTTGGGCCGGCATTGCCAGCGAACGCGCTGCGGCCCAGTTCGGGCTGCACATCGTCTCGCACGCCATCCAGGACGAGGCCTACAACCGCACGCGCTTTGCCGTGATCGCCCTGCCACAGACGCTGGCCATGCCGCCGGCTTCGGGCCGCGACTGCACGAGTCTGGTGGTGTCGGTGCCCAACCGACCCGGTGCGGTGCATGACCTGTTGGTACCACTGAAGAACAACGGCGTGTCGATGACGCGCTTCGAATCGCGCCCAGCCAAGTCGGGGCAGTGGGAGTACTACTTCTACATCGACATCGCCGGCCATCCATCGCAGCCCCATGTGGCTGCCGCACTGCAAGAACTCCAGGGTCTGTGCGCTTTCTACAAGGTCCTGGGCGCATACCCGGTGAACGAATGATGTTTGAACAACTGGGATTGATCGGCTGCGGGATGATGGGCGGCTCGTTTGCGCTGGCCCTCAAGCGCGCGGGCTTGGTCAAGCGTGTGGTCGGCTACAGCAAGTCGCCTTCGACCACGGAACGAGCACGTCAGTTGGGCGTGATCGACGTGGAAGCGCCCTCTGCGTTGCTGGCCGTGTCGGGCGCCGATCTGGTGCTGCTGGCCGTGCCGGTGTCGGCCACCGAAGCCACCTTCAAGGCTATCCGCCACTTGGTGCGCGGCGACGTTTTAATCATGGACGTGGGGTCCACCAAACGCGAAGTGATCGACGCCGCGCGCCGTGTGTTGAAGGACCAGGTGGGCGTTTTCGTGCCCACGCACCCGATCGCAGGCAAGGAACTCGCCGGCGTCGACCATGCCGATCCCGATCTGTACAAAGGCCGACAGGTCATCCTCACGCCGATCGAACGCACACTCACCGCACAGCTGGAGAAAGCGCACAAGGTCTGGACCGCACTGGGCTGCCATGTCAAACAGATGTCGCCCGAGGCACACGACGCGGCTTATGCCGCGGTGAGCCATCTGCCACACCTGGTGGCGTTTGCCTTGATGAACGGCATCCACAGCCAACCGCAGGCCGAAGATTTCCTTTCGCTGGCTGGACCGGGCTTTCGCGATTTCACCCGCATTGCCGCCAGCGACCCGGTCGTCTGGCGCGACATCCTGATGTCCAACCGCGAAGAACTGCTGGCGCAGTCGCGCATGTTCCAGCGCGCCCTGCATGCGCTGGAAACCGCCATCAACGCCGACAACCCGGATGCGCTGGAGGCCCTCATCGATCAAGCCAGCAGTGCCCGCGCCCATTGGCGCATGTCCGCCATCAAGCCCCAGGGCTGAGGCCGCTTCCCGCGGCCTGCTCGCGTCACCGCGCATGTACTCCATCCCTTTCCTCGACCTTCCTCCGTTGGCCAGTGCGGGCGGCACCGTGCGCCTCCCGGGCTCCAAAAGCATTTCCAACCGTGTACTGTTGCTCGCCGCGCTGAGCGAGGGCCACACCGACGTGGCCGATCTGCTCGACTCTGACGACACCCAGGTGATGCTGGACGCCCTGCGCCAGCTTGGCTGCCGGATCGAACCGCAACCCGATGGCGCTCTGCGCGTGCATGGCCTGGGCGGTCAGCTCCCCGTGCGGCAGGCACGGCTCTTCCTGGGCAACGCGGGCACGGCCATGCGCCCGCTCACCGCGGCCCTGGCCCTTCTCGCGTCCACCCACGGTGCAGCGTTCGAGCTCAGCGGTGTGCCGCGCATGCACGAGCGGCCCATCGGTGATCTGGTCGATGCCTTGCGTCAGCTCGGTTGTGCGGTGGACTGCCTGGGGCAGGAGGGCTACCCACCACTCAAGCTGGGCACGGGCTCATCTCTGGCGCTGCAACTGTCGGAGCCGATCCGCGTTCGGGGCGACGTGTCCAGCCAGTTCCTCACGGCGCTGCTGCTGGCGCTGCCGCTGGTGGCGCAATCGCAAGCCATCGTCATTGAAGTGGTCGGTGAGCTGATCTCGCGCCCTTACATCGAGATCACGCTGAACTTGCTCTCGCGCTTCGGCGTGCAGGTACAACGCGACGGCTGGCAACGTTTCACCATACCGGCCGGCAGCCGCTACCGTTCGCCCGGGCGCATTCCGGTGGAAGGCGACGCCTCGTCAGCGAGCTACTTCATCGCGCTCGGCGCCGTCGCACCCGGCTCCCAGGGGATCACCATCGAAGGCGTCGGCCTCGCCTCCATCCAGGGCGACATCCGCTTCGTCGAAGCCGCCCGGCTCATGGGCGCCGAGATCACCGGCGAAGCCAACCGATTGCACATCCGGCGCGGCGCCTGGCCCCTCAAAGCCATCGAACTCGACTGCAACCACATTCCCGATGCCGCCATGACCTTGGCCGTGATGGCGCTTTACGCCGACGGCACCACCACGCTGCGCAACATCGCCAGCTGGCGCGTGAAGGAGACCGACCGCATTGCCGCCATGGCCAACGAATGCCGCAAGCTGGGTGCCACGGTGGAAGAAGGTGCCGATTTCATTCGCATCACGCCGCCCACCACTTGGCAAGCAGCCAGCATCCACACCTACGACGACCACCGGGTGGCCATGTGCTTTTCGCTCGCCGCCTTCAACCCGTCGGGCCTGCCGGTGCGCATTGAAGACCCGAAATGCGTCGGCAAGACCTTCCCCGACTATTTCGAGACCCTGTTCGAGGTCTGCAGCACGCCAGCACAGGCCATCCCCGTCATCTGCATCGACGGTCCCACGGCGTCGGGCAAAGGCACACTGGCTTCGCAGCTGGCTCAGCGTCTGGGCTACCACCTGCTCGACTCCGGTGCTCTCTACCGCGCCACGGCGCTCGCGGCACAGGACGCCGGCGTGTCGCTGGACGACGAGCCGGCGCTGGCCCGCCTGGCGGCCAAACTTCCGCTTGCCTTCCGCGACCACAAAGTCTTCCTCGGTGGCCGCGACATCACCGACCCACTGCGCCTGGAGTCCACCGGCGGCATGGCGTCCAAGGTGTCGCAACACCTGGCCGTTCGAACCGCGCTGCACGCTTTGCAGCAGAGCTTCCGGCGCCTGCCCGGCCTGGTGGCCGACGGGCGCGACATGGGCACGGTGATCTTCCCGGACGCGGCTTTGAAGGTCTTTCTGACCGCCACCGCAGAACAACGCGCCCAGCGGCGCCATAAGCAATTGATTTCAAAGGGAATTGCTGCTAACATCGACGGTCTTTTGGCAGACTTGCGAGAACGTGATTTGAGGGACTCATCCCGAACACACGCGCCCCTCAAGCCCGCCGAAGATGCCTTGAAACTGGACAACTCCGAACTGGACATCGAGCAATCGGTGCAAGTGGTGATGAACTGGTGGCAGGGCAAAACGGCGTTCTCGGGGAACTGAGCGCGCTTTCACATTTGGCCCTGACGGCACAGCCGGGCGCTCTCAGCCCGCATGTCCGAAGGTTCTTTTCAACCAACCCCGCGGTGTCTCGCACCGCAATGTCAACGCCGCCCACACGTCGATCCCTGCGCAAACCGAGTCACCTTGGTTGAAGGCGCCGACGCTGAGTGGTTTTAGGAAATTCAATGTCTGAATCTTTTGCCGCCCTGTTCGAAGAGTCCCTGAAACGCGCCGAAATGCGCTCGGGCGAAGTCATCACCGCTGAAGTCGTTCGCATCGAACACAGCCACGTGGTGGTCAACGCCGGTCTGAAGTCGGAAGCCTACGTGCCGCTGGCCGAATTCAAGAACGACCTGGGTGAACTCGAAGTGCAGGTGGGCGACTTCGTGTCGGTGGCCATCGATTCCGTGGAAAACGGTTTCGGCGACACCCTGCTGTCGCGCGACAAGGCCAAGCGCCTCGCCTCGTGGATGTCTCTGGAGAAAGCGCTCGAGTCGGGTGAATTCGTCACCGGCACGACCTCCAGCAAGGTCAAGGGCGGCCTCAAGGTCATGGTCAACGGCATCAGCGCCTTCCTGCCAGGCTCGCTGGTCGACAGCCGTCCGACCAAGGACCTGACCCCGTACGAAAACAAGACCCTGGAATTCAAGGTCATCAAGCTCGACCGCAAGCGCAACAACGTGGTGCTGAGCCGCCGCGCCGTGGTGGAAGCATCCATGGGCGAAGAGCGCGCCAAGCTGATGGACACCCTGAAAGAAGGCGCCATCGTTCACGGCGTGGTCAAGAACATCACCGAATACGGTGCGTTCGTGGACCTCGGCGGCATCGACGGTCTGCTGCACATCACCGACATGGCATGGCGTCGTGTGCGCCACCCGAGCGAAGTGGTGCAGGCTGGTCAGGAAATCACCGCCAAGATCCTCAAGTTCGACACCGAGAAGCACCGCGTCTCGCTGGGTCTGAAGCAAATGGGCGATGACCCATGGATGGGCGTTGCCCGCCGCTACCCACAAAGCACCCGCATGTTCGGCAAGATCACCAACATCGCCGACTACGGCGCGTTCGTGGAACTCGAGCCAGGCATCGAAGGTCTGGTGCACGTGTCCGAAATGGACTGGACCAACAAGAACGTGGCGCCTTCCAAGCTGGTGTCGCTGGGCGACGAAGTCGAAGTCATGGTGCTCGATATCGACGAAGACAAGCGCCGCATCTCCCTGGGCATGAAACAGTGCCGCGCCAACCCATGGCACGAGTTCGCTGAGCAGACCAAGCGCGGTGACCGCGTCAAAGGCCCGATCAAGTCGATCACCGACTTCGGCGTGTTCGTGGGTCTGGCCGCCGGCATCGACGGTCTTGTGCACCTGTCCGACCTGTCGTGGAACGAAACCGGCGAGGCCGCCGTGCGCAACTACAAGAAGGGCCAGGAAGTCGAAGCGATCGTGCTGGCCATCGACGTGGAGCGCGAACGCATCTCCCTGGGCATCAAGCAGCTCGACGGCGACCCGTTCACCACCTTCGCGGCGGTAAACGACAAGGGTTCCATCGTGACCGGCAAGGTCAAGACCGTGGACGCCAAGGGTGCCGAGATCGACCTGGGCGAAGACGTGTTGGGCTACCTGCGCGCCAGCGAAATCAGCCGTGACCGTGTGGAAGACGCACGCAACATGCTGAAAGAAGGCGACGAAGTGACCACCGTGGTGGTGAACATCGACCGCAAGACACGCAACATCCAGTTGTCCATCAAGGCCAAGGATGCCGCTGACCAGCAAGAAGCCATGGCAAGCCTGAGCCAGCAGTCCTCGCGCGAGAGCGCCGGTACCACCAGCCTGGGCGCCCTACTGCGCGCCAAGCTGGACAACAACAACGGCTAAGCACCATTTGCCGGCGCCCGGTCAGACAGACGCCTCACGGCGGATGACCCGACCGGGTGCTGGTCCTTGAATGCCCAAGTCCAAACCCGAACACATGACCCGCAGCGACCTCGTTGAAGCGTTGGCCAGCCGATTTGGCCAGTTGACCCACCGCGACGCCGAGTTTGCCGTCAAGGCCATCCTCGACGCCATGGGAGACGCATTGGTCAAAGGCCACCGGATCGAGATCCGAGGTTTTGGCAGTTTTTCGGTCAATCGCCGATCACCACGCGTGGGCCGCAACCCGCGCTCTGGCGAGAGTGTGATGATTCCCGAAAAACGCGTGCCGCACTTCAAGCCGGGTAAGGCGCTGCGCGAACAGGTGGATGCCAGGACGGCCGAAATTCTCGGACTGGAACCGAAGAAGCCGACCTGACGTTCGATGTCGCGACAGCGACCTGATCGCTACAATCGCCCCACCACAAAGGGGACGATTTGAAATACCTGATGTGGCTGCTCAACGCAGCCATTTTTTTTGTGTTGTTCGCCTTCGCGCTGAACAACCAGGACAGCGTCACGCTCAACCTGTTCTTCGGTGCCAGCTGGCAGGCGCCTCTGGTGCTGGTCATTCTGGTCGCACTTGTACTGGGTGTTTTTCTCGGTGTGCTCGTCATGCTGCCACTTTGGCTAAGGGCCAAACGATCGAGGCGACGCGCTGCCTCTGCGGCCGCAGCCAGCACCACCTTCGACGCCGACTCCACACTCTTTCCAGACCCCACCGACCGCCGTCATGGACTTTGATTTCACCTGGCTGCTTTGGGGCCTTCCCTTGGCTTTTGCAGCGGGCTGGGGCGCCTCCCGCCTGGACCTTCGCCAGTGGCGCATGGAAAGCCGCCAGGCACCCAAGGCCTACTTTCGAGGCCTGAACCACCTGCTCAACGAACAGCAAGACCAGGCGATCGATGCCTTCATAGAGGCCGTTCAAGGTGACCCAGACACAGCAGAACTGCATTTCGCCTTGGGTAACCTGTTTCGACGCCGCGGTGACTACGACCGAGCGGTGCGCGTACACGAGCACTTGCTCTCGCGTGCGGATCTGAGCAACAAGGACCGCGACCGCGCACAGCATGCCCTGGCCCTCGACTTCCTCAAGGCCGGTCTGCTGGACCGTGCAGAGGCAGCGCTGAACAAGCTGCAGGGCTCGGCGTTCGAAGGCGAAGCCTTGCTGGCATTGCTGGGCATCTACGAGCGATCGCGCGACTGGGCGCATGCCGGGGTGATTGCAGAGCGCCTTGAAACCGCCGAACAAGGCAGCTTCTCGCCAAGGCTGGCGCACTACCTGTGCGAGCAGGCCGAGATCGCACAGCGGTCGGGTGACGCGGCAGGTGCGCTGAAGCTGCTGGAAGACGCGGTGCAGCGCGCTCCCCAACTGGCGCGCGGCTGGATGGCCCTCGCGGCCCTTCGGGCACAAACAGGTCATGCCTCGTCTGCCTTCGATGCGCTGGTTCAGTTGAATCACCACGCACCGCAATACCTACCGCTAGCAGCGCAGCAGTTCGCCGTTCTGGCGATCCAGTGCGGGCGTGAAACCGAGGCTGTCGCAGTTCTGCAGAACAGCCATGAACGGGCCGCTTCGGTGGACGTCACCGAGGCGCTGGCCACCCTGAGCCCAGACCCACAGGCAGCGCGTGCACGCTACCTGAACCACCTGGAGCGGGAACCTTCGCTGGTGATCACTTCGCAATGGCTTGCAGGAGAAACCTTGTCCGATGCATCGGCACAAGAACGCGTGAAACGTGCACTGGATCAAGCCTGCGGGCCGCTCAAGCGCTACCGCTGCGCGGCATGTGGCTTCGAGGCGCGCCAGCATTTCTGGCAGTGCCCTGGATGCCAGGCCTGGGACAGCTACCCGGCACGCCGAGTCGAAGAACTTTGACGCTCCGTGCGCCGCGTTTGCAGCGCGCCAACACCCAACCATGAACAACACTGCGGCCTGCCAGTCACAGTGCCGCAGTGTTTTGGGTGCACACCGCTCCGGGCTTCGAAGGCTTTACGGTCTCCCGTAACCGCCGCCGCCTGGGGTGTGGATCTCGAAAACATCGCCGGGCTTCATCTCGGCTTGGCCAATGTGACCCAGCTCCTCAATGGAACCGTCAGATCGCACCACTCGATTGACCCCGACCTGCCCGGCCTCTCCTCCGGCCATGCCGAAGGCGCCATGCAGGCGGCAGTTGGACAGGATGCTCGCCGTCATGTCTTCCAGAAAGCGTACGCGGCGCACACCGCCATGCCCACCGTGCCAGCGGCCAGCGCCGCCCGAGCCTTCGCGGATCTCGTAGCTTTCCAGCCGCACCGGGAAACGGAACTCCAGCACCTCGGGGTCGGTCAGGCGCGAGTTGGTCATGTGGGTCTGCACGACGCTGGTGCCGTCAAAGCCATCGCCCGCTCCACTGCCGCCCGAGATCGTCTCGTAGTACTGGTGCTTCGCGTTGCCGAAGGTGAAGTTGTTCATGGTGCACTGGCTCGCCGCCATCACACCCAGCGCGCCGTACAGCGCGTTGGTGATGCAGCTGGACGTCTCAACGTTACCTGCCACCACCGAGGCTGGTGGGTTGGGGTTGAGCATGGAGCCCGGCGGGATGATGACCTTGAGCGGTTTGAGGCAACCCGCGTTGAGCGGGATGTCGTCGTCCACCAGCGTGCGGAATACGTATAGCACCGCCGCCATGCACACCGCCGTGGGCGCGTTGAAGTTGTTGAGCTGCTGGGCCGAGGTGCCAGTGAAGTCGATCTCGGCGCTGCGCTGCGCGGCATTCACCCGCACCGCGACGTGGATCTGCGCACCGTTGTCCAGCGGGAGCGTGAACGAGCCGTCCTTCAGGCGCGTGATCACACGGCGCACCGACTCTTCGGCGTTGTCCTGCACGTGGCGCATGTAGGCCTGCACAACATCCAGACCGAACTGCTCGACCATCTTGCGCAATTCCTGCACGCCCTTCTCGTTCGCGGCGATCTGGGCCTTGAGATCGGCCATGTTCTGCTGCGGATTCCGCGAAGGGTATTCGCCGCTCTGCAGCAGCGCCACCATCTCGGCCTCGCGCAACACGCCACGGTCCACCAGCTTCACGTTGTTGATCTGCACGCCCTCTTCTTCGATGCGCGTGGAGAACGGCGGCATGGAGCCCGGCGTGGTACCGCCGATGTCGGCGTGGTGACCGCGCGACCCAACATAAAACGTCGGCTCACCGCCCAGGTACACCGGCGTGATCACCGTCACGTCGGGCAGGTGCGTGCCGCCGTGGTACGGATCGTTGAGCGCATACACGTCGCCCGGCTGCATCTTTCCGGCGTTTTCGCGGATCACGGTCTTGATGCTCTCCCCCATGGAGCCCAGGTGCACCGGCATGTGTGGCGCGTTGGCGATCAGGTTGCCCTGGGCGTCGAACAGCGCGCACGAAAAGTCGAGCCGTTCCTTGATGTTGACCGAGTAGGCCGTGTTCTGCAGTTGCAGACCCATCTGCTCGGCGATGTTCATGAAGAGGTTGTTGAACACCTCGAGCAGCACCGGGTCCACGGTGGTGCCCACGGCGTATGTCACGGTGCGCGGAATGCGACGGTCCAGCACCAGATGGTCGAGCGCGGTGAGCACGGCTTCCCAACCAGGCTCAACCACCGTCGTGGCGTTCTTCTCGGCGATGATGGCCGGGCCCGGAATGACATCGCCCGGGCGCAGGTCTTCGCGCACCACCAGCGCGGCGTCCAGCCACTGGCCGCCCGAGTAGATGCGCACCGTTTCGCGCCGGGGCACATCGCGCGGCTCGTGCGTGTCGAAGCGGGGTTCAGCGGGTGCCACACCCGGTACGACGGCTTCCACAGAAACGGCCTCCACCACCAGCCGCTTGCCCTGCATGAGGAACGCAAACCGCTGCCGGTAGGCGGCTTCGAAGCCGGCCTGGATCGCATCCAGCGTGCCGTGCGGCACCACCAGGGCCGCGTCGCTGCCCTCGTAGCGCACATGCACCCGTCGGTGCACGGTGACCGCGCCCACGTTGACCTGCTGACGCCCGAGTTCGGCCTGCGCGGCCTCGGCCAGGGCC
>PNMH01000112.1 GCA_013823505.1 Polaromonas sp. | reverse complement strand
CATGGAGGTGGGGCACACATCGGGGCACTGTGTGAAGCCGAAGAACACCACCACTGCCTTGCCACGGAAATCCGCCATGGTCCTCACCTGACCAGTGTGGTCGGTCAGTTTCAGGTCTTGTGCAAAAGCGGCGCCCGTGATGTCGGTGCTCTTGAAAGTGGGGGCCTGGGGCGAGCAACCTGCAAGGAAACCGCCCGCAGCGAGCCACGCTGCGCTCAATGCCAAAGCCGAACGCCGGTTGAATGGATGTGCGGGTGTTATGTACTTCATTTCTTCGCCTTGGCCACTTCTTCGGCCACCAGCGCGGCCAGCTGTTCTGGCCCGAAGCTGGGCAGGCTGCGACCATTGACAAAGAAGGTGGGCGTCTTGGTGACCTGCAGCGCGGTGAGGTCTTCAATGTCCTGCTGCAGCAAGGACTGCATGCCGGGTTTCTCGATGTCCTGGCGCGCCTTGACAAGGTCCAGTCCGGCTTGCTCGGCCACCTTGAAAGCGGTCTCGATGTTGGGCTGGCCGTGGTCGGCCCAGGTGGGCTGCGCGGCCAGCACAGCCTCAAGAACCGTCTGGTACTTGCCCTGGCTCTTGGCAGACTCCAGCAGCTTGACCACCTGGTCAGAGCCCTGGTGGAACGGCGCGTAGCGGATCACCAGTCGCACGTCGTTGGGGTACTGCGCCATCAGGTTCTTGACGATGGGATAGAAGGCCCGGCAGGTCTCGCAGGCCGGGTCAAAGAACTCGACGATGGTGACCGGTGCACCTTGGGGGCCAAAGACGGGTGAGTGCATGCGCACCAGGCGGGTCTGCTCGGCCTTGACCTGCACTTCCTGGGCGGCCTGCACGCGCTTCTGATACGCGTTCATGCCAAAGTAGAAGAACAAGGCGACGATGGCGACCAGGCCGATGATGGTGAATTTTTTGGCGTTCATGAACGGGTCTTTCTCAAGTAGACAAAAAGCAGGATGACGATGGCGATGAAGGCTGCTAGCGACAACCAGGGAATCTGGATGCCGCCCAAGATCTCGAGGCTCTGCTCGCTGCATGAGGGGCCGGTGCCGCAGGGTACCCACCACTTCGGCACCCACCCAGCAATCAGCGCGGAGTGGTAACAGGCGATGGCTGCGCCGCCCAGCGCCAGCGGCAGTGCATAGGTGGCGCCTCGCCGGTCTTCGGCGAAGGCGGCCATGCCGAGGATGAGCGCCAGCGGGAACATGAAGATGCGTTGGTACCAGCAGAGCACGCAGGGCGTCATGCCCATGACTTCGCCAATGAAAAGCGCACCGAGAGTGGAGACCAAGGCGGTGCCCCAGGCGGCCATCATCCAAATCCAGCCCTGCTTCATGAAGGAAACTCCTCGGGGGTCTTGCTGGGCGATGGGCGCGGCGGAGACTTAATCGATGCAAGGCACCAGACCAACACGGAGCAGACGATGAAGACATCGGCCAGGTTGAAAGCTGGCCAGTGGATGCTCCCCCAGTGGAAGTCGAGAAAGTCCACCACGGCACCGATCTGGACGCGGTCTACGAGGTTGCCGCCGCCCCCGCCCACCACAAAGGCACCCAGCCAGCGGTCCAGGGGTGCGGCCTGCCGGGCAAGGCAAGCCGCAGAGACTACACCGACCACGAGCACCGACACGCCGATAAAAAACCAGCGTTGCCAGCCACCCGCATCGGCCAGCAACGAAAACGCTGCGCCCGGGTTGAGCGCATGCACAAAGTTGAACCACTCGGTCACCTTGATGGCTTCACCGAGTTCGAGGGTGGTTGAAAAATACGATTTGCTGAGTTGATCAACAGACAAAAGCGCTGCAACGCCAGCGAGCCATGTCCAACGCGCGTTTCGCTGGGTCCAGCGAGCAGTCATGAGAGAGTCCTTCCAAAACGATCCGGGATGGCCACCATGTGTGATGGCGGCCAACTAAAGCCAGGGGATCGGGGAAGAAGTGCCTGTCAGCGCATCAGGCTCAAGCGTTCAACCCCGAAACTCGCGGGGCAGACCATTGGGGACGGTAGGGTTGTTCATGCCAGTTTGGCGACATGGGTTGGGCAACGTGTTTGACGCGTTCCGTGCCAACGGACTTGGTTGTGGGCGCGGAGGTCTCTACGATAGCAGCCACGCAGTTCGCGTGGCAGGTTCCGCAATCGAGATCAAAGCCACGCTCGCCAGCGATCCCTTCTGCGAGGCCCTCCACAGCCTGTCCATGGCCAGGCTGATGGTGCGTCACTTGCGTGGTCTGTGTCGACTGAACGTGGCCACAGTACGCCTCGACCGCTGCAGCAGCAGAAAATTGCAGCGGCAAGAACGTGAGCATCAACAAGACCAGAAAGGCGCGCATGAGGCGAATTTTAAGCGGTGCTCATTTCCACAGCGGCGTGAACGGGCGATCAGCTCAGTCAGCTCGGGATGCACGAGCGAGCACCAAGGCCAGTCCGAGCACCTGAAATCGTTGGGCACACGGCCCCGGCCGTCAACCAACGTGTTCTGGACAGGGAAGTGTCAGCTATTTGAATCGTGCGGCAGATATTCCTGATCACGCGCCCCTTGAGAGAATCAGCTCAAAATCGACGTCAGATTCAATAATCACCCATTACCCAATGTGAATTTCATGGAGATCTATAAATTCTTGATCTCATAAATAGTATGTAATATCATGGTACATACTATGGTACGAAATAAGAGGTGAGTCATGGCCCGAGCCGGGATCTACAAATCCGAAGTGCTGCGCGCCCGCGATAAATTGCGGGCCACGGGGCGCCATCCGTCCATCGATGCGGTGCGCGAAGAACTGGGTACTGGCTCCAAAAGCACGATCCACCGCTACCTGAAAGAGATCGGGGAAGAGGAAGGGCCGGCGACGGGCAATCGAGTCGCCGTCAGCGAGGCGATCCAGGACCTGGTGGGCCGCCTGGCTGCCCGCGTCAACGAGGAAGCGGAGGAGCGGGTCACTGCGGCGCAGAGCAAGCACGCCGAGCAACTCGCGCAGCACCAGCAAGCCGCCGCGGCGCTGAAAACCGAGGCCCAGTCCACCCGCCAGCAACTGGAACACACCCAGCGGGCGTTGGCCGACGAAAAGACCGCTCACGGCACAACCAGCGAAGCGCTGAGCCGCAAGACCCTGGAAAACACGCAGCTCGCGCAGCAGGTGGTTGACCTACAGGAGCGCATCGCGGCCGAAGAACGCCACCGCCAATCCCTGGAAGAAAAGCACCAGCATGCGCGCCAGGCGCTGGAGCATTTCCGGCAATCCAGCAGAGAGCAGCGTGACCAGGAGCAGCGAAAACACGAGCAGCAGGTGCAGTACCTGCAGGCCGAGTTGCGCAGCGTGCGCGAGACCTTGGCCACCAAACAGCAGGAGGCCGTGCACGCCCTGCAGGACAACGCACGCCTGCTGGGCGACTTGTCGCGCGCCCAGGGCGATCTGCACCAGGCCCAGGAAGAGCTGCGGGGTCTGCGGCCGCGCAAGGAGGAATTGGGGTTTGCACAAAGGCGCACCGAGGAGTTGGGCCGGCGCCTGGTCGAGCAGGATGCCGCCGTCCAGCAACTCAGCACCACGAACAAGCAGTTGCAGGCCAAGGTCGATGAACTGCTTTCTGAAAAGCAGCAACTGGAACTGGCGCTGGCCACGGCCAGGTCATCCGTCACGGCGCAGGAGCACGTCGTCGCCAGCCTGCTGGAGAGACTGACGGCCACATCGAGCGAATCCGGCGCAGTGACGGTGAGCGCAAAGCCAGCGAAACAAGCCCGCTAAAAGTCAGGGCGTTCAGTGCGAACCAGCAAGTCTTTCAGGCATCACGGCCAACCCGCCAAACGCGTCAACACCGCGGGGAGGACGTGCGCATGCAAGGCGCACGTCGAAATCAATCACCCGGATGTCGTCAACAGGCCGGCGGTGGCACGGCACGATGGCGAGGCTCGTTGAGTATTGAGTCACATCGGAACAGTGCTTCAATGCTCCCCGCGATCTACAGTCACCCTAAAGGCCGAGGGACTGCACATCGCAGAGCAACCTGCGATACTGCCACCGCTTTGGACGCGGCACACCCATCCGCCTTGGAAGGCAGCCCTTCGCGCCGCAGCGTCGACAAACACACTTGCCCCATGGACCCCTGTCGCCATGGATCGGTAGCGGATGACGGTCTGGCAATAGGAAGACCATGCACGCATCCCATATACCCACCGCGGGCAACAATATCCCGTCGCCCAAGCGCCTCAAGAACGAGGCGAGGAAAATCCGTCAACGCGACCCACGGTTGAGCCAAGGTGCCGCACTGGACCAGGCTGCAACAGCCCACGGCTTGCCCTCGTACAAGGTCGCCGAGCGCGCGTGGCGCTCGCGCGATCAGGCGGTCTTCGCCCACATGGTCACGCTCACCGCTTCGTGGGGTGATCGAAGCCGTGGCGACTGGGGCCGCATCCACGCGAACGTGGCGCTGTCCGAGCCCTGGGCCAACTTCTTGCCCTTGACTGAGCGGCGACACGTTCGTTCGCTGGGGCGGTTTCACATCGTCGGCGCAGATCGAACACGCCTGGCCTCTCCCGAGGACTATGCGTCCTTCCACTCGTGTGCCCACCATGTGAGCAAGGCCGCGCGGCAACTGGTTTTCGTCGACGCCTTGCGGGTCTTGCCCGTGTCACTGGCCAAGACGGTGGCGGCCTTCCGAGGCGACCCGCATCGGATGCTCAGCAGCCGCTACCCCGATCAGGATCATGAGAGTCTATGGCGCGATCCGGTCACGGGGTTGCACTTCATCCTCAATGAACCCTATCAAGTGGACCAGGAAAAGCAGGCGTCGATTCTGGCTGACAGAGGGATGGTGGCTTTCACGACGCGTGATTGGACCACCCACAACCCTGAGGGCACACTGGCACAACTGATCGCCCCCGCACCTGATCAGACGCTTCTGCAGGCGCTGTGCAAGCGTGGCCAGGCCTTGCCGGCACGGTTCGACGAGATCACTTTTACGGACAACGACGGGCGGCTGCTGGAGATTTTCCGGTCATAGCGCATTGTTTCGTGGGCATCGCAGGAACATTTCCGCCCGGTCAGGCTGCCTTGAATGGTTCAAACTGCCTGGACAAGTCCGCGATGAAGCAAGCCGCTTGCACGCGGTCATCGCACCCAGGCTGTTGAGGGCAGCCTCATTTTTACTTCGTCGGGCAATGGTGGATCACGCAGTCGATGCCATTCGGACCTATCTGGAACGCGTCGCAACTGGGCCGCCACCCCGGTTCAAGGCAACGTGGCAACTGTACGCTGTGCAGCGTATTGAGGGTTTTTAGCACATCATCTCGGTGCTTCTTGGGGGCCTGCGGCTTGTCAGGCGTCACGGCCGAACCTTGGTGACGAGATACTGGTCGGGGGCAACTCACTGTTGCCGATAGGTCTGGATGAGTTCTTTGGCCTTGACGAATGCCGCGTCGTAGAGTTCTGGCGAGTTGCGCTGCAGGTTGTTCACAACACGACTGTGCGCCTCTCGACCGAGCCGGAACTCGACGATTCCGAATCGTTGAGCGATCTCCCTGACATCCGCCTTGCCCCAACTGTCCTCTCCCATCCCGTCTGGGTGCAGAACGAAGCTATGGACATAGCCATCGGAGCCGCGCTCAGTCCCTTCCGCGCCCTGCTCGAATCGGATGGCCAGCAGCGCTACGGGGTCCAAGCCTGCCGCCTCTCGCAGCGCTTCCGCAAACGCCGCACACCTGCCGAATGTGTATTCGGCCGCCTCAGCGGCCGGAATGCAGGGCTCCGGTCTTTTGGGGATCGAAGCCAGATAGGCGGTGTTGGCCTCGATCGCTTTGACTGCCATGCTGATCCTGGCCGGATCGGGTGCGCAGCGCAGAGGCAGCGTCGCAAGCGCGCTCTCAGCGTAGTAGCGCGTCCGGACACCGCCCATGCCGTGCTGCACGGCCATGGGCCGAATCGTCCGGTGAATGAAGTCACCGAGAGAGCGGTTGCCTCGCACATCAAAAATGCGGGTTCCGTTGTCCGCCACATACACGCGCAGCGGTTTGCAATCCTCAAGAGCAATGTTGTTGTCCGGATCAAGCGACGGAACCCACCAGTCCACGTGAAGCAGCCAGCCCGTCACACGTGCGAGCGCCACCGCGAAGTTGACGCCATCTTCCGCCTCCCACTCATTGACCAAGGCCGGCGCAAAGGCCGTGCGCTGCTTGAGCTTGGCTTGTCCCATATTTTTTCTCCGTGATGACCCACCTTCGGGCAGCAGGCCATTGTCAGTCCCAAATCCTAACCCGGTGAATCGCACGAAAAACGAGCCGGCTGTTTTTGCGGCAGTCCGCTAAGTCATTGATTTCATTGATCAGCACAAGCCGCTAACCCGGTGAATTGCACGTGAAAAGAGCCGGCTTCGACAATTCACCCTTCCCGAACATGTGCCCCTGGACACCTGCCGACTGGTGCTTCGACCTCTCCGTATTCCGGACGACCTGGATCAAACCCGGCGCGCGCGCAACTTGGGTTGCCGCTGAATGAGCGCGTCGGCGTACGAATCGATCTCGAAGGTGATGGTGCCCTTGAAGTTCACGTGCTCAAAGTGCACCGGCCCGATGCGCCGGATCCAGTGGTCCTCGATGGGGTGCTTGAGCGCCTTCCAGCGGTCCACGACTTCTTGCATCTTCATGGTGTTCCAGGCGATCACCACGTTGGTCAGCAGGGTGTGCGACGTCGAGATGGCGCGCAGTTCATCGGCCCGTCGGCCGCGCGAGACGCCCACACGCCCGTGGTACACGGCGCGCTGCAATTGATGGATGGACTCGCCGCGGTTCAGCAGTGCGTGCATTTCGCGGCGGAATTCAGGGATGGTGAAGTAGTCGCACAGAAAAACGGTGCGCAGAAGCTTTCCCAGCTCGTCTGCGGCCGTGTGCACAGGATCACCCCTGGCCGCGCTGCCCAGGCGGGCGATGGCCTCTGCGGCCGTGAGGCGGCCCTGGCGGATGGAGGCGATCAGGCGCAGCAGCTCCATCCAGCCAGCGCGGATCTTTCGCAGCGAGACCTTGCCCACGACCAACCGCTCCAGCGACTCGGGCGGCGCAGTACTCCATGCCATGAACATCTTGCGCTCCGACAGCTGGCGCAAGCGAACACACAGGTCGAAGCCCAGCAGCTTGGCGATCGCCATGGCCGCATTGGTGTAGCCATGGGTGTCGACGGCCAGCAGGGACAGGCGGATCTGATCCTCGCGCCGCGTGCAATTGTGTGCTTCGACGCCGTGCACCGCGGGCGCGGCCTGCCGATCGTTGATGACGATGGGCTGGTCGTGGAACAGCGCCCAGGTGTCGAGCATGTGCACATAAATGCCCACCCCATGTTGTTTGCGGCGGTACTCCATGCGCGCCGAGTGCAGGTGCCGCGAGGTATCAAGCGTCATCGAATCAGAAGATGCCTTGTCGCCCTGGCCCCAGAGCATCGCAATCGGCATGCTCTGCTGGTAATCGATGATGCGCGTGTTGGCCTCCCGCAGGCGCCCACTGGCCTCCAGCGCACGCATGGCCATGGAGATTTGTGAGACTTGCAGGCCGGGGATCATGGCGCAGACCCCCTTGGCGTTGTTCTCCGTCCCATGTGCGTACAGGGCGCCGTACACCGCCTTCAGCTCACCAATGTCCTTGGCCATCCGGCCCAGCAGCGCCTGGCTGAAGCGGGTTTTGGCATCCACCTCGACCAGCATGTCGGCGAATTGGGCGCTGCCGATCATGTTGAACATGGTCTCGCGGGTTTTCGTGACCTGGGGTTCGACTTCAAGCGCCTGGATGGGTGAGATGCTGATGTGCCCATGGTTGTCGATGCTGAGCGCGCCTTCCTCGACCGCTTTGGCGAGTTGGGCCAACCCGGCGTCGACGCGCTCCAACACCCGCTCCAGGAACTTGTCGGGATCATCGGTGAGGCTCAAGGCCCGGATGAGTGACTTGTTCTTGTCCGTCCATTCCTGTTCAGACATAAGCTGATCGGCGCGACTGCGGTGGCGGCTGCTGTGCGCCAGCCAAAGTTTGCCGCCCTTGATGGCCTTGCGCAGTGCCGTCGCGGCACTGACCTTCAGTGCAGCAAGAGCGAGCTTGCGGTCTGGGCCCTGCAACAACAGATGCCAGCCGGGATCGGCAAAAGACACGTCCAGTCCCTCAGGCAGGCTGGTTGCCCCTCGTTTGGCCAGATCGCGCAGCAACTTGAGCTGCCTCAGCGCCTTGTCCGACGCCTCGCCTTTGATTTCCAGAATGCCCAGCGAGTTGAGAAGCGCTGAAACACGTGGTGCTTCTTCCTTCACGAGTGCTTCGCGGACCAATTGAGCACGCGTGCCTGCGAAGTCCGGCTCATCTCGAGGCACCAGCTCACGCATCGCAGCGACGATTTGCGCGGCGCTCAGCTTCTTGTCGTAGAGGACCGCCTTGAGCTTCACCCGCTCGGCGCGCAGATCGACGGAGCTGTCCGCTTGCTTCTTGAGCACCTTGCCGGAGGCCTTGCGGTAGAGGTCGGTGAGGCGTCGCGCGCCCATCTCCGCGGCCAGGTCGGTCTGTTCCAGCAACGTCACGTGCAGGAATGAAACCATCTCCAGCTCGCGTTGCTCTGGGGACAGGTTCTTTGTTGCTGACGGAGGTCGATTGACCACCTCCTGGCTGTAGGCTTTCAACCGATTCAACGCAATCGCCGATAGCTTCCACTCGTGGACGCGCAAGCCCTTCAGGTACTCGATTTTTTTGGTGACCTCGCTCAGGGTGAGCTGACCATGCTTGCCCGGTGGCGTGCGCAGCCACTCCAGCACGGTGTGCCCGCCCGGTCCGGATCGTTTTGAGAACGCGTGCAAAAGCGCCCTGTGGATGTGCTCGCGCGGAACGCCTACGCGAATCGTTTCGAGCGCCGCATTCTCTTGGTCGGCAAATGCCGTGCGGGCCATGTCCCTGAGGGCCCGATCGCCAGGCAGCACGAGGCGGCGGTCAAAGAGCCAGTGTTCCGACTGATGCACAAGATCGTTCACCGAGACCGCAGTGGTGGCAAGCTCACGCAGGGCATCGGCAAGCAGCGCTTTGGTGGTGTCGGCCAAGACCGCGAAGCCAACGCGTTGTCGCGCCCAAAGCTGATGCTCGAAGCGGGTGTCCCTGTCCTTGTACAGCGACGTCACGGATGCGATGTCCGTCGCGCTCATGCCCAGTGTTGAAGTCAGATGCCGCAGCAGCACGGGTGGCAGGCCCGAGAGAGCATCTGGGTGTCGTCCGGTGGCGCGCAGCATCACCAGTTGAACGGCCGCGCCAAGGCGAGCAGTACCCCGGAAACGGGGCGGGCGAAGCTCATGGATGTCTTCAGCGCTCAGGCCGAAGCATTCTTCGACCTCCCGCTTGGACAGAGACTTGGGAAGGGTATCGGATCCGACAAAACGCAGATAGAAGCTTGGCAAGCTGGTTCCCCCTGGCCTGCGCAGTCCAAGCCTTGCGGAAGTCTACGGAATTGTTCTCGTTGGTTCCAGAAGGTTTGAGTGAATGCGGGTTAACCCTCGGGCGCTAACCCGGCGTTCTGCACCGGAAATGAGGTCACCCCGAGGTGGG
>PNMH01000111.1 GCA_013823505.1 Polaromonas sp. | reverse complement strand
TTCGCACACGTCACCCGGGTCGGCAACACGTCCATCACGGTGCAGGTGGAGGTGTTCGCCGAACGTTTCTCGGCCCAGGGCCAGTACGTGAAGGTGACCGAAGCCAGCCTGACCTACGTGGCGATCGACATGGAAGGCCGGCCCCGGCCGATCCCGAAGGAAGGCCTGGACCTGCCGGGCGTGACCGGCTGAGCCCCGCTCAGTCGGGCCAGCGGGAGCGCCACACCCTGTAAATGCGGTCGGCCAGGGCCTCGCTGCCCGCCTGCTGCTTGAGCGTGGCGGCGTGCATCGAGGCTGGGTCCTGCACGCTGTCACGGTGCAGCAGGACGTTCACCGGGTAGGCGTGGCCCGGCTTCTCCATCCAGTCATTGATCTTGGCCGGTGTGATCTCGATGTGGAACTGCATGGCGAGGTGCTGGCGCAGGGCGAACGCCTGGTGTGCGCACGTGGCGCTTGAGGCCAGCAGTTCGGCGCCCGGCGGCAGTTCGGTGAAGCTGTCCTGGTGCCACTGGTAGACCGTGGCTTGTTCGGCATCACCCAGCCATTCGCGCGCGGCCGCGCTGCCGGTGTGCTCGATGGGCCACCAGCCCACCTCGGGCTGCGGCAGTCGCTCCACCCGCCCGCCCAGCGCACGCGCCATGAGCTGGCCACCGAGGCAGTGGCCAATCACTGGAATGCCCAACGCGTCGGCCTCCAGGATCAGCGCCTCCGCGTGACGCAGCGTGGCGCGGTCGTCGTTGGCGCTCCAGGCGCCGCCGAGCACGGCCAGGCCCCGATAGCCGCGCACCGAGGTCGGGTAGTCTTCGCCAGATTCGGCGCAGCGCACATGCCAGGAAGCGCCTTGTGCATTGAGCCATTCACCGAGGAAACCCGGGCCATCTTCCAGGAGGTGTTGCAACACCAGCACGTCGGCCGGGGCTTTGAAATCAGAAGCAGTCATGCCCCCATCATAGGAAGCCCGACCCGGCGCCGGGCCGCCCCAAGCCGGGTCAGCCCCCTCGGGGGGCAGCGACCCGCGCAGCGGCGGAGCGTGGGGGCAAGATCAGTACGTGCTGCCGCGCACAAAGCGCGCGATGCCAGCCACAACCTCCGCTTCCTGGTCCAGAAAGCCGTGCGGCGTGCGGCCCTCGCAGGCGTCCGGCCCCGCCGGTGGCGGCTTTGCAGGCCCACCGCTCACGGTCACCACCTGCTGGCGCACGCTGCGCGTGCTGGCCGCCACACGCTCCATCAGGCGGGCCGGCGATCGCACGCAGGTGTCGCCGGCATGGCCCACCAACAGCAAGGGCACACGGATGTCTTCCAGCGGCAGATCGAACACCGACTGCGCGACCCACGCCTTCCGGGCACCGCTCTGGCCCACCATGAGGGCCGACGTCAACACCACCCCGTCGGGCGCGGCCGGGCCCGCCAGGCGCGACGCCGCGTTGGCGGCGGAGATCGCGCCACGGCTCGTGCCCACCACCCACACGCTGCCCCGCGTGCGAGCCCGCAGGTCGGCGATCACCTGGCCGAGTTCCTTCGCATGGCGGGGATCGGTGCGAAAGCCAGCCAGACCGTCTTCGCCCTGAAAGTCGGAGGGCGCATCCACCACAGCGGTGGCGAAACCCGCCGCGTTGAACAGCGGCGCCGACCGCACGAGCGAATTGCCCTTGAGTTTTTGAGCACAGCCCTGCGCGTCCAGGTCCACGTGCCCGGCGCCGCCGGCCAGCAGCACCAGCGCCACGCCCCCGCTGGCCTGCGCACCCGTTGGGGGCGCGAACGTGTAGCGCAAGGTGTGGCGGTCCTGGGTGTCGAGCACCACCACTTCGCCGCAGCGCTCGCTGGCTTGCGCCGCAGCCATGCAGGCCACCAGTCCAAGAAGCAACGCGATGGTACGGGCGCCTCTCATGGCAGCCGGGTCCCCCGGTAGGCCAGTTCGCCGCGGGGGTCGAACACCAGGGTGGGCGGCGAGCGGTCCAGGTCCACGATGAAGGGTGAACCGCCGTCGGCGGCAAGGATCTGGTTGCCGATGCGGGTCAGGTTGACCTCGACCACCCCGATGCGCTGGTCATCCGAAGCCAGGCGCACGGTGGCGCGGTCGACGCGGGTGATGGTGACCTCGATGTCGCTGCGCGACGGCCCTTTGGAGTCGGCGATCACGTCGCCCTGGTAGGTGCCCACCACCAGATCGGCCAGGCCGGGCTTGACGGCAGGCGCAGGCACCGACGCTGGCGCGGAAGGCCCCGACCCCACGGCATACAGGCCCACGCCCAGGACCACGACCAACGCGGCGAGCGCAGGCACCAACCAGCGCAGGCGTTTCGCAGGGGGCTGCGCAGCGGGTGGCGGGCGCGGGGCGGGTGCCTCGCTGCCCACCGCATGGGCCACGCCCTCACACAGCCCCAGAAACCCGGGGTGCGATTCATCGCCCTGCCAGCCCACCAGGTCAACGGTTTGCTTGCGGCGGAATTCCAGTGGCAGCTTCACACTGTCGATCAGCGCCGGCACCAGCACGCCTCGCTCGGCCGCCACCGCCGCTTCGTTCTTCACCCATTCGGAGGCGATGGAGTTCGCCGACCAGAGCACCACCACCGCGCGGGCGGCTTCGAGTTCACGCTCGATGGCCTGGTCAAAGGCCTGGCCCGCGATGATCTTGCGGTCCCACCACACCGACCAGCCCTGCTGGCCCAGCGCGTGGGCCAGCTGTGCGGCCCGTTCGCGGTCTTCGCTCGCGTAGCTCAGAAACACGTCGCTCATGGTGCGCCTCCCTGGGCAGAAGCCCGCTGGGATGCTAAACCGATCAGGACGCTGCGGCCAGCGCAGCCAGTGCGTTCAGTGGCGTGGGCACGGCCGAGGAATGGTGGTCGACGATGCGCCACACGCCTGCGGTGCGTTGCCAAGTGAAGCTGAAGCGCGCCGGCACCTCGCGCAGCTGCGGCGCCGGGGCCAGGGTCAACGTGTAGTGGCCCGTGCTCACCGCCACATCGCCGAACACACGGGGCAAGGTTTCGCCCAGCGCCATGCGCGGCACCGGCCGCAGCGCGAACACGGTGTCGAAATACGACCGGATGCCCTGCGGCGTGGTGATGAGCTGGTCGGCGGTGGTGCCCCAGAGCACCGCTCGCGGGTCGTAAAGCGCACAAACGGCGGCCGCGTCGGCGCGGTTGAACGCTTCGATCCAGCTTTCGGTGGCGGCGCGCACCGAGGCTTCGTCCATCTCAAAACTTTCCATGGCGCCCCTGCCCTGCGGCAAACCGCGTGGCGCCTTCGAGCGCATCGGGAATGCGCGCCTTGCCGCGCTGCCACTCCTGCAGCAGCGCCTGGCCGAGTGGCAGGTCCCACTGGGCCAGGGCGCTTTCGCGGTCGGCGCGCATCGTCGCTTGCGGGAAGGCCGCGAGTTGCCGCGCCAGGGTGATGGCGGCCTCGCGCGCCTGCCCGCTGGGCACCACGCGGTTGGCCAGGCCCATTTGCAGCGCCTCGGTGGCTTCCACCTTGCGGCCGGTGAGGATCAGGTCCATCGCGTGGCCCATGCCGATCAGGCGCGGCAGGCGCACGGTGCCGCCGTCGATCAGCGGCACGCCGAAGCGGCGGCAGTACACGCCGAAGTACGCGTCTTGCTCCATCACGCGCATGTCGCACCAGAGCGCGAGCTCCATGCCGCCGGCCACCGCCGCGCCGCTCACCGCCGCGATCACCGGCTTGGTGAGTTGCAGACGCGACGGGCCCATGGGGCCGGGGGCACGCGGGTCATCGGCGTTGAAGTCGAGGTCGAGGCCGCCGGTGTCGCCCTGGGCCGCCAGGCGCGCGCCGTATTGCAGGTCCCAGCCGGCGCAGAAATGGCCGTGCGCGCCGTGGAACACCGCCACCTTGGCGGTGGCGTCGTCCTCAAACGCGAGAAAGGCCTCGTGCAGGGCATGCGCGGTCGGGCTGTCCACCGCGTTGCGCACCTCGGGTCGGTCGAGGGTGACGATCCAGATATCGCCTTCTTGTTCGGTGGTGACGCCGCTCATGGCCACCACCCCACACGTGGCGTGTTCAGAGCCTCCTCCAGTTCGTCGCTGTTCACTTCAATCTCCATTCTCAACAACGCCCCCGCCATGGCCTTGCCCAAATTGTCCAGCCGCAGGTTGCGCGCACCACCACCCTGCAACGCGCCGCGCAACACGAACTTGAGCGCCAGGAGGTTGGGCAGCGGCCAGGCGTCCACCTCACCGGGCAGCCAGGGTGCAAAGTGGGCTTGCACGCGCTCGGCCGTGACCTCGCGTTCGAGAATGGCATAACCGGCCGCGTTCCACGCGAACAGGCCGAAGTCCACCCAGTCGGCCTTGTCGCCGCTGCGGGCGTGGGCAATGCGCACCAGCGGTATGGAAATCCTGGTCATGACATCAACTCCACACGAACACTGTGCTCCACCGCCTCACGCGGTATCAGCGTGGGCCAGATGCCCAGCAGCTCGCTGGTGTTGTGCAGCCCCGTGAAGCCGCAGGTGTAGGCCGGGCCGCTCAGGCCGATCCAGGGAAACAGGCGGCCGAAGCCGTCGGCGGCGGCCTTGTCCTGCGTGCGCAGCACCAGGCGCGTCCAGATTTCGTTGCTCTGGTTGAGCGCGTCGGCGTTGGGCAGCGGCGCGAGTGCGCCGTGGGCCGAATTGAGGCCGGGGTACTCCACGTAGAGCTCGTCGTGTGGAATGCGCTTGTCTTTCAGCAGCGTGCGGATGGTCGTCTGCGCCGCCTGCGCCTTGTCCCACGCATCCGGCCACGAAAAGCCCCAGGTCACTTCGGCCTTGTAGCCGTCGCGGAAACCCGCCACCACCTTGAGCGTGTCGGTGGGCGCCGTGCCGCGCGCACCGGTGAGACGCACGCGGTCATAGCCTTCGTCGTGCAGGGTGATGTGACCCATGTCCAGCACCACATCGGGCGAAAAATAGGCGTGCGGGTTGTGCACCTCGTAAAGCAGTTGCTGGCGCACGGTGTCGAAGTTGATGCGCCCGCCCGTGTCGGGTGCCTTGGTGATGAGCGCCGTGCCGTCCTCATACACCTCGGCGATGGGATAGCCGATGTGCGCGAGATCGGGGATGGCCTGCCACGCGCCCTGGCTGCCGAAGTTGCCGCCACTGCCCTGCCCCGAGCATTCCAGCAAATGACCCACGGTGAGGCCTTGGGCCAGGCGGTTGAGGTCGCGCTCGCTGGTGGCGCCGGTCAGCGTCCAGCCCAGGCCATGCACCAGCGGGCCCAGGAAGAGCGCCGCGTCGGCCACGCGCCCGGTGATCACGATCTCGGCCCCCGCGTCCAACGCATCCACGATGGGCTTGGCGCCCACATACGCGTTGGCAAACACCAACCGCTCGCGCACCCCCGCCACGCACTCGCTGGTGAACAGGTGGTCGAAGCCGGTGTCCGCCGTCTGCAAGCGCGGCAACACGTCGTCCCCTGTGACCACCGCCACCCGGGCCTGCCAGCCCTTGGCCTGGAACGCGGCCAGCACCGCCTGTGCCGCGCCGCGCGGATTGAGCCCGCCGGCGTTGCAGACAAAGCGCGCACCGCGCTCGCGCATCAGTGGCCACAGCTTCAGCAGCATGGGCACCACGTCGCGCGCGTAGCCCAGTGCCGGGTCGCGCTGACGGTCTTTCTGCAGGATGGCCAACGTGAGTTCGGCCAGGTGGTCGCTGGCGATGAACTGCACACCGCCGCGCTCGATGCTCGCGGCCACAGGCTCCCAGTTGTCGCCGTAAAACCCCAGGCCGGCGCCGATGCGTATGGACTTCATGGGAGGGATGTTCATGGCACCTGAGCGACTGCGGATGGGGGACAACCCCTAGCGGCAGTCCCGGGCAAGACAGCTATAAATTGCCCACACCGTGCGGGCGATCTGCCACCAAAACTGCAGCAAGCGACCCCGACCAGGCAGCGCCAGAACAACAGGAGACAAGCGTGCAATTGCTGCAACTGCTCATCAGCGGTGCGGCCCAGGGCTGTATCTACGGACTCATCGCCCTGGGTTTCGTGCTGATCTACAAAGCGACCGAAACCGTGAGCTTTGCCCAAGGCGACCTGATGATGGTGGGCGCCTTTGCCGCGCTGGCCGCCATGACGGTGCTGGGCCTTCCCTTCTGGCTCGCCGTGCCCGCCGCCATCATCGCCATGGGACTCTTTGGTGTGGTGCTCGAACGCGCGGTGGTGCGCCCCATCCTGGGGCAGCCGGCTTTCTCCATCGTCATGCTGACCATTGGTGTGGGCTACGTGTTGCGCGGGCTCATCACCATGATCCCCAACATCGGCACCGACACCCACACCCTGCCCGTGCCCTACGCGGGCGAGGTGTTGCGCATGGGCGGCCTGGTGGTCTCGGCCGAACAGATCGTGGTGATCGGTGTGACCGGCCTGCTCTGCCTGGGTCTGTTCGCCATGTTCCGCTACAGCAAGCTCGGCATCGCCATGCAGGCGTCGTCGCAAAACCAGCTCGCGGCGTATTACATGGGCATTCCGGTGAAGCGCCTCAACGGCCTGGTGTGGGGCCTGGCTGCGGCGGTGGCGGCCATCGCGGGCCTGCTGCTCGCACCCATCACGTTTGTGCACGCCAACATGGGTTTCATCGGCCTCAAGGCTTTCCCGGCTGCGGTGGTGGGTGGCTTCACCAGCCTGCCCGGCGCCATCGTGGGCGGTTTGATCATCGGCATTGTTGAAGCGTTCTCGGGCTTCTATTTGCCCGAAGGCTTCAAGGATGTGGCGCCCTACATCGTGGTGCTGGTGATGCTGGTGCTCAAGCCCAACGGCCTCTTTGGCGAAAAACTGCGCAAGAAAGTGTGATGACTTGTGGGTCAGACCACTCGCGCAGCGACGTGCTCTGACCCCAACTGATCGAGAACCATGAGATTTCTTTTCAAGACCGACTACAACCAGGACATCACACTGGCCAAACACGGCGGGCAGACCTTCTGGTACAGCCTGCTCGGGCTGTTTCTGGTGACCGCACCCTGGGTGATCCAGGAGTACTGGCTGGCCCAGCTCACCTTCGTGCTGATCTATTCCATCGTCGGCCTCGGGCTGATGCTGCTGGCGGGTTTCACCGGCCTCTTCTCGCTCGGCCACGCGGCGTTTCTGGGCGTGGGTGCGTACACGCAGGCCATCATGGTCAACGCGGGCATTCCGTTTCCGCTGGCGCTGGCCTGTGCCGGTTTGCTCTCGGCGGCGGTGGGCATGGTGGTGGGTCTGCCGGCGCTGCGGGTGAAGGGCATTTACCTCGGCATGGCCACGCTGGCCTTTGGTTTCATCGTGGAAGAAATCATGGCGCGCTGGGAACACGTGACCGGCGGCAACTCGGGCCTCATCGTCAACCCCCCGGCCATCTTGGGTTGGGAGCTGGAGTCCACGAACGAGTTTTACTTCCTGTGCCTGGTGGTCACGGTGCTGGCCACGCTGGCCATTGCCAACCTCATGCGCTCATCCACCGGGCGTGCGTTTGTCGCCATCCGCGATTCGGAGATTTCGGCGCAGAGCATGGGCATTCAACTGGCGCGCTACAAGACCATGAGCTTCGCGCTCTCGGCCGCGCTGGCCGGCATTGGCGGCGCGCTCTACGCGCACAAGATCCAGTTCCTCTCGCCCGAGCAGTTCAGCATCATCCAGTCGATCGATCTGCTGCTCATGGTGGTGATCGGGGGGCTGGGCTCGATCCACGGTGCGTTCCTCGGCGCCATCTTCCTCATCGTGATGCCGCAGCTCATTGCACTGGGCAAGGACTTTTTGCCGGCGGCCATTGGTCAGGCGGCCGGTCTGCAAGGCACGGTGTACGGCCTGGTACTGATCGCGTTTGTGCTGTTCGAGCCCATGGGCCTGTATGGCCGCTGGCTCAAGATCCGCGCGTATTTCCAGCTGTTCCCGTTCTATCGCAAGGGCATGTTCAAGCGGCAGAAGAGCTTCCAGAAGTCTGACCGTCTGAAGTGAACACCATGAACGACATCCTTCTTTCGGCGAAAAGTTTGAGCGTGCGCTTCGGCGGTGTGCTCGCGGTCAACAACGTGAGCTTCGACGTGAAGCGCGGCGAGGTCTTCACCCTCATCGGCCCCAACGGCGCCGGCAAGACCACCGTGTTCAACCTCATCAGCCGCATCTACACGCCCACCAGCGGCACCATCGACTACGCCGGGCCCGACGGCATGCTGCGCCTGACCGACCAGGCACCCCACCAGATTGCCAGCCTCGGCATCGCGCGCACGTTTCAAAACATTGAACTGTTTGAACACGCCACCGTGTTGCAGAACCTGCTGATCGGGCGCCACACGCACCGCAAGACCGGGCTGTGGAGCGAGATCTTCTTCACCGGCAAGACACGCGCGGCCGAGATCGAGGCGCGCGAAAAGGTGGAGCAGGTGATCGACCTGCTCGATCTGCAGCACCACCGCGAAAGCATGGTGGCCGGCCTGCCGTACGGCGTGCGCAAGGTGGTGGAGCTGGCGCGCGCGCTGTGCACCGAACCCAAGCTGCTCTTGCTGGACGAGCCGTCCTCCGGCCTGAACGTGGAAGAGACCGAAGACATGGCGTTCTGGATCACCGACATCAAGAACGAGCTCGGCATCACGGTGCTGATGGTGGAACACGACATGACCCTGGTCTCCAAAGTGTCCGACCGCGTCCTGGCGATGAGCATGGGCACCGAGCTGGCCTCGGGCACGCCCGCCCAGGTGCAGGCCGACCCGGGTGTGATCGAGGCCTACCTGGGTTCGATGGACGACGTGTCGGGCCTGCGCCGTGAAAACCACAAGCCCGCCACCCAGGGAGCACGGCCATGAGCGTTGCCACGACAGACGCCCCGGTGCTCAAGCTGTTGAATGTGGAGAGCGCCTACGGCCCGATCAAGGCCATTCGCGGCGTGAGCCTGCAGGTGCGCCGAGGCGAGATCGCCACCGTGCTCGGCTCCAACGGCGCGGGCAAAACCACCATTCTCAAAACCATCAGCGGCATCATCGACCCGCGCAAGGGCTCCATCGAGTTCAAGGGCGAAGACATCACCGCCAAGGACCCGGCCTTTGTGGTGCAGCAGGGCCTGAGCCATGTGCCCGAAGGGCGCGAGGTGTTTGCGCTGCTCTCGGTGCGCGACAACCTGCTGATGGGCGCCTACACCCGCAAGGACCGCGACGGCGTGGCGCGCGACATGGAGCTGGTGTTCAACTACTTCCCCATCCTGCGCGAGCGCGCCACGCAAGACGCCGGCCTGCTCTCGGGCGGGCAGCAGCAAATGCTGGCCATCAGCCGCGCGCTCATGGCCAACCCCGACCTGATCCTGCTCGACGAGCCCAGCCTGGGCCTGAGCCCCAAGCTCACCAAGGAGATCTTCGAGATCGTGGTACGCATCAACCGTGAGCGCGGCACCACCATCCTGCTGGTGGAGCAGAACGCCAACATGGCGCTCAACGCGTCGGACTACGGCTACGTGCTGGAGAACGGGCGCATCGTGATGGAAGACAGCTGCGAGCGCCTGCGCGAGAAGGACGACATCAAGGAGTTCTACCTTGGGATGAAAGATGTCGGCGTGCGCGGAGAGCGGCGCTGGAAGAAAAAGAAGACCTGGAGATAAGCGCAAATGTCTAACCTCTGGGACCTCGATCACATCCAGCCCGCAGGCACCGACGTGCTGGCGGGCGACACCATCGCCGCCATGTTCTGGAACGCCGTGGCCGAGCGCGGCCCGCGCGTGTGGATGCGCCAGAAGGAGCTGGGCATCTGGAAGAGCTGGACCTGGGACCAGACGGCCGAAGCCGTGCGGGAGATTGCGGGCGGCCTGATGTCGCTGGGTTTTGCGCCCGGCGAATGTGCATCCATCCTGTCCAAC
>PNMH01000110.1 GCA_013823505.1 Polaromonas sp. | reverse complement strand
ATCACCTTCACCCACTTGCCCGGCTCCAGGTCCTTGTAGTGCTCGAAGAAGTGCTGGATGGTGTTCAGGCGCATCGGGTTCAGGTCTTCGGGCTTCTGCCACTGGGTGTAGATCGACAGGATCTTGTCGATCGGCACCGCCAGCACCTTGCCGTCTTCGCCGGCTTCGTCCTGCATCTTCAGAATGCCGATGGCACGGCAAGGCACCACCACGCCAGGGATCAGCGGCACGGGCGTGATCACCAGCACGTCGACCGGATCGCCGTCGCCGGAAATGGTGCGGGGCACGTAGCCGTAGTTGGTCGGGTAGTGCATGGCCGTGCTCATGAAACGGTCCACGAAAATCGCGCCGGTTTCCTTGTCCACTTCGTACTTGATCGGATCCGCGTTCATCGGAATTTCAATGATCACGTTGAAGGATTCGGGCACGTTCTTGCCAGCGGTGACGTTGTCGAGGGACATGTTTTTGAGGGAGGTTGGTTGAAAACTGAAGCAGCCGGTGCAGGCCCGCTGCCTTCTGGAGAGGCATCTGGCGTGTCTCATGCGATCTGCACGCCTAGGATTTACCCTGATTTTACTGATTCGAAGCTGACTTCTCCGCCAGCTTTCACGCCACGGCCTTGAATTGCCGCTAAATTGGGTGCGTTGGCCAATCGCCCTGTTTCAACGCTGTGCAACACAGCGCAACCGGCAGCGAGGAAGCAACGCAGCGGGGGCACCCCGGAGGCGTTGCCCCTTCCAAGTCGAAACAACGAGGAGCGATTCAATGGTTGGTCAATCAGCGCTGATATTCGTGTTGGTCTGTGGGCTTGTAGCGGTGGCTTACGGCTTCTGGTCTCGCAGCTGGATTCTTTCTCAAGACGCGGGCAACGCCCGCATGCAGGAAATTGCCGGCGCCATTCAAACCGGCGCCGCAGCCTATCTGGCCCGGCAGTACAAAACGATCGCGATCGTGGGCGTGGTGCTGGCGATCCTGATCGGTGTGTTCCTCGATGGCCAGAGCGCCATCGGCTTCGTGCTCGGTGCCGTGCTCTCGGGTGCTTGTGGGTTCATCGGCATGAACATCTCGGTGCGTGCCAACGTGCGCACCGCGCAGGCCGCCACCAAGGGCATCGGGCCTGCGCTCGACGTGGCCTTTCGGGGCGGCGCCATCACCGGCATGCTGGTCGTGGGTCTGGGTTTGCTGGGCGTGGCCGGCTTCTTCTGGTTCCTGGTCGGCAACGGCAACCTCACGCCCGACAAGAACCTGGCCAAGTTGCTCAACCCCCTGATCGGATTTGCCTTCGGCTCCTCGCTGATTTCCATCTTTGCTCGTCTGGGCGGCGGCATCTTCACCAAAGGCGCTGACGTGGGTGCCGACCTGGTGGGCAAGGTCGAGGCCGGCATTCCGGAAGACGACCCGCGCAACCCGGCCGTGATCGCCGACAACGTGGGCGACAACGTGGGCGATTGCGCCGGCATGGCCGCCGATTTGTTCGAGACCTACGCGGTCACGCTGATCGCCACCATGGTGCTCGGCGCACTGATGGTGGCTGCCGCGCCCATGCAGGCCGTGCTGTACCCACTGGTGCTGGGCGGCGTGTCCATCCTGGCGTCCATCGTGGGCTGCTTCTTCGTGAAGGCCAGCCCGGGCATGAAAAATGTGATGCCCGCGCTTTACAAGGGCCTCGCCATCGCCGGTGTGCTCTCGCTGATCGCCTTCTTCTTCGTGACGAAGATGATCATGCCGGACAACGCCATCACCGCCACCGGCAGCCAGATGCGCCTGTTCGGCGCTTGCGCCGTGGGCCTGCTGCTCACCGCCGCGCTGGTCTGGATCACCGAGTTCTACACCGGCACGCAGTACTCGCCGGTCAAGCACATCGCTCAAGCCTCGACCACCGGCCACGGCACCAACATCATTGCCGGGCTGGGTGTGTCCATGCGCTCCACGGCCTGGCCTGTGCTGTTCGTCTGCGTCGGCATCCTCGCTTCGTACCAGCTCGCCGGCCTGTACGGCATCGCCACCGCCGCCACCGCCATGCTGAGCATGGCCGGCATCGTGGTGGCCCTCGACGCGTACGGTCCCATCACCGACAACGCCGGCGGCATTGCGGAAATGGCCGAGCTGCCCAGCAGCGTGCGCGACGTGACCGACCCGCTGGACGCCGTGGGCAACACCACCAAGGCCGTGACCAAGGGCTATGCCATCGGTTCCGCCGGCCTCGCCGCGCTGGTGCTGTTCGCCGACTACACCCACAAGCTGGAGACCTACGGCCACCAGATCAAGTTCGACCTGAGCGACCCGATGGTCATCGTGGGCCTGTTCATCGGCGGCATGATCCCCTACCTGTTTGGCGCGATGGCCATGGAAGCCGTGGGCCGCGCGGCCGGCGCGGTGGTGGTGGAAGTGCGCCGTCAGTTCAAGGAGATCCCCGGCATCATGGAAGGCACGGCCAAGCCCGAGTACGGACGCGCGGTTGACATGCTGACCACCGCAGCCATCAAGGAAATGGTGATCCCGTCGCTGCTGCCGGTGGTGGTGCCGATCCTGGTGGGTGTGCTGCTGGGCCCCAAGGCGCTCGGTGGTCTGCTCATGGGCACCATCGTCACCGGCCTGTTTGTCGCCATCTCCATGTGCACGGGTGGCGGCGCCTGGGACAACGCCAAGAAGTACATCGAAGACGGCCACCACGGTGGCAAGGGCAGTGAGGCGCACAAGGCCGCCGTCACCGGTGACACCGTCGGCGATCCCTACAAGGACACCGCCGGCCCAGCCGTGAACCCACTGATCAAGATCATCAACATCGTGGCGCTGCTGATCGTGCCGCTGCTGCCGATGGCGGTCTGATCCGTCCCCTGATGGCTCAAACGGCCCGCTTTGGCGGGCCGTTTTTCTTGGTGAGAGACGAAGGCGGGGCACCCGCGAGCAGGCGAACCACTGCGCTGGCACTCGGCGTGAGGCGCTCCAGTTGCGCGGCTTCGCCACGCTCGATGGCCTGCAGCACCAGTTCGTGGATGCCGCCCACGGCAGCCACCGCCATCGTGGGCGTGAGCACCGCGTCTTGGGTGTTGATCGTCTCGAGCATGTAGTCGGCCAGGTGCTGCATCACCTCGCGGCGCACGGTGGCGCCCGCAGGCCCGAGGTGGTGGATTTCCACGAACAGCATGCGGATGAGTTGTGGTCCGGCCGAGAGGTGCGCGAGGTAGGCACCGAGCGCGTCTTCGACCTGGTCTTGCCACGGACGCCCGACCTGAACCGACGCGCGCAGCGTGCGCAGGGCCGAGGCGCTGGCGGCTCGGTAGAGCTCGAGAAAACACGCGTCCTTGTCGGCAAAGTGCTCGTAGAAGGTGCGCTTGGACACCCCGGCTTCGGCCACCACCGCAGCGATGGAGGTGGCCGCCAGCCCTTGCGCGGCCGCCACGTGTGCCATGGCCTGCAGCAAACGTGCGCGGTGTTCGTTGGAGGCGTCATCGGCGCTGGGGATGTTCTTCGGCTTCATGTGCAGCGATCTTAGGGGTTCGGCCTTGACAGACCTCACATTGGCGCGCAACATCACCGACCTTGGTACCAACGCGTACCAACCCAGCCACATCAACCGAAGCCGCCACATGACCACCCTCACCGTCCGCCGCCTCCTGATCGACCTGGAACAACCCGTGGCGCGCCACTGGTGCGCGAACGACGCCTTCCTCACCGCGTGGTTCAACGCCCTGTCGATGAGTTTCCCGGTGGGTGAACAGTTCTTTCTGGACTCGGTGCGCCACGGCGCCAAGAACCTGTCGCCCGACGAGCAAACGCGCTGGCAAGCCGAGGTGCAGGGCTTCGTGGGGCAGGAGGCCACGCACCGGCGCATTCATGCACTGTTCAATGCCCAGGTTGAAAAACATGGGCTGGTGAACACCTGGGGGCCGCGCATCGAGGAGCGCATGAAAGTGCTCGCCGGCGCTGACGCCCGCCACCACCTGGCCATCACCGCGGCCAACGAGCACTTCACTGCCCTGTTCGCCGAATGGATGCTCTCGCACCCCGAGGTGTTCAACCAAACGGAGCCGCGCCTGAAGAACCTCTGGCTCTGGCACAGCGCCGAAGAAGCCGAGCACAAGTGCACTGCGTTCGACCTCTACCAGGCCCTGGGTGGCAGCCATGCGTGGCGCGTGAAGTGGATGCGACGTGTCACGGTGTTTTTCCTCACCGATGCCCTGCGCCAGACGGTGCACAACCTGCACAAGGACGGCACGCTGTGGCAATGGTCCACTTGGCGCAGCGCAGGCCGCCACCTGCTGGGCCGTGACGGCTTGCTGAGCAGCAGTTTCAAGCCCTGGCGCGCCTATTTCCGGCGCGACTTCCACCCCAACCAGCAATCGAGTGATCTCTCGCTCAACTGGCTCCACAACAACGCGGACCAGTACACACGCGTCGGGGCGGGTTGACCCCAAGCGGGCGAGCTACCCCGTGGGGTGTCGCCGATAATCGGCAGATGTCCGAACGCGTCATCCCCCTGATCGATCAGCGCCTCATCAACACCGTGGCGCGCATTCCCACCACTCCGGTGGTCCCCACCGGTCTTCTGGGCGATGCGCTGGGCCGTCCGCTGCGCGACCTGCGCATCAGCGTGACCGATCGTTGCAATTTCCGCTGCAGCTATTGCATGCCCAAGGAAATCTTCGACAAGGACTACGCCTACCTGCCGCACACCTCGCTGCTGACCTTTGAGGAAATCACCCGCGTGGCCACGCAGTTCGTCGCCCACGGCGTGCAGAAGATCCGGCTCACCGGTGGCGAGCCGCTGCTGCGCAAGAACCTCGAAATCCTCATCGAACAGCTGGCCGCGCTGCGCACCCTGGAAGGCCAGCCACTGGACATCACGCTCACCACCAACGGTTCGCTGCTCAAGCGCAAGGCCGCCGCGCTCAAGGCCGCCGGCCTGCAGCGCGTGACGGTGAGCCTGGACGGGCTGGACGACACCATCTTCCGCGCCATGAACGACGTGGACTTCCCGGTGGCTGATGTGCTCGAAGGCATCGAGGCGGCGCAAGCCGCGGGCCTTGGGCCGATCAAGGTCAACATGGTGGTCAAGCGCGGCACCAACGACCACGAAATCCTGCCGATGGCGCGCCACTTCAAGGGCACCGGCATCGTGCTGCGCTTCATCGAATACATGGATGTGGGCGCCACCAACGGCTGGCGCATGGACGAGGTGCTGCCCAGCGCCGAGGTGGTGCAACGCATTCACCGCGAGCTGCCGCTGGTTCAACTCGGAGCGGCCGCGCCGGGCGAGACCGCCGAGCGCTGGGGCTATGCCGACCAAGATGGAAAGCACGATGAGCGTGCGGGCGAAATCGGTGTGATCAGCAGCGTGACCCAGGCCTTCTGCAGCGATTGCAATCGCGCCCGGCTGTCCACCGAAGGCCAGCTGTACCTGTGCCTTTTCGCCAGCCAGGGCCACGACCTGCGCCCGCTGATTCGCGGCGGTGCCACCGACGAACAACTGGCCGGTGCGATCGCGGCCATCTGGCAGGGGCGCAGCGACCGGTACTCCGAACTGCGCGCCAGCCTGCCACCCGATGCCTCAACAGGAACCAGGCGCGTCGAGATGAGCTACATCGGCGGCTGAACACATGATCCACACGAACGAAATCACGGGCCTGGTCCTCGCAGGCGGACGCGGCTCCCGCATGGGCGGGCTCGACAAGGGCCTGCAAAACTTCAACGGCACGCCGCTGGCGCTGCACACGGTGTTGCGCCTGCAGATGCAGGAAGGCGGACTGGTGGGCGAGCTCATGCTCAACGCCAACCGCAACCTGTCTGCCTACGAGGCCTTTGGCGCCCCGGTGTGGCCCGACACGCTGAGCGACTTTGCCGGGCCGCTGGCAGGCTTCATGACCGGGCTGGAGCGTTGCGAAACGCCCTACCTGCTCACGGCGCCTTGCGACACGCCACTGTTCCCCCTGGACCTGGCCCAGCGCCTGGCGCAGGCGTTTGAAGACGAGGACACCGAGATCGCCATGGCCGCCGCGCTTGAAGAAGACGGACAGCTGCGCCCACAGCCGGTGTTCTGCCTGATGCGGGTGGATCTGCTGGAAAGCCTGGTGGCCTTCACGCAGGGAGGTGGCCGCAAGATCGACGCGTGGACCGCGCAGCACCAGACGGTGATCGTGCCGTTCAACCAGCCCGGCGACGACCCGCGCGCCTTCCACAACACCAACACCCTGGCCGAACTGCACGCGCTGGAGAAGAGCTGACGCCATGAAGACGATGGAGCAGATCGCGGCCGAGCTGCAGGGCTACGACCCGCAAGCCTTGAGCGCCGACCGCGTCAACGAATTCCTCGCCCAGCTGGTCCAGCCCGTGACCGCGACCGAAGAAGTGGGCGTGTTCGACGCGCTGGACCGCGTGCTGGCCGTGGACGTGGTCTCACCCATCAGCGTGCCGCCCCACGACAACTCGGCCATGGACGGTTTCGCTTTCGACAGCGCTCTTTTGCGGCCAGGGCAGCCCCTGAAGTTGCGCGTGGCCGGCACGGCCTTCGCCGGCAAGGCCTGGGCCGGCACGTTGCAAGCCGACCAGTGCCTGAAGATCATGACCGGCGCCATCATGCCGGCCGCACTGGACACCGTGGTGCCGCTGGAGTTCGTCAAGGTCGATGGCGACATGGTCGAGATCCCGCCCGGCGTGGTGGCGCCGGGCGACAACCGCCGCCTGCTGGGCGAGGACCTGATGGCGGGCCAGCCTGCGCTGCGCCAGGGCCAGACGCTCGGCCCAGCAGCGCTCGGTCTCATCGCCAGCCTGGGCCTGCCCAAGGTGACGGTGTTCCGCCGCATCCGCGTGGCCTATTTCTCCACCGGCGACGAGATCCTCACGCTGGGTGAACCCATCCGCGAAGGCGCGGTGTTCGACAGCAACCGTTACACCGTCTTCGGACTGCTCAAACGCATGGGCGTGGACGTGGTCGACATGGGTGTGGTGCGCGACGAACCGGCCTTGCTCGAAGCCGCCTTCCGCTCGGCCGCCGCACAGGCCGACGCGATCATCACCAGCGGTGGCGTGAGCATGGGCGAGGCCGACCACACCAAGGCGATGATGAAGCAGCTGGGCGACGTGGCGTTCTGGCGCATCGCCATGCGACCAGGTCGTCCGATGGCGGTCGGGCGCCTCTCGGAAGCGGGCAAGTCATCGGTGCTGTTCGGCTTGCCGGGCAATCCGGTGGCTGTCATGGTCACCTTCCTGGCTTTCGTGCGCCCGGCCCTGCAGCGGCTCATGGGTGGCACGGCCACGGCGCCGGTGCTGTTGCAGGCGAAGAGCCTGGAGCCGCTGCGCAAGAAGCCAGGGCGCACCGAGTACCAGCGCGGCATTGTGAGCCGTGCGGCCGACGGTTCACTCTCGGTTCGCATCACCGGCAACCAGGGCTCCGGGGTCTTGAGCTCCATGGTCGAAGCCAACGGCCTCATCGTCTTGCACCACTCGCAGGGCAACGTGTCCGTTGGCGACAGCGTTGACGTGATGATGTTTTCCGGGGTGGTCTGAGTTTTTCTCCGGCTGGTCCGGTCATCGGCGACCACGGGGCACGGCTCCGCGAATGTCCCCCGGGGCCTTTGGCCCCTCCTCCTTGATTTCGCTGCGCCGTGCCCCATGGCCGCCGATGATCTCGTTGACACTCGGTCGGCAGGCAAACCAACGCAACTTCGGCTCACGGGCGCGGTGTGCGCTGCGCAGCGGCATCAAGGAGGAGGCGGAACCAGCCGCCGGGGGACAGCCGCGGAGCAGCGCACACCGCGTCCGAGAGCCCGCGAGGTGCAGGCACAAAACGCGACGCCCACACAACCCTACTTGGCGAGGACAGCCTCCACATGCCCATCCACAGGCGCAGCGGGCTTGTGCGACTTGGTGCGCGACAGCAAGGTGTACATCGTCGGCACCACGAAGATGGTGAGCAAGGTACCCAGGCTCATGCCGCCCACGATCACCCAGCCGATTTGCTGTCGGCTTTCAGCGCCGGCACCACTGGCCAGCGCCAGCGGCAGAGCGCCCAACACCATGGCGCCGGTGGTCATGAGGATGGGACGCAGACGCAGCGCAGCCGAGCGCTTCACCGCTTCGAGTTTGTCCACACCCTGCTCACGCAGCTGGTTGGCAAACTCCACGATCAGGATGCCGTGCTTGGTGATCAGGCCCACCAGGGTGATCAGTCCGATCTGGCTGAACACGTTGAGCGTGCCTCCGGTCAAGTTGAGCGCGGCCAACGCACCCAGCATGGACAGCGGAACACTCAGCATGATGATGAGCGGGTCGACGAAGCTCTCGAACTGCGCCGCCAACACCAGGTAGATGAACAACAGCGAGAGCGCAAACACCACCGCCAACGAACCCGACGAGTTGCGGAACTCGCGGCTCTGGCCGTTGAGGTCGGTGGTGTAGCCCGGCGGCAGGACTTCGCGCGCCGTCTGGTCCATGAACGCCAGCGCATCACCCAGCGCGAAGTCGGGCGCCAGGTTGGCGGTGATGGAGGCGCTGCGGCGCTGCCCGAAGTGGTTGAGCTCGCGCGGCACCACCACTTCGGAGACCTTGACCAGCGAGGCCAGGGGAATCATGGCGTCCCCGCGTCCGCGCACGAAGAGCCGGTCGATGTCCTCGGGCGTGCTGCGGTTGGCCGAGACGGTCTGCACCACCACGTCGTACTGCTCACCATCGCGCTTGTAACGGGTCACGGTGCGTCCGCCGAGCATGGTTTCCACGGTGCGCGCGATCGCGTCCACACTCACCCCCATGTCGGCGGCGCGCTCGCGGTCCACATCCATGCGGATCTCGGGTTTGTTCAGGCGAAGGTCGGTGTCGACTTGAATGAACCCGGGGTTTTTGGCCAGCGCGTCCTGAAACTTGCGCACCGTGGCCGAGAGGTTCTGGTAGCTGTCGGAGGTCACGATCACGTAGTTGATCGGACGTTCCCGGAAGCCCTGCCCCAGCGACGGTGGCGTGATGGCAAACGCGCTCACCCCGGGCAGCGCCGCCATGCGCGGGCCGATCTCGCGGGCGATCTGCTGCGTGGTGCGCGTGCGCTCCTCCCACGGCTTGGCTCGCAGGAACACGCTGCCCTGGGCCACCGAGGGGTTGCCCACGTTGCTGAACACATTGTTGAACTCGGGGTATTCCTGGCCGATGCGTTCGATGGTCTCCGCGTAGCGGCGCGTGTAGGCCAGCGTGGCGCCGTCGGGGCCGTTGATCGAAGCGAGGATCACGCCCCGGTCTTCGATCGGCGCGAGCTCCTGGCGCGTGTTCTTGAGCAGCAGCCAGCTGCCCAGCGCACTGGCGATCATCACGCCCACCACCAGCCAGCGCGCCTTCAGCGACAAGGCCAGCACGCGGTCGTAGCCGTTGGTGATGCCGACCAGCACCCGCTCCATGCCGCGGTCGAAACGACCGGGGTTGGCGTTGTGGCGCAGCAGCTTGCTGCACATCATGGGTGAGAGCGTGAGCGCCACAAAACCCGACACCACCACCGCACCGGCCAGCGCCAGGGCGAATTCGGCAAACAGGCGCCCGGTGCGCCCCGGCGTGAAGGCCAGCGGTGCGTACACCGCCGCCAGCGTGAGCGTCATGGCCACCACGGCAAAACCGATCTCGCGCGCGCCCTTGATCGCAGCCTCGAACGGTTTCATGCCTTCTTCGATGTGCCGGTAAATGTTCTCCAGCACCACGATGGAATCGTCCACCACCAGGCCGATGGCCAGCACCAGCGCCAGCAGCGTGAGGGTGTTGATGGAGAAGCCAAACAGGGCCATCAGCGCGAACGAGCCGATCAGGCTGACCGGGATGGTCACGATCGGGATGATCGACGCGCGCAGCGTGCGCAGGAACACAAAGATCACCAGCGCCAC